>JAXDIE010000091.1:0-61798 GCA_034664165.1 Thermoleophilaceae bacterium | reverse complement strand
CCGTTCCCGCCGCCTGCGCAGACGCAGTACCTAGCGTAGGATCAGCCGGGCTTGCGCCCGTAGCTCAGTGGATAGAGCGCTGCCCTCCGGAGGCAGAAGTCGCTGGTTCGAATCCAGCCGGGCGCGTATGGCTCTGTGACTGGGCGCAGACCACCTAGCCGGCACCGATGCGCCAGTAGATGCGCCATTCCCGCCCAGAATGAGGCCAGTTGATTGCAGTGACGTAGGTCCCGGCTTAGGGCTAGACCAGCAGCTGGATGTAGGGCGCGTTGGTGCCGGCCAGTTCCTAGTCAGTTGGCCTGAAGCTGATCCCGTCGAGCGAAATGCTGTCGGTGGGGGCCAGCGCTCCAGGTCCGGCCGATTCGATTCTCACGGCGCCGGAGTTATCCAAATAGAACTCCGCAAACCCGTTCCCGGTAGGCGTCCCGCCCGCGAGCTTCGCGGCCAAGAACTCCTGACCGAATTGGGGCGAGCAAGCTGTGGAGAGCGTGGCGGCCACATAGTTGGCCGGGACGAACGCAGCCGTTGTCACGAGCAGGCCACGCAGGTGAACTACTCCCAACTGGTCCTTGTAGCAACTCGCCGGCCGATAGTCGCTGTTGGCACTCAAGGCCCAGTGAAGGCCTGGTACCAAGGGCTGCCACGCGGCGGGGGCGATGATGTCTGTTCCCGCCACCGAACCGTCAGCGATAGTCAAACCGGTGACCGAACCGGCAGCGAGCTGGGGCGCGGGGAGGGCAAGGCTCGACTCGTTGACATCCGTCCCGGTCAGCGAATCGTCAAGCACCTTTGCCGAGTCGACCGAGTCTGTGGCGAGGTCACCGAGCTTGACCTGCCCGTTCTTGATCGACTTCGAGGTGACCGTATTCTTCGCCGCCGTCGCGGCATAGGCACCACCACCAAGTACTCCGAAGACAGCGATCGTGGCCATCACGTTCGCGTAGGTGAGATGACTACGGACCGTTCGAAGCATTTGCGCCCTCCCCGGAGCCCTCGGACAGGATGGCCCGAGGTGATGCCGCGACCCTACTTAACTCGGCTGGGCCGTGTGTGGCCTGCATCACGGGCCGTCCGCACTGTCGCGCCTACTCCGAGAAGCCCACGGCTTCGAGGGCCTCGTCCTTGCTCGTGAACCACACTGCGTGGACCACCTTGCCGTCACGGATCGTCCAGACCCCGGCTCGCTCGGCTTCCACTCGAATCCCGCTCGCTCGGCCATGCCCTCGGCGGGCCACGACCGAGATCACGCGCCCACCTACGTCGATCAGTTGCTCGCATTCGTCTTGGGCGCTCTCCCACGCCTCGTCCCAGGCGCGCCCGAAGCGTCGCAAGCCCTCGTGCCCCTGGACAACGTTCGGTTCGACGAGGCGCGACTCAGGAAGTCGAGTGGCGTCGATCTCGACCGCTTCGTCATACAGCGCAAAGACAGCCGTCGAGTCGCCGCGCTCGACCGCCGCGTAGACCTTCCTGACGATTTCGACGTTCTCCTGGCTCATCGTCCTCGCAGTATCGCGCTCTACGCCACGAGGTCGACCGCGCCTCGGGCCGACTTCTCCATCACGCGATTCACGCAGGCGTCGAGCAGGGGGCGCGTAGTTCGTCCCGGCCGCGATACTGCGCGGACGATGAGTCCGGAGAGCGTGGAGATCATGCGTTGTCCATTCACCATCGGCGATAGCTCGCATCGTCGCCTGGAAGAGCGCCTCGTCCTGAGGCTCCGAGGTGTCGCGGCCTCTGTCGGCCGACTGGTATGGCCACGTCTGCCGCGGAATGCCCGGTTTCGGCGGGCGCTGATCCGCTGGGTCGTCGTCACGGGTTGGGAGGCGATGAACCGTGGGGACCTCGAGGCAGGCAACGCGTTCTATGACGACGATGTCGAGTCGATCTTCGACCCGCGGTGGATTGCGATTGGCTTCGAGAATTCACGCGGGCGCAAACAGCGGCTTCGAACTCTGACCCAGTTCTATGCCGAAACCCGCGAGTTGCGATTCGAGCCGGGGGAGATCATTGACCTCGGCGACGATCGCGTGTTGGTGACGGGTCGCATGAAGGGCAGTGGACTCAACAGTGGGGCGCCGTTTGACAACGAGTGGGCCAACCTTGCGACGATTTCGGGCGGGTTCGTCGTCCGAGACCAGGTCTTCATGAACCACCTCGAGGCCCTCGAAGCCGTGGGCCTCTCGGTCTAGCATCAGCGCATCTTCGAGCTGAGCCACACACTGCTCCTGGCCCTCGCCGTGGCCGTGGTGGCCGCAGGCGCTCTCAGGGTGGCCGGAGCCCTCGCCGCTGGCCCGCTGGAACGGATCGTCTCCGCCGCGCCGATCGGCGTGGCCTTCGCGATGATCAGCGCGCTCGGCCTGGGGCTTTTCGGGCTGGGCTCGCAGCCGCTGCTGCTCACCGGCGTAGCGGTTGTCGCCTGGATCACAGCCAGACTCCTGATCCCGGATCCCGGGACTCCGTTGCGAGCTCTGGCGATCGAGGCGCTTCGCCAGATGGGCACCCGCGGCCACTCGGTGATCGGAGTCCTAGTGGCCGTCGCTGGCGTCGCCATCGTCTACGCGCTCGCCCAGCCGGTCACTGGCATCGACGCGGCCCACTACAGCCTGCCCGAGTCGCTGGCATGGGTCCTGTCGGGTCATCCGGGGTCGGTAGTGCCGGTCGAGCCGGTGGTGCCCGTGGGCTATCAGCCGCTGGCCCATGAGGTCCTGTTTGGCTGGCTTCTGGCCATCGCACGGAGCTTCACCCCTCTTCCCTTCCCCTCGATCGCGCTCCTGGGCCTCCTGGGAGCTGCCGGATGGCTGGGGCTGAGGCGGCTCGACGTGCCGAGGATGGCCGCCGGCTTGGCCGTGGCGATGCTCCTGACCATGCCCCTACTCCTGGGGGTGGCGACCTGGCCCAAGAACGACATCGCGGTGCTGGCCTGGCTGGCCGCTGCCGGGGCGTTGTTCGCATGCGCGCGCCGGACGCCCGCCCTCGCCGGCCCGGCCCTCGTGGCTCTGGGACTCGCGCTCGGCACCAAGAGCACGGCGCTGGTCCCCGTCTTCTTCCTGGCCGTGATCGGCCTGTGGCAGGTGCGGTCCCGGCTCGTGGAGGCCCGAGGCGCGATCGGCGCAGGACTCCTCGCCGGGCTGGCGGTGTCCGCGCCGTGGTACATCCGGGACCTGATCGACAACGGCTCCCCGGTGTGGCCGTATCTGGCTCTCCCCGGTGGGCGGCCGACCATCCCGTACGTGGCCGAGGCCTCGAGCTTCTTGGAGCAGCCGATCGAGACGCTGCGCTCCACCGCGTCGCTCAACGTGTTCTTCGTGGGCCCCGCGCCCATCCTGGTGATCGTGGCCGCTGCAGGATGCGCGCTCTTGACGCGCTCGCGCGCGGTGGTGGGCGCCACCCTGGTCGCGGCCATCGGCCTGGTCGCCTGGGCCCTGGCGCCCTTCACCGGCGTGGCGCCAGGGGACACGATCATCGAGATCTGGGGCGCAGCGGCCAACGTCCGCTACGCCCTGCCGGCACTGGCCGTGGCGCTCCTGGCGGTCGCCCTGGCGGCGCGGGGGCAGGGGCTCGCCGGCCGCGTGGCCAGCTGGATGCTGGGCCTGGCGGTGGCCGCCAACGTCGTGACGCTCGGCCTGTTCGCCCTCCATTCACAAGGCGTTCTGCTCGCGCCCCTGTCTTGGGTGGTCGTGGCCGTGCTGCTCGGCACCGGGGCCGGCCTGCTCGCGGCCCGGATCCCTCCCGCCCGCATCCTGTCCATCCCCGTATTCGCCGCAGCCGCGCTCCTGGTGATCGCGGCGATGGTGGTGGCCGCCCCCGGATATCCGCAGCGGCACGAGACGATCGGCCTGATTGCGCCGCCCGAGCTGATGCGCTTCCTGGAGGCGGACCCCCGCTGGCGGTCCGGGGACGGCGTGGTGGCCATGGGACCGCAGCTGTTCGCGCCGGCCGCGGGAGCGCGCCTCCAGCACCCGCTGGCCCTGGTGACCCCCGCGACCCTTTGCTCGTACGTGGCCGACGCCCCTCAGGGCTGGCTGGCGCTGACCTCCTTCTCGCAGGCGCCGGATGAGTTCGCGGCCGAGCGGGAACACTGCCTGGGCCACACCACGCCCGCACTCGACACGCCCGGGCTGAAGATCTACACGCTGCCGGTGCGCTGAGCGCTCAGCTCAGGACGCGCTCGTACCAGCGGTACGTCTCGGCCAGGCCATCGTCGAGCGACCACTGGGGCGCCCATCCGAGCTTCTCGGAGATGGCCGTCGAATCCAGTTGCTGGCGGTCGATCTCGCCATCCGGGACGCCCGAGCCCTGGATGTCGGGCTCCACGTCGGCCCCGGTCACCGCGATCAGGCGCTGCACGATGTCGAGCACGCTGACCAGCTGGCCGGCGCCGAGATTCCAGGCCTTGCCCCGCAGGCTGTCGTCCTCCAGCGACTCGGCCACCGTGAGGTACCCCGCGGCCGCGTCCGGCGCGTAGATGTAGTCGCGCTGGGGAGATCCATCGGAGCGGATCACCGGGCGCTGCCCCTTCAGCAGGCTCTGGACCGTGTCGGGCACGACGCGCGACATGTTGAAGTCGCCGCCGCCGTACACGTTGGCCAGGCGTGTGACCGCGACCGGAAGCCCGTAGGTCACCGCGTACGAGCGCGAGATCATGTCGGTGCAGGCCTTCGACACGTCGTAGGGGTAGATCGCCTTGAGCTCGAAGTCCTCGCGGTACGGGAGCACCTCATGCGATCCGTAGGCCTTGTCGGAGGAGGCGACGATGATCCGCTTGATCGGATCGCCCACCTCGCCCGTGACACGGCAGGCCTCGAGCAGGTTGTAGGTGCCGCGGATGTTCGACTCGAAGGTCGAGTGCGGCGAGCGGTTGGCGATGCCTACGATCGTCTGGGCCGCAAGGTGGAAGACGGTGCTGATCGAGTGCTCGTTGAGCGCCCGGATCAGGCCCTGATGGTCGATCAGGTCCACCTGCACGATGTCGCAGCGCGCTGCCAGCCCCTCGATCTTGAAGCGCGACTGGGCGGGCTCGTCGCGGCGGGGGATCACGACAGTGGCGCCCTCGTCCAGCAGCCTGCTGGCCACCCAGGACCCGATGAAACCCTGCGCGCCGGTGACCAGCACGCGCTCCTTCGACCAGTCGATCATGCCTTCACCAATCCGGACCACGGAGCGTTGCCGCCGTCCCACAGCTCGTTCAGGACGAGCGTGTCCTTGTAGGTATCCATGCACGCCCAGAAGCCGTCGTGGCGGTAGGCGAAGAGGTCGCCACGGTCCGCGAGGGCTCCGAGGGGCGCCTGCTCCAGGATGTCATCGGCCCCGATTCGTTCGAGTGCCGCGGGCTCCATCACGAAGAACCCGCCGTTGATCCAGCTTTCGAGCTTGGGCTTCTCGGTAAAGCCCGTGATGCGGTCGTCATCCTCCAGATTGGCAACTCCCCACTGGGTGTTCGGGCGTACCACTGTCATGGTTGCCGCCCGCCCGTGATCGTGATGGCGGGCCATCAGCCCGGCCAGGTCGATATCGGCCACGCCATCGGCATAGGTCAGGCAGAAGGTGCCCTCACCCAGCAGGGACGCGGCCCGGTGCACCCTCCCGCCGGTCGGCGTCTCGAGCCCTGTCTGAAGACAGGTCACGTCCCATCCCGTGTCCAATCCGGCTGCAAACCGCTCCACTTCGTCCGAGCCGTGCCCGGTGAGCAGGACGAAGCGCGTGAAGCCCTGCGCCGCATAGATCGCCATGACATGCCAGAGAATTGGGCGCCCGCCGACCTCCACGAGAGGCTTGGGCACGCTCACCTCTGCGTGGCGCATCCGGGTTCCTTGGCCTCCGCAGAGGATGGCTACGGGGGGCAGCACGGCGCCGGACTTTACGGCCTAGACAACGACCGTGCCGTGACGGACTCCGCCCCGGATGGCCGCCAGAACCTCGGCGCAGTCGCAGAGGACGAGGAAGGGAGCGTGTGTCAGGCCGATCCCCCCGGCCGCGCAGCGCTGCCTGAGCTGGCGCGCGTAGGGCACGGCCAGGATCAGCGCGGGCGGGAGAAAACGCCCGATCGCGACGCCGGCCACCGCCATCAGCAGCAGTCGGTGGGATGTCTTCCAGAAGATGCCGCCGTTCATCGCGGCCTGGCGGATCCCGGGATGACGGGAAAGGAGATACATGCCGTCGGACCAGCTGAACGCCAGCCGGATCATGCCGATCGGCCCGCGCTCGAGCACGGCGTGGAAGATCCGGGCATCGCCCGCCCAGGCGCTGGACCAGCCGGCCTCCAGCGCTCGCCACGCCAGGTCCGTGTCCTCGCCCGCCGCCAGGTCCTCAAAGCCCCCGAGCTCCTCCAGGAGCGCCCGGGGATAGAACATGTTGCAGGTCTCATAGAACGGGCTCTCTGCCTCTACCCGGATCGTGCGGGAATAGGGGCCGATGCTCGGCACCTCGCGCGGAATCGGCTCAGTTCGCCCCTGGATGAAGCTCTGGGGGTTGGCGGCTGCCTCGGCCAGGCCCGCCTCGAGCCACCCCGGATCGGCCTCGCAGTCGTCATCGGTGAACGCGATCAGCCCGCCCCTGGCCTCGCGCCAGCCGGCGTTGCGGCCGGGGCCGCGCCCCTCGCCGCGATTCCTGGTCACCACCCTCAAGTCCAGGGTGCCTTCCTGACGGATGCGCTCGAGCACGTCGGGCGTGCGATCGACCGAGCCGTTGTCGACCACCACGACCTCCCACTCGCCCCGCGCAAGCGTCTGCTCGCGCAGCGACCCCAACAGCCCCTCCAGGCGCTCGGCCCGGTCGCGGGTCGAGACCACGACGCTGACCTTCAGGCCGCTCACTCCGGCTCGGGGTGGAGGGTGCGCAGCGACTTCGCCGGAGTTCCCGCGAGCAGCTGGCTGGCGGGATAGTCGCCGCCCTTGACCACGGCTTGCGCACCCACCACGCAGCCCGGGCCGAGGCGAGCCCCCATCAGGATCACCGAGTTGGTGAGCAAGAGGGTGTGCTTCCCGAGCACGACCGGGTCCGTGATGATCCGCATGTTGCGCCAGGAGACCGTCTCGCCCTCGAAGATGTGCTCGGAGTCGACCACCGTGATGCGCTCCCCGAGGCCGGATTCCTCTCCGATGTGGATCGACTCCTCGCAGTGGATCACGGCGAAGTAGCTGATCGAGACGCGGTCCTCCATGAACATGTGGCCGGTCGCCTTGAGCACCAGGAACTCGCGCATCCGGCAGTCCTCGCCCATCTCGATCGTGCCGCCGGAGAGCTTGAAGCAGACCCCCTGGTTCACCCGCGTGCGGTTGCCCATGATGATCACGTTGTCCACGCCGGCCTTGACCGAGAAATCCACGCTCGGGCCGATCCAGACGTGATCCCCCAGGACCAGCCGGAAGCTGCCGCCGCGCTGGTGCAGCCCCTCGATCTCGAGGGTCGGGAACCTGCTGAGCGTGACCCTGCGACCCGCTTCCAGCTGGAACTTGATGCCGTAGCGCGCCAGGCGCACGCGCATGGTCAGAGCCCACACCAGGAGCTTGATCCGCTTCGGCACGCCCAGAATCGCCTTCACCAGGGTCTTCATGCCAGGAACGTACACCCGCGTAAACTCAGACGCCGATGGAGCAATCAATCCCGCCAGACGTATACGACCGCGACTACTTCCTCTCGGAGATCTGCGAGGGCTTTGACGAGTTCCAAGAAGGCGGCGGCGTATCCCACAACAAGTCGAAGCAGGTCCGGGCCATCGCCCCGGCTCCCGGTCTCCGCATCCTCGATGCCGGATGCGGGCGTGGCGAGGTGCTGCTGGCCTGCGGCCGGGCCGGAGCCGAGCTGGCCGGGGTCGACTACTCGCAGACCGCTGTCGACCTCACGAAGGAGACCCTCAGTGCCGACTTCCCCGACGCGGACATCCGCCAGGGCGACGTCACAGCGCTCCCCTGGGACGACAACAGCTTCGACCGGATCCTCTTTTCCGACGTGATCGAGCACCTCGACGCACCCCAGACCGTTCCGGCGCTCGCCGAGTTCCGGCGGGTTCTCAAGCCCGGCGGCTACCTCGTGGTGCACACCGCTCCCAACCTCCTGTTCATGAAGTACGGCTGGCCGGCCATTCGCCCGCTGGTCCGGCTCCTCGGGCACGGCGCCACCGCCGACCGCGTGGACGAGTGGTTCACGATCGCCGAGGAGTACCACGTGAACGAGCAGGGAATCCACTCGCTGCGCAAGGCGATGCGCGCCGCGGGCTTCCAGGACCCCAAGGTCTGGCTCGACCCCGACGTCCTGCGCTCCGGCCAGTACCACCTGCTCGAGAGCTTCGACAGCCCGCTGATCCGCATCGGAAGGCGGATCGCCGCGCTGCGGCCCATCCGGCTGTTCCTCGGCAACGACCTCTACGGCCTGGGCCGCAAGTAGCGCCTCAGGGCGCTTGGAGCAGGGTCAGCCGTGGGCTCTGGGCAACCACCCGGAAGCCGTCACTGCGAGCCCACGCCGCCTCGGGCTCGGTGACGCCCGGGACGCGGCCGTTGCCGGCAACCACGTAGTCGAAGTCGCCCCGGTTGAGCGCAGCGACGAAGGCGTCCCGCGTGCTGTAACGCCGCAGCGTGTCCTGCTCGCGCCAGCCCACGTACTCGACCTGGTTGCCCAGGCGCGACCCGAATGACGGCAGCACCGGGGCGATTCCCTGGTCGCTCCAGAGGCCTGCAAGCGCGACCCGCTGGCCGGAGTCGGCGTTCTGTGCCAGCCAGGCCATCGCGGCATCGTCACCCGTGTAACGCTGGGCGTTGTAACGCTGCTCCACCTCCAGCCCACCGGCCGCCAACAGCACCACGGCAACCACAACAGCAACCTGAAGCGAGCGGACCCGCCGATCCCGCGGGCGGGAGCGGACGAGCCACACCACCAAGGCGACCACTGCGGCCGCCACCAAGCCGATGGCCCAGTCCAGGGCGGTCAGCGCAGGCGTGTTCCCCACCCCACGGGTGGTCAGGACGATCCCGTCCGCGACGGCGGCCAGCGCGAGCACTGCGAAGGCGATCGAGCCCCTTCGCGAGCGATCCGCCAGCCAGGCCATCACGGGCGCCGCGATGACCAGCGCGGGCACCCCGTAGCGGGAGTCCGGGCCCGTGAGAAGCGGCATGCCGCGCGGCCCGGCGGCCGTATAGGGCGTCACGGCATAGGTGATCAGCAGCAGGGCCGCGCAGATCAGCCCGGCCAGCACCTCGCCGCGATAGGGCAGGTCGCGGCCTCGGATCCGGGCCCAGGCCACCACCCCACTCGCGCCGGCAAGGCAGGCAAGGCCCAGGGCCGCGGGCAACCCGGCGGCGTCGCGCAGCTGGGGCAGGAGGTACTTGACCCAGACCTCCGGGCTGCCCAGGTAGTAGGCCACCGAGAAGCCCGCCTGGTTGCGCACGTAGTCGGGCGGCGCGTCGAAGATCGGGATGCCGAAGGGATGGAGCGCCACCGGGTAGACGGGGTTTCCGGCGTGGATCCAGTTGCGCAGGAGCCAGACCCCGCCGCCCACGGCGATCAGCCCGAGCAACGCTGCGGTTCGACGTCCCAGGGCACCAGCGGGAATGCGCCTGGCCACGCAGGCACCCAGCCAGACCACGACGACCACCGCGATCGAGCTCAGCCCGTACCACTTGGTTCCCAGCGAGACCCCGAGCGCCAGCCCCGCCAGCACGAGGTCCGAGGTCCGGCCCGACCGCCAGTGGCGCAGCAGGAAGAGCACGCCCGCGGCCATGCCGAAGAGCATCAGCGTGTCCACAAGCGCCGCCGTCAGCGCGGGCACGGCCACCACCGGCACAAGAAGCACCACGCAGGCGGCCAGGGCGGCCAGCGGCCAGGGCGCGGCCAGGCGCCGGCCCAGCGCGTAGAGGGCGACGCCCGTGAGCACCCAGAACGGGTACATGACCAGGTGGGCCAGGAAGTCGTTGCGCCACGGCAGGACCGCAGCGAGCATCAGGATGTCGCCGTTGTTGGGGTAGTGCCCCGGGGCCAGATCGGGCAGGAACACGCGAATGTCCCAGATCGAGCCCGACTGGATCCAGCCGGCAACCACCGGCAGGTGGAAGGTCGTGAAGTCGACCCCTCGCGCCGGCACGGTCAGCTGGCTCACCCCCACCGCAAGCACGTAAACCCCGAGCGCCGCGATTCCCACCATGGCGAGCGCGCGGGCCGCGCCCCCGCCCTGGGTGCCTGGCGCCGGGTCCGGTGCGGGATCAGCGCCCGGTGAGGCGGTCCTGGTCGCGGCGGCAGCGGCCAGCCAGATGGCGGTGGCGGCCAGCACGGTGCCCTGGCTCAGGATCCCGAGCATGCCCGGAACCACATGGACCGCCAGCACCCCCAGCGTGGCCACCAGCCCGAAGGCCGTGACGCGGGTCGCGCCGGCCAGGTGGTCCAGGCGGCGCCTGACCAGCAGCTGGGCACCACCCACCACACCGCCCAGCATCAACAGGAAGAGGGCCAGGCCGAACAGGTAGTCGGGCGTGCTCATCGTGGCCGCGGCCGGGCGATGACAATCATCCGGTCCCTGAAGTCGGGAGCCCACATCCGATCGGCCAGACGGAGCTTCTCGGCGATACGCACGAGCATGCGCGACAGCCCCGGCAGGTAGCCACCTCCCTTCTCGAGGTAGTACCTGACGGTGAACGCCTTGGCGTCGGTGCCGATCTTGAGAACGTCGAAGCCCCTGCGATCGAGCATCCGCGTGATGCTCCCCCGGGTGAAGTAATGAACATGCGTCGGGATCACCGACCACCAGCGCTTGCCCAGCAGCCGGGCCACCAGGCTCCCGGCATCGGGAAGCTGCAGCACCAGGACACCTCCGGGCGAAAGCAGCGAGGACACGTGGTCGAGAGCATCGTTGGCCTCGGTCAGGTGCTCCAGGACGTCGCCCATGACCACCGCGTCGAAGGAGCCCTTGGGCAGGTCCGCCTTGAACATGTCCTCGGTTCGCACGTCCAGGCCCAGGCGGTCCCGCGCGTAGGCCGAGGCGAACGAGCTCGGCTCGATGCCCACCGCCGTCCAGCCCCGCTTCTCGGCCTCGGCCAGCAGGAAGCCGACCCAGCAGCCCAGATCGGCCATGGCGCCCGGGCCGGCGTGGGCCTCGATCTGCACGAGCACCCGGCGCGAGCTCTCCCGCTGCCCCGCCTCTTCGTCCACGTAGTCGTCCGAAGCGGCGTCGGCGTAGGCCGCCGACAGCTCCTCCTCCTCCGGAAAGCGGTCCAGCTGCATGTGCCCGCAGTCGGGGCACTTGAGGATGTCGCCCAGAGCCGTCCCGAACTCCTTCGTTGTCGGGATCAGCCCTTCTTCACCCATCTCGCCGCGGACCTGGAAGTGGGGCATCAGGCCTTGTGCGCCACAGGCCTGGCATTGCTCGACGAGGCCGGTCGGGCTCACGTCAGCCAGAATAGGGAAGGATGCCCACCTTCACCCGCAACGCCCGCAAGCTCTGGCGTGGCTGGCGCTGGCGCCTGGAGTACATGGTCGGAACGCCGATTCCGCCCGAGTACGACGAGGAGCTGGCCGCCACCATCCGCAGCGTCCGGCGGCACACCCTGAGCAGCGCCGCGCGCATCGCCACCCTGGTTGACGCGGTCGAATACGTGGTTGCAAACGACATCGAGGGCGACCTGGTGGAGTGCGGGGTCTGGCGCGGCGGCAGCATGATGGCGGCCGCGCTGACGCTAAAGAACGCAGGCCAGACCGGCCGCGACCTTCACTTGTTCGACACGTTCTCCGGAATGCCCGAGCCCGGCGAGGCCGACGTGCCCTCGCCCTACGACGGCTACTCGCCCAAGGCCAAGTGGGAGCGCAAGAAGAGCAGTGGCTGGGCAGCAGTCGGTGCGGCCGACGTCCGCCAGAGCCTGCTCACGACCGGCTATCCCGCCGAGCGGCTGCACCTGGTCCAGGGCATGGTGGAGGACACCCTTCCCGCCCTGGCCCCCGAGAAGATCTCCCTTCTGCGCCTGGACACCGATTGGTACGAGTCGACCAAGCACGAGCTCGAGCAGCTGTTCCCGCGGCTCGTGGTGGGCGGGGTCCTGATCGTGGACGACTACGGACACTACGAGGGTGCGCGCCGGGCCGTGGACGAGTACTTCGCCGAAAGCGGCCAGCAGGTTCTGCTCTCACGCATCGACTACACCGGCCGCATCGCGATCAAGCAGGCGCCGAACGGGCGGGTCGCATGAGGACGGTCGGCAAGGTCAGCGTCGTGGCACCCGTCCTCAACGAGGAGGAGATCGTCGAGCTCTTCCACGAGCGTGTGAGCCAGGTGCTCGCGGACGTCGACTTCGAGCTGGTGCTGGTCGACGACGGCTCGACCGACGGCACGCCGGAGATCCTCGAGAAGCTCGCCGCCAAGGACCCGCGGGTCGGCGTGATCCGGTTCTCGCGGAACTTCGGCTACCAGGCCGCGACCGCCGCGGGCCTGGACTACGCGAGCGGCGACATCGTCGTGACCACCGACTCGGACCTCCAGGACCCGCCGGAGCTGATCCCCAAGCTGATCGAGCAGTGGGTCGCCGGCGCCGACGTGGTCTACGCCTACCGCGACGAGCGCCCGGGCGAGAGCTGGGCCAAGCTGGCCACGTCGCGCTGGTTCACCAGGCTCTTCGCCAAGCTGGCGCGGATCGACCTGCCCCACAACGTGGGCGACTTCAGGCTGATGGACCGCAAGGCCGTCGATGCCCTGCTGCGGATGCGCGAGCACGCCCGCTTCATGAGGGGCATGGCTGTCTGGGTCGGCTTCACGCAGACGACCGTGCCCTACGTGCGCGACCCCCGTTACGCGGGCGAGACCCGCTACCGCTGGGGCACGCTGGTGCGGATCGCATTCGACGCGCTCACGTCGTTCTCGCGGGCGCCACTTCAGCTGGCCACGGTGATCGGCTTCATCGTCTCCGGCATTGCCTTCCTGGCAATTCCGCTGGTCATCATCGGCCGGATCTTCGGCGTCGACTACGCCGAGGGCATCCCGACAGTCCTGCTGGCCGTCCTCCTGCTGGGAGGCATCCAGCTGATCACCCTGGGTATTGTCGGTGAGTACGTGAGCCGCGTCTACGAAGAGGTCAAGGACCGCCCCCTGTACCTGGTCCGGGCCACCCACAACATCGATGTCGAAGCTGCCCGAGAGGCACGCGACGCGGCCGCAGGCCGTGTGATCAACCGATGAGGGTCGCAGTCCTGGGCGCCGGCTTCGCCGGGCTCACAGCAGCCCATCGCCTGGCGATGGAGGGTCACGACTGCGACGTCTACGAGCGCTGGCCCGGCCTGGGCGGCGAGGCCGCGACCGTCGACACCGGCGACGGCGTGCTCCTCGAGCGCTACTACCACCACCTCTTCACCAGCGACAAGGAGATTCACGACCTCTGCGACGAGATCGGCCTCCCCGACGAGCTCGAGGCGTGGCCGTCGACCGTCGCGATGTTCGCCGAGGGCAAGCTGCACCCGTTCACGAGTCCCAAGGACCTTCTGACCTACAAGCCGCTCTCGCTGTACGCCCGGCTCCGCATGGGCCTGGCCGTGGTCCTGCTGCAGCGCCGTGGCCGCGACGTAACCCCCTACGAGGGCATCACGATCCGCCAGTGGGTCGACAAGAACATGGGCCACGAGGTCTACGCGAAGATCTGGGGCCCGCTCCTGCGCGGCAAGTTCGGCGACCGCGCCGACCAGATCTCGATGTCCTGGCTCTGGGCAAAGCTCATGAACCGCCGCCAGACCAGCGGCAAGGAGGCCAAGGAGGAGCTGCTGGTCTATCCCAAGAACAGCTTCGAGTCGATGTTCGTGGCCATGCGCGACCGCATCCAGGAGCGCGGAGGCCGCGTCCTGATCGACCGCCCCGCGGCTCGCATCGCCCGCGCCGGCGACGGCGGTTTCCTGGTCACCGCGTCCGCGCCAGATGCCTGGCGGACCGGCCACGACCCGCGCAACTACCCCACCGACGGCGAGCCCGAGCGCTACGACGCCGTGATCGCGGCCCTGCCGAGCGACATTTTCGAGCAGCTCCTGGACGACGGCCTGCGCGCCGAGGTCGGCCCCGAGTACATCGGCAAGATGAACTCGATCGAGTACTTCGAGGCGCTCTGCCTGATCCTCGAGCTCGATCGCGAGTTCTGCCCCTACTACTGGACCAACGTGGTCGATCCGGAGCTGCGCTTCATCGGGCTGATCGAGCAGACCAAGCTGATCCCGCTCGAGCGCTACAACGGGCGCCACTTCCTCTACGTGGCCAACTACCTGCCGCGCGGCCACGAGCTGATGGCGCTGGACATGGAGCAGCTGCTCGACGTCTACGAGCCCGGCCTGAAGAAGGTCACCCCGTCCTTCGAGCGCTCGTGGATCAAGAAGTCATGGCTGTTCAAGGACCCGGCGGCCCAGCCGGTGGTGCTCCCGAACTACCGCGACCGCATGCCGCCGCTGCAGACACCGGCGCCGGGCCTGCTGATGGCCAACACCACGCAGGTCTACCCCGAGGACCGGGGCACCAACTACGCCGTGCGGATCGGCGAGGAGGTCGTGGCGGAGCTGCTCTCGGCCGACTTGCCGGCCCTGCTGTCGCGCACGTAGCCCAGCAGCTCCTTCAGCAACGTGCGCTCGGCCACCGCCGTGATCCCGAGCGTTATGACCACGTAGACGACCAGCTCGGCCACAGCGAGCAGCGGGGTCCTGCCTCCGGTCTCGACCAGGCGAATGAGCAGGACAGCAGCGACAGCCGGCAGCGTCGGCCAGATGGCCCGCAGTGCATGGCCGGCCATGGCGAATGCGGGGAACAGGCGCGCCAGGAAATATGTGCGCACGGCCAGGGTCACGAGCGTCATCACGCCGATGCCGATCGCGAACCCCTTCAGGCCCTGCGTGATCAGCAGCGGTATGGCGCTGGCGAGGAAGGCCAGCATCGTGACCACGTTGACCACCGCGATCGGCTTGGTCTCCCCCCGCGCCCGGTAGAACGCATTCCAGTTGAAGCCGATGTGGTTGAGCGCCTGGGTGATGCCGAACACCTGGAGCACAAAGACGGCGGCCAGCCAGCGGTCACCCAGGATGAAGGCGACCAGGTCGGCGGCGAACAGTGTCAGGCCGATGCCGAAGGGGAAGCCCCAGATCAGGGCCAGGCGGTTTGACTTGACGAAGGTCTCGAACAGCAGGTCGGTGCGGTCCCTGACGGCGCAGATGGCCGGGTAGAGCGTCTGGGTGATGATCGAGTCGACCGCGTCGGAGTACTGCGCGATCGCGGCCGACAGCGCGATCACCCCCACTCCCGCGATCCCGACCGTCCAGTTGCCCACCAGGATCGAGCCCTGGGCGATGACTATCGCGCTGAGGGCGGCAAACAGGATCGGCCAGGAGAACGAGAAGTAGTCCTTCGAGGTCGCCTTGTCCCACCTGATCCGCAGCGGGTACGGGCTTGCCCGGACGATCACGATCGCCGCGGCGATGCTGCCCGCCAACGTGCCGATCACCAGGCTCCAATAGCCGGCGCCGGCGATGGCAAGGCCGATGGTCACTATGAACCCGAAGAGCGGGTCGACCGCCTGGAGGGTGCGCTGCCGGGCGAAGTCCATCCGGCGATAGAAGACCCACACCGGTGCGGCCAGCGACCCCATGGCCAGTGCGACGGTGAACACCAGGCCCGGCGCGATCAGCTCGGGGCGGTCGTAGAGGAGCGCGACCAGCGGGAACAGCGGGATCATCAGCAGCGAGAAGGCGCCCATGACGATCATCTCCAGCGTGAAAGCCTTCTGGAAGGCCAGCTCCTGGTCCTCCTCCTCCTGCTGGACGAACTTGTCGCCGATGCCCACCTGCTTGAGCAGAAGCAGCGTGCCCGCCGTGATCGCGACGATTCCCCACACGCCGTATTCGGCTGCCGAAAGGAAGGCAGCCACCACGAATCCGCGCAGCAATCCCAGCGTGTAGATCCCTATGAAGTACGCCGTGTTGACCAGCGTCCCATGGGCGGTCTGGGCGCGGAGAGTCCTGCCCTCCAGGGCCAGCCGGTCGATCACCAGCTCGGCCGCGCCCACCGTGCTGGGCGCGTCCTGGCCCGGCTCACCACGGGGAGATTCCACCTGCGTAGCGTATATTCCGCCCCCGTGGACCCCGCCGGAGGCGAATCCCGGCCGCCCGATATCGCCGTGGTAGTTCCGTCCCATGAAAGGACCCTGCGGCTTCGCTGGCTGCTCAACGCGCTGGCCGAGCAGACGCTCGATCCGGGCCTGTGGGAGGTCATCGTGGCCCACGACACCGCCGACCCGGGAACCGCCGAGCTCCTGCGTGAGCACCCCTTGGCCCGGTCCGGGCGGCTCACGGCCATCCCCTTCCCCCCGGGCACCGGATCGCCGGGCCAGCGGCGCAACGCCGGCTGGCGGGCGACCCGCGCTCACCTGATCGCATTCACCGACGACGACTGCCGGCCTCCCGCCGACTGGCTGGCCTACGCATTGAGCGCGGCGGCGGCGTACCCCTGCTCCCTCATTCAGGGCGCAACCCTGCCCGACCCCGATGAACGCTCGATCCTCCTGGCCCCCCATCACCACAGCCAGACCATCACTCCCCCGACGCCCTACGCGCAGACCTGCAACATGGTCTACCCGCGGGAGGTGCTCGAGCAGCTCGGCGGCTTCCGCGAGGAGGCGGACCTGATCGGAGAGGACACCGACCTGGCGCTCAGAGCCCGGCAGGCGGGCTTTGAACACCACGGGACGCCGGAGGTCCTGACCTACCACTGCGTCGAGGAGGTGTCGCTGCGCGCCCGCATGCGCGGGGCATGGCGGTGGCGAGACCTGCCCGCCCTGGTCAAGCTTCAACCCTCGCTGCGGCGGGATGCGTTCCCGCTGAGGCTGTTCTGGAAGCTCACCCACCCGCTGCTTCTGCTGGGGGCGCTGGGAGTTGTGCTGGCCACAGTGTTCAACCTCGTCTTCCTGGACTTGCTCGTGCCCTGGGCAGTGGTCACGAGCCGGATCGCCCCAGGGACATCACCAAGGGTTCTACCGCGGCGCCTGATCGAGCTGCCCGGCCGCCTGCTGGTCGACTCCGCCGAGGTCATCGCCCTGACGATCGGAAGCGTCCGTCACCGGACGCTGTTCCTTTGAGCCCGCAGCTCAAGGTGGCGCTTCTGGCCCCGTGCTTCTGGCCCGAGGTCAGGCGCGGTGGCGAACGGCTGATCCGTGACCTGGCCGACGGGCTCCTGGCCGACGGCCACCAGCCGCGGCTGATCACGAGCCACGCGGGCATTCCGCGGACTTCCGTCGAGGACGGGCTGCCGATCACCCGCTCATGGCGCCCGCCGGGGGCCGGGCTGCTCGCCCGCCGCGGCTTCGAGGACCACCTGACGCACCTGCCGGCCAGCCGCCGCATCCTCGGCCGCGGCAGCGACGACCTTGCGCACGCCTTCTACCCCACCGACGCCGTGGTGGCCGCCCGCTGGGCCGCCAGTACGGGCAAGCCCGCCGTGCAGACCTACCTGGGCGCCCCCAGCCGCCGCTGGCTCATGCAGCGCCGCCGGCGGCTGTCGATGACGCTCGAGTCACTCGAGGGCTGCAGCACCGTCGCCATCAGCCACGCGGCGGCCGGAGTGTTTGCCGAGACTCTGGGGCGCGAGGTGCGCGTGATCCATCCTGGCGTGGACCTGGCGCGCTTCGCGGCCTCCGTGCCCACGTCGGAGGACCCGGTGATCTTCTGCGCCGCCGCCATCGACCAGCCCCAGAAGCGCGTGCCGCTGCTGGTCGAGGCCTTCGGCCTGGTCCGCCGCACGCACCCGCGGGCGCGACTGGTGTTGTCGGCTCCATCCGGACCGGCGGTGACCCAGGGCCTGGCGGCCGAGGGAGTCGAGCTCCGCAACGTCGACGCCCACGACGACCTGGTGGCGGCCTACTCCGAGGCTGCGATCTCGGTGCTGCCCTCCGAGAGCGAGGCATTCGGCCTGGTCATGGTCGAGTCGCTTGCGTGCGGCACTCCCGTGGTCGGCTCACGCCTGGGGGCAATCCCGGAGATCCTCGACAGCCCGGGCGCCGGGGTCCTGTTCGACGGAGCGGACCCCGAGGCGCTGGCCCGGGCGCTCATAGAGGGCCTGGATCTGGCGGCGGACCCCGCTACCGCGGCGGCCTGCCGGGCGCGGGCGGCCGATTTCTCGATCGCGAAGTCGACTGCGGCGTACGAGAGCCTCTACGCGGAGCTGCTCGCATGAACGCCAGCGTGATCATCCCCGCCCACAACGCCGCGGACACGATCGGCGCGACCCTCGATGCCCTCGCCGCCCAGGAGGGAGCGGGCGAGTTCGAGGTCATCGTTGTCGACGACGCCTCGACCGACTCGACTCCGGACCTGGTGGAGTCCCACCCCCTCCCCACCCTGGTCCGCCAGCCCACCGGCATGGGCCCCGCCAAGGCCCGCAACCGCGGAGCCCAGGCGGCGACCGGCGAGGTCCTGGCCTTCACCGACGCCGACTGCGTGCCCTCGCCAGGCTGGCTCGCGGCCGGGATGGCTGCGCTCGAGCACGCGGACCTGGCGCAGGGCGCCGTGCGCCCGCCTGAGGGCGTGGCGATCGGCCCCTTCGACAGGACCGTCTGGGTGGTGGCCGAGACCGGGCTGTACGAGACGGCCAACCTGTTCGCCACGCGCGAGCTCTTCGACCATCTGGGCGGGTTCGAATCGTGGATCGACCCGCGCGGCGGCAAGGAGCTGGCCGAGGACGTCTGGTTCGGATGGCGCGCCATCCGCGAGGGAGCGACCACGGAGTTCGCACCCGGGGCCCGGGTCGACCACGCCGTGTTCCCGCGGGGGATGCGGGAGTACCTGGCCGAGCGTCGGCGGCTGCGCTTCTTCCCGCGGATCGCCTCCCGGATCCCCGAGCTCCGCGGGCGCATGTTCTTCGCCTACTTCTTCCTGAGCATGCGCAGCGCGGCTTTCGACCTGGCGCTGGCGGGGGTCATCGCGGCGGTGATCGCGTGGTCGTTCTGGCCCCTCGTGGCGCTGCTGCCCTACGCGTTGGTCGCCGGGCGCGAGGCGGTGCGCTGGCGCAAGCGGGCGCCGGTGGTGCTGATGGGACGTGTGGCCGCCGACGCGGTGGGGTTCGCCGCGCTGCTGTATGGCAGCGTCGCCGCCCGGTCGCTGGTGCTCTAGGAGCCGCCGGCGACGGCGGGGAGGATCGTGACCTCGTCGCCATCCTCGACCGCGGTCTCGAGCCCGTCGAGGAAGCGGATGTCCTCGCCATCGACGTAGACGTTGACGAAGCGGCGCAGGTCGCCGTCCTCGGCAATGCGGTCCTTCAGGCCATCGAAGCGGTCGTACAGGCCGTCGAGGACCTCGCCGACCGTGCCCGCCTCATCGACGGTCGTCTCGGCTTCGCCCCCGGTGACGCTCCGGAGCTGCGTGGGAATCTTGACTGTGATGGCCATGGGCGAGCCAGTCTAACGAGCGCCGACAGCGGTCAGGTCGAAGGCTTCGTCGAAGGACCCCGTGGTCGGATCGACCTCGTGCGTCTCGAAGCTTCCGCGCACCGCGTCGAGGGTCTTGAGGCCCTCGCCGGTGATCACGGCGACCACCCGCTCGCCAGGATCGATGTCGCCCCGCTCGGCCAGCTTCTGCAGCACCGCGATGGTCACGCCGCCGGCCGTCTCGGTGAAGATCCCGGTGGTCTCGGCCAGCAGACGGATGCCGTCGCGGATCTCGGGGTCGGACACGTGGTCGATCGTCCCACCCGTCTTGCGGGCGAGCTCCAGCGCGTAAGGGCCGTCGGCCGGGTTTCCGATCGCAAGCGACTTGGCGATGGTCTCGGGCTTGACCGGCTTGCAGATGTCCCATCCGTTCTCGAAGGCCTGGGCCACCGGCGAGCAGCCCGATGCCTGGGCGCCGTTGAAGGTCGGCAGCTCGCCTTCGACGAGCCCGATCTCGGTCCACTCCTCGAGGCCGCGGGCGATCTTGGTGAAGAGCGAGCCCGAGGCGATCGGCGCGACGATCCTGTCCGGCAGCTCGAACCCCAGCTGCTCGACGATCTCGTAGCCCAGGGTCTTTGACCCCTGCGAGTAGTACGGGCGGAGGTTGATGTTCACGAAGGCCCAGTCGCGCTCGCCGGAGATCTCGGTGCACAGCCGGTTGACGTCGTCGTAGTTGCCGCGCACGGACACGATGTGGGTTCCGTAGACGCCCGTCGCCAGGACCTTCTGCTCCTCGAGGTCCGAAGGGATGAAGACGTAGGACTCGACCCCTGCGGCCGCGGCGTGGGCGGCCACGGCGTTAGCCAGGTTGCCGGTGGACGCGCACGCGACGGTCTGGAAGCCCAGCTCCACGGCCTTGGCCACGGCGATCGTCACCACGCGGTCCTTGAAGGAGTGGGTGGGGTTGGCGGCGTCGTTCTTGATCCACACCTCGCCCAGCCCCAGCCGCTCGGACAGCCGGTCCGCCCGCACCAGCGGGGTCACGCCGGCCGCCAGTGCCGTGTGCGGCGGCGTCTCGAATGGCAGGAAGTCCGCGTAGCGCCAGATCGTGTTGGGCCCGGCCTGGATGCGCCTGCGGGTCTCGGCCGCGTCGAGCCCCGAGAAGTCGTACGCCACCTCGAGCGGGCCGAAGCACGTCTCGCAGGCGTAGCTGGCCTCGAGCGGGTACTCCCGGCCGCATTCCTTGCATTTGAGCGCTGTCACTGCCATCTGAACCACCTCACAGGTATGAAAAAACCTCCGCCGCGTATGTCGTCGTGACGGAGGCCATGTGAAGCGCTTCGCCACATCTCCCAGGCTTTAGTTGGAGCCTGATTGGAATTGGCACCGTTTCGGTCGGCTAGCGACCGAATGGTTGCCGGGGTTTCACTGGGCCAGTCCCTCCACCCCTCTTGATGCGTACGGCTATGTCCCGTGAGGATAGCGCTTCGACCCGACCCGCTTCAAGACGGCCGCTACACTCGCTATCAGAGGCAAACGAATGATCGACGACCCCCTCATACGCCATGCCGAACCTTCCGAAGCCACACCTTCGGCGGTCCACTCGTACCCGGGTCGCCTCCGCCGCTCCGGCCGCTGCGCGGCCCGCTGAGCCCAACGTAGAGGTCGTCGAGCAGGGCGGCCTGCGCTGGATCAACATCGAGAAGCCCGGCGCCGTCGACCGTGCCTGGCTCGAGGAGCACTTCGAGTTCCACCCGCTGGACCACGAGGACGTCATGTCCAGGAATCAGCGGCCGAAGATCGACGAATACGACGACTACCTGTTCATCGTCCTGCACTTCCCGGTGTTCGACAAGGCGGTCGGCCGGCTGAACGCGGGCGAGCTCGACATCTTCATCGGGCCGGACTACCTGATCACCCTGCCCAACACCCCGCTCAAGCCGGTCGAGTACCTGTTCGAGCGCTGCCGCAGCTCCGAGGAGATGCGCGAGTCGATCTTCAGCAAGGGCACGGGGTTTCTGCTCTACAAGATCGTCGACGAGTGCTTCGACTACTGCTTCCCGATGCTCCGGAAGATGGGCAACAAGCTCGACCGGATCGAGGAGGACATCTTCGAGGGGCGCTCCGACGAGATCGTGCGCGAGATCTCCAACGCCAAGCAGGAGATCGTGGGCTTCCGCAAGATCATGCGGCCGCAGCGCTCGGTCCTGAGCGACCTCGAGCGCAACAAGCAGCGCTACCTGGCCGAGGACATGGACGTGTACTTCGACGACGTCGTGGATGCGTCGGAGCGGATCTGGGACATGCTCGAGAACTACAAGGAAGTGGTGCAGGCGCTGGAGGAGACCAACGAGTCGGTCCTCTCACATCGGGTGAACGACGTGCTGAAGGCGCTGACCGCAATCAGCGTCGTGGTTCTGCCGCTCACACTCGTCGCGAGCATCTGGGGCATGAATGTCGGCGTGCCCGGCCAGGGCAGCCACACGGCCTTCTGGGTGATCATCGCGTTCATGGTCGCGCTGCTCGGAGGAATGCTTGCGTTCTTCCGCAGCCGCAAGTGGCTCTAGCTACGCGCCGGCCAGCACGTCCACTATCCGCTCGGCCGCGTGGCCGTCCCAGAGCGGCGGCGGCTGGGCCGGCGCCGTCGACCCGGCGGCGAGCGCCGGAAGGATGTCGGCAATCCGGGCCGGATCGAGGCCGAGCATCGTGTTGGTGCCCGCCCGCACGGTGACCGGGCGCTCCGTGGTCGCGCGCAGGGTGAAGCAGGGCACGCCCAGGTAGGTGCTCTCCTCCTGTACTCCGCCGGAGTCGGTGAGGACCGCTCGGGCGTCGGCCTGGAGCGACAGGAAGTCGAGGTAGCCGACCGGCTCCACCACGTGAAGGCCCGGCGCCTCGGCCAGCCCGGCCATATGGCTGCGGGTCCGCGGATGGGCCGGGAACAACACGGGTAGCTCACCTGCCAGTGCCGCCAGCTGCTCCATTGCGGGCGCCAGCAGCTCGCCGTCCACCAGGGCCGGGCGGTGCAGGGTCACCAGCACGTAGGACCCCCGCTCGAGGCCCAGGGCCCCAGCGGCGTCGCGATCGCGGAATCGCTCCTCCATCGCCACCAGGCTGTCGATCATCGTGTTGCCCACCAGGTGGACCCTGTCGCCCGCGATGCCCTCCTTCGCCAGGTTCTCGATCGCCTCCTGGCTGTGGGCGAAGAGGTAGTCGGAGAACTCGTCCGCGACGATCCTGTTGACCTCCTCCGGCATGGTCCGGTCGTAGCTGCGCAATCCCGCCTCGACGTGCGCCAGCGGCATATGGGCCTTGGCCGCGACCAGCGCGGCGCCCAGCGTGGAGTTCACATCCCCGGAGACGATCACGAGGTCCGGGGCCTCCTCCAGCAGGACCGGCTCGAACCGCTCCATCACCCGTGCCGTCTGCTCCGAGTGTGTGCCCGACCCGACCCCCAGCGAATGATCCGGCTCCGGCACGCCCAGCTCCTCGAAGAAGATCTCGGACATCATCCGGTCGTAGTGCTGGCCGGAATGGACCAGCGCGTGCCGGTCGTCCGGCATGCCCCGGTGCAGGGCCGCGAGCACCGGAGCCATCTTCACGAAGTTGGGCCGCGCGCCGACCACCGACAAGGTCCTCACAGCGCGGCCTCCGCGATCAACCCGGACAGCCGCTTTGCCTCGGTGGCGGGGTTGCAGTGCTTGAGCACGAACTCCCGGCCGGCACGGCCCGCGTCGGCGCGATCTGGGGGCGACATCCCCAGGAGCCCGTCGATGGCGCCGGCGAGGGCCACGGCGTCGCCGGGCGCGGCCAGGCGCCCCCAGGGCGGCATGACCATCTCCGGCAGGCCCACCTCGTCGCTCGCGGCCACCAGGATCTCCATGGCAAGCGCCTCCTTGACCACGACCGGCATCGAGTCGCGATCCCCGTCGGCGGCCACCACGCAGGGCATGGTCAGCAGGTCGGCGCTCTCCAGCAGCGCCTGAACCGCGGGGTGCGGCATCGGGCCGGCCAGCGTGACCGTGCCCTCCACGCCGAGGTCGCTGACCAGTGCCTCCAGGTAGGGACGCAGCGGCCCATCTCCGGCGATCACCACCTTGTCGAGCGGCTGGGTGTCCGCCAACAGCGCCGCGGCACGGATGAGAACCTCGAAGCCCTTCTTCTCCACCAGCCGCCCGACCGCCACCACCCGGCGGGTGCCCGGCAGCGGGCCGGTCCGGCTGAACGCGGAGCCCTCGACGCCCATGACGATGCGGTTGATGCGCTTACGGGAGGCGGCCGGCACGAGCGTCCTGAGATGCTCGACCGTGTAGTCGCACGTCCCGGCGGCGAAAGCCGACCGCTCCAGCTTCTCGGGAAGGTTCATCGGTCGCTGGTAGATGTCGTAACCATGGGCCACCACGCTGTAGGGCAGACCCGCCAGCCGCCCGATCCGGAGTGCGTTGAGCCCGGCCGCGGCGGCGAAATGGGCGTGCAGGTGGGCATCTTCCCGCTCGGCCCGGATGACGGCGGGCGCGAGCGAGCGAAGCGGCCAGACGGCCTCTTGGGCCCGCCAGCGACGGCGACCGGCCAGGTCACGCAGGGACCGGTACGGGTGCCGGACCACCACGCGCGCCAGTGCCCGCAGCCGGGCTCCCAGCGGGGCGTCATCCAGGTAGTCGACCCTGAGCCCGCCGGTCTCACCGCGGTCGCCAGAGGCCGGGCGAACCCCGGCCTCGACCCTGACCGCGTGGCCGGAGGCGGCCAGCGCGATGCCCTCCGTCACGATGAAGGTCTCGGAAAGCGCTGCAAACGTATCGGCTAGAACCACGACGGGCCGGGCGCTCAAGGGCCCCTACCATACGCGCAATGGCGCACTGTCTCGTCGTCGGCGGAGGGTTCATCGGCGCGCATTGCGCCGACCGTCTGGTGGCCGCAGACCATCGGGTGACCGTCTTCAGCCGGTCGTTCAACGACTGGCTCACACGTCCGGACGCCCCGGAGGGGATCGAGACCGTCGAGGGCACGATCGGCGCGGATGGAGCGCTCCGGGAGCTCGTTGCCGAGGCCGACGTCGTGGTCTACGTGGCCGGCTCGAGCACACCCGCGGCGTCGGAGGCCGATCCCGGCGGGTCGATCGAGCGCGCCGTGGTGCCGGCGACCGCCGTGCTCGAGCACGTCCGGGCGACGGGTGGCGGCCGCGTGGTCATGGCCAGCTCCGGCGGCGGCGTGTACGGCGAGGTCCGCGAGGTCCCCACCCGGGAGACCCATCCCACGGTCCCGATCAACGTGCACGGCCTCAACGCGCTGACGATCGAGCGCTACGCGGACTTCTACGCCACGCACTACGGGGTCGAGCCGGTGATCCTCCGCTACTCCAACCCGTACGGGCCCGCCCAGCCGATCCGCCACGGCCAGGGCGTGATCGCGGCGTGGTGCAACGCGGTTGCCCGGGACGAGCCGGTGGTCGTCTTCGGCGACACCAGCATCAGCCGCGACTTCGTCTACGTGGCCGACGCCGCCGATGCCACGGCGCGCGCGGCGTTCGAGGCCAACCCCGGGATCTACAACGTCGGCGCCGGGCGGAGCACCCCGCTGACCGAGGTCCTGGCCACCATCGCCCAGGTCTCCGGCCGGGCGCCCCGCCTGGACGAGCGCCAGGGGAGGCCGGTTGATGTACGGGTCACCCAACTCGACTCCTCGAGGCTCGAGGCTCAGGTGGGCTGGCGGGCCAGCACGTCGCTGCCCGATGGCATCGCCGCCCAGTGGAGCTGGGCCGAGTCGCACGTCTAGTCAGGGAACGCGCTCGAGGCGCGGCTCGCGCTCGAGCAGCGCCATGTCCGCGTCGACCATCAGCTTGACCAGCTCCGGGAAGCTGGTGCGGGGCTCCCAGCCGAGCAGCTCGCGGGCCTTGGAGGAGTCGCCGATCAGGTCGTCGACCTCGGCCGGGCGCAGGAAGCGCGGGTCGAGCTTGACGTGAGCCTCCCAGTCGAGTCCAACATGGCCGAAGGCGAGCTCGACGAACTCGCGGACGCTGTGTGACTCGCCGGTGGCGATCACGAAGTCATCCGGCGCCGAATGCTGGAGCATCAGCCACATCGCTTCGACGTAGTCACGGGCATAGCCCCAGTCGCGCTTGGCATCCAGGTTGCCCAGTGTCAACTCGTCGGCCAGGCCGAGCTTGATCGCCGCCACGCCGTAGGAGATCTTGCGTGTCACGAACTCGAGCCCGCGACGCTCGCCCTCGTGGTTGAAGAGGATCCCCGACGTCGCCCAGAGGTTGTGGCTCTCGCGGTAGTTGACCGTGATGTAGTGCCCGTACGCCTTGGCGGCGCCGTAGGGGCTCCTCG
Organism: Thermoleophilaceae bacterium; assembly: GCA_034664165.1. Lineage (GTDB taxonomy): Bacteria > Actinomycetota > Thermoleophilia > Solirubrobacterales > Thermoleophilaceae > JACCVG01. Next base: position 36,126 of record JAXDIE010000091.1, on the reverse strand, counting down.
GGTAGAAGGGCGTGAGCTCGGTCTGTGGGACTTCACGGACCTTGCCGAACATCTCGGAGGAGGAGGCCTGGTAGAAGCGCGCGTCGGGGGCGATCTCGCGCATGGCCTCGAGCATCCGGGTGACGCCAAGACCCGTGAACTCGGCGGTGAGCAAGGGCTGGCTCCAGGAGGTTCCGACGAAGGACATGGCGGCGAGGTTGTAGATCTCATGGGGCTCGCAGGCCTTCATGACATCGCCCAGGGAGCGCTGGTCGAGCAGGTCGGCGGTGTGAATCGTGATCCGATCGTGGATGTGGTCGACCCGGCCGAGTGTCCCGGGGGTCGAAGCCCGGCGCGCGACACCGTGCACCTCATAGCCCTTCTCGAGCAGGAAATCGGCCAGATGGCTGCCGTCCTGGCCCGTGATTCCGGTCACGAGCGCGCGGCGTGTCTCACTCACCTGTCGTTTGGGGTCGCCATCGAGCGCGCCAGTGTAGCGAGGCACTCCACGGCCCGGAGAAGAGCCCGGCAGGATCTCGCCCATCACCCCTGGAAATACACAGGCACACTGCCTACAATCACGGGTCGGGGCAGAGTCACGGGCGGGTGACGCGAGGGGCGATCGCGAGCCAGCAGATCTCTGGGAGACGACAATGGAAAGCGGCACAGACGTGGAACGAGACGGGGGCTTTCTGGCCAATCTATGGAGACAGGGCGCCTCGTTTCTCGCAAGCGGTGACGAGACCCTGGGCGGCGGCGGACTTCTGACAACCGTCCCGCCGACGGTCGATCCGGAACGGATCGTCCCGCGCGACGGCGCCAAGGCCACGACCCGCTGGGATTCCCGCCGGCGGCGCGCACTCGCCCTCGCCGACGCCTTCGCGCTTCTCGCCGCCTACGCCGTGGTCAACACGATCCTGCCGTCCTACGTTCAGCTGACGTGGGGCCGCTGGCTGCCTCTCGTCATCGTCTGCTGGATTCTCCTGAACAAGCTGCTCGGCCTCTACGACCGCGACGCCAACCTGATCCACAAGTCCACGCTCAACGAGCTGCCGCTGATCATCGAGTCGATCAGCCTGGGCGTCGGCGTGATCTTCATGGGCGGCCCGCCGCTCCTCGACCTGACCAGCACGCGCTTTGGGATCGTCGTGTTCTGGGGCATCGCCGTGGCCCTGACGCCCATGCTCCGCTACGGAGCCCGGGGGCTCGTCCGCCTGACGGTTCCCACGGAACGCTGCCTGATCGTCGGCGCCGGGCCCATCTCCGAGCTGCTGGCGCGGAAGATCGAGTCACACCCGCACTACGGCGCGGAGGTCGTGGCCATCATCGACGTCCTCGGCGCGCCGGAGGAGCCGGCGGACCCGGCGGAGCGCAGCAACCTTCCGCACTTCACCATCGAAAGCTTCCGGGAGTTCGAGCAGATCGTGCGCGACCAGCAGGCGGATAGGGTGCTGATCGGCTTCTCACGGCTGCCGGTTGAGGGCCTGCTGGAGATCATCCAGACCAGCAAGCTGCTCGATCTGAAGATCACGATCGTGCCACGCCTGTTCGAGATGATCGGCCACTCGGTCGAGGTCGACCAGGTCGAGGGCATGACGCTTCTCGGGGTCCGCGGGTTCACGCGCACCCGGTCGTCGCTGGCGCTCAAGCGGCTGCTGGACACGGTTGGCGCGGCGTCGGGCCTGATCGTGCTCTCCCCCCTTCTGGTGGCCGTCGCGCTCGCGATCAAATTCACCTCCAAGGGCCCCGTGTTCTTCCGCCAGCAGCGGATCGGCCAGGACAACCAGGCGTTCACGCTGCTCAAGTTCCGGACGATGGTCGACGACGCCGACAGCATGAAGGCGGGCCTCAGGCACCTGAACGAGGCCGACGGCATCATGTTCAAGATCGCCGACGACCCCCGCGTCACGAGGGTCGGCAAGCAGCTGCGGCGCACCAGCATCGACGAGCTCCCTCAGCTGTGGAACGTCCTGCGCGGCGAAATGAGCCTCGTCGGCCCGCGCCCGCTGGTGCCGGACGAGGACGGCCAGGTCATCGGCTGGCACAGGGCCCGCCTCGAGCTGACCCCGGGCCTCACCGGCCCCTGGCAGGTCCTGGGGCGCACGCGCATTCCGTTCAACGAAATGGTCCGGCTCGACTACCTGTACGTGGCCGAGTGGTCGCTCTGGAACGACATCAAGCTCCTGCTCAGAACCGCTCCGGTGGTTCTGCTCCGCAGGGGCGCGTAACGCCGCCCGGTCCAGATCGATAACGCTGCAGTCCATGGATCACCTCTGGGCGCCCTGGCGGGGCGACTACATCAAGGAGCCCAAGTCGGGCGAATGCATCTTCTGCACCATGCCCGAGGCCGGGGACGATGAGGCTTCGCTGATCGTCTGGCGGGGCACCCACTGTTACGTGATGCTCAACGCCTACCCATACAACAATGGCCACCTCATGGTCTCCCCCTACGCGCACATCGACTCGATCGAGGATTTCGACCAGGCCGCCGCCGGCGAGCTGATGGCCCTGACCCGCCGCGGGGTCGCCGCGCTCCGGGTTGTCTACGACCCCGGTGGCTTCAACATCGGCGCCAACCAGGGCAAGGAGGCGGGCGCCGGGTTCGGCGACCACTTCCACATGCACGTCGTGCCGCGCTGGGGCGGCGACACGAACTTCATGCCGGTCATCGCATCGACCCGCGTGCTGCCGGAGAGCCTGAGCCAGTCGTACGCCGCCATTCGCGCCGAGTTCGAGCGCCAGGAGGCCTGAGATGGCAGTCGACCCGGGGATCTTCAAGGCGTACGACGTGCGCGGCCTTTATGGCGAGCAGCTGGACGAAGCGCTTGCCTACCGCATTGGGCGGGCCTACGCGCGCGTTCTGGGCGACCTCGAGTCCAAGCCCGTCGAGCAGCTGCACGTGGCCCTGGGCCGCGACATGCGCCTCCAGGCGGCGGATATGGCCGCCGCCTACCGCGAGGGGATCCTGGACGAGGGGGCGTCGGTCACGGACGTGGGGATGGTGGGCACCGAGATGCTCTATTTCGCCGTCGGCTCGAAGGAGCTGGACGGCGGCCTCATGTGCACCGCCTCGCACAACCCGAAGGCCTACACCGGGGCCAAGCTCGTGCGCCGCGGGGCCCTGGCCCTGTCGGGCGACGCTGGGATCGGCGAGATCCGCGACATGGTGATGGCCGGGGAGCCCGGCGCTCCGGAGGGCACGCGCGGGACGCTGATGGAGGAGGACGTGGCCGAAGGCTTCCGGGCTGCGGCCATGTCGTTCATCGACCCAGGCCTGATCTCTCCGATCAGCGTCGTGCTCGACGGCGGCAACGGCATGGCCGGCCAGATGGTGGGGCCGCTGCTGGACCAGCTGCCGATAACCCAGAGCCCGAGCTACTGGACCCCGGACGGCGAGTTCCCGGACCATGAGCCAAACCCGCTTCTCCCCGAGAACAGGACGTTCATCATCAAGAAGGTCCTGTCCGAGGGCGCCGAGCTTGGCATCGCCTGGGACGGAGACGCGGATCGCTGCTTCTTCATCGACGACACCGGCCAGTTCGTGGACGGTGACTTCCTGACGGCGCTACTGGGCCAGGCGATCCTGCTCCGCGAGCCGGGCGCGACGATTCTCTATGACGTCAGGGCCTCGCGTGCGGTCCGGGACACGGTGGAGGCCGGTGGGGGCACCGCGACGGTCAACCGGGTGGGCCACGCCTTCTTCAAGAGCCGCATGCGCGAGGAGGGCGCGGCCTTCGGCGGCGAGGTGTCCGGCCACTACTACTTCCGGGACTTCTACTGCGCGGACTCCGGCACGCTGCCCGCGCTGCTCGTGCTCGAGATGCTCTCCCGCAAGGGCCAGCGGCTCAGCGAGCTCCTGGCCCGATACCGCGACAACTACTTCATCTCCGGCGAGATCAACTCGGAGGTCGCCGACACCGACGCGAAGATGCAGGAGATCGCCGAGCGCTACTCCGACGGCCAGGTCACATGGCTCGACGGCGTCTCCGTGGATTACGACGACTGGCACTTCAACGTGCGGCCGTCCAACACGGAGCCCCTCCTGCGGCTGAACCTGGAGTCGCTGGCCTCGGAGGACGACATGGCCGCAAAGCGCGACCAGGTCCTGGACCTGATCCGCGCCTAGCCGTCGAATTGCCTCGGTAGACGAATTGCCGCGAGGCATGACCCCGGTGGGGCCTAGAGCCGCAGCGCAGAGGCAAGCGAGCCGACGACGTACTCCACCTGAGCGTCTTCGAGGTGGGGATACAACGGCAAGGTCAGGAGCCTCGGCGCCAGCGCCTCGGTTACCTCCACGTCGGCCCGCGCGCCCTTGTGGGCCGTGAACGTGTGGGTGGGCGGATAGTGGAAGCTCGTCTGGATCCCCGCCTCGGTGAGATGGTCTCGGACCACGTCGCGGTCAACCCCCTCGTCCAGCACGACGACCTGGATGTGGTTGGCCGGCCGCTCGGTCGCCGGACGGCCGCCGAAGGGCACCGACACCCCGCTGACGCCGGACAGGAGCTCGAGGTAATGCGCCACGGCACGTCCCCGCGCCGCGTTCGAATCATCCAGCCCACTCAGCAGGACCGAGCCCATGGCCGCGCGCAGCTCGTCCAGCCGCTGGTTGTAGCCGGGCACCGTTACGTCGTAGGAGCTCGCATGGCCCTGATGGCGCTGCCAGGTGGCGGTGGTCATGCCGTGGGAGCGCAGCGAGCGCGCACGGGCTGCCAGATCGGCGTCAGCGGTCACGAGCATCCCTCCCTCCCCCAGCGGGAGGTTCTTGTTGGCGAAGAAGCTGTAACAGCCGGCATCCGCCCAGGTGCCGCAGTGACCCGGCTCGGCAGTCGCGCCGATCGCGTGCGCAGCATCCTCGACCACGATGGCGCCGGCCGCGTACGCGATCTCGACGACCTCCGGAGCGCACGGATGCCCTCCGTAATGCATCGGGATGACGGCCCGGGTCCGCTCGGTCAGGCAGCGTTCCAGCGACGCCGGGTCAAGCGTCAGGTCGTCCGGGCCGATGACGTCGCAGAACACCGGCTCGGCGCCGAGCTCCACGACCACGTTGGCCCCGGCCACAAAGGACAGCGAGGGCATGACCACCTCGTCGCCCGGGCCGATCTCTGCCGCAGCCAGTGCCAGCTGGATGGCAGCGGTGCAGCTGTTGCAGGCCACCGCATGGGGTGAGCCCACGTACTCGGCCAGGTCGCGCTCGAACTGCTCGACCTCGGGTCCGCTCGAGAGCCAGCCGCTTTCCAGCACGCGGGTCGCGGCCGCTATCGCCTCGGCGGGAAGCCGGACGTCGGCCAGCGGAACGCGAGGCCCGGTCGCCGTCAAACCGCGTAGACGTCGGGGCGGTAGCGCTGCAGGTTCCGCTCGATCCATTCGGCGGCCCGGGTCAGCCCGGTCTCCAGGTCGACCTGTGGAGCCCACCCCAGCTCCGCCTTGGCGCGCGACGCGTCGCAGATCAGCAGCTGGACCTCGCTGGCGTCGGGCCGGACGCGCTGTTCGTCGAGCCGGACCTCCAGATCCCGCCCGAGCACCTTGCGTGCCATCTCCACCACGTCACCGATGGATACGCCGGTTCCCGTGCCGATGTGCAGCAGCCCGCCAGGCAGGCCGTCCCACTCGGCGAAGGCCAGCATCCCGGCGACGGTGTCCTCGACGAAGAGGAAGTCGCGGACCGGATGCAGAGAGCCCAGAGACACGGGGAGACCTGCCAGGCCCTGCGCGAGGATCGTGGGGATCACCGCTCGCGCGGACTGCCGCGGGCCATAGGTGTTGAAGGGGCGCAGCACGCCGACCGGAAGGCCGAACGAGCGGTGGTAGCTCAGGGCGATCTGATCGGCGCCGATCTTGGACGCCGCGTACGGCGACTGGGCGTTCAGCGCGTCGTCCTCCGTGATCGAGTCGCCGCGGGGTGTGCCGTAGACCTCGCTGGTCGAGGTCGAGACCACCCGGGCCACGTCATGGCGCATGGCGGCCGAGAGCACGTTGTGGGTGCCCACGACGTTGGTCTCGATCACGTCGCGCGGCGCCTGGTAGCTGTACGGGATGGCGATGAGCGCGCCCAGATGCAACACCGTGTCGCACCCATCCACCAGGCGCTCGACCGAGTCCAGGTCCCGGAGGTCGCCGTAGCGGAGGTCGACGGAGGACACGTCGCTATCCCATGCAAGTGCGCCGATGTCGGCGCGCGAGTTGTAATGGAGGAAGGCCCTGACATCGGCGCCCTCGGCGACCAGGCGGTCGACCAGATGGCTGCCGATGAAGCCGCCCGCGCCTGTCACGGCCACGGCGCGGCCCGCCCAGTAAGAGGTCATTGGGCACATTCTAGGTACGCCCCCGGCGCGGGCGGGTCTGCCCCGCGCGGGCGTTACGCTGTCGGCGATGACCGGGTCCCGCTACACGGCAGCCCCGGGGGCGCGCTCATGAAGGCGATCATCTTCGCCGGAGGCAAGGGCGCGCGCCTGCTGCCCTACACCCATGTCCTGCCAAAGCCGCTGCTCCCGGTCGGCGAGCAGTCGATCCTCGAGATCATCCTGGCCCAGCTGCGCCATAGCGGGATCACGGACATCTCCATGGCAACGGGCTACAAGTCGACCTTGATCGAGGGAGTCATCGGCGATGGTGCGGCCTATGGGGTCGACATCACCTACTACCGCGAGAAGGAGCCGCTTGGAACGGTGGGCGCCCTGGCCGAGGTCCCCGCCTTCGAGGACACGTTCATCATGATGAACGGCGACGTGCTCACCGACGAGCCGCTCTACGGCAACCTGCTCCAGGCCCACCGGAGCTCCGGCGCCGCCCTCACCGTGGCGTGCAAGCTCGAGGAGATCGAGATCGACTACGGCGTGCTGCACCTGGGCGACGACCTCGGCGGCGCGCGGCGAATCGAGCGGATCGAGGAGAAGCCCCGGTACTCGTGGCCGGTGAGCATGGGTGTCTACGCGGTCGAGCCGCACGTTCAGGCGATGGTCGAGCGGGGGCACAAGACCGACTTCCCCGACCTGATCACGCACCTGCTGGCAAACGGCCACACGGTCGCGGCCTACGAGCACCCCGGCTACTGGCTCGACATCGGCCGCCTGCACCACCTGGAGGAGGCAGTCCAGGACTTCGAGAGCTCCGCCGGGCGCTTCCTCACCGACACCGACAGCTTCCCCCGCCTCGACACCCCGCCGCCGTCCTGATGGGGTCGGCCGACAACGCCCTGTCCACCCGGCCGGCCATCGAGCCCATGCGGACCTTCGACCTGGTTGTCACCCTGGTCGCCGTCCCCTTTGCCCTGGCCATCGGGCTGATCGTGGCCGTGCTGATCTTCGTGGACTCCCCGGGCCCGATCTTCTACCGCGCCGACCGTGTTGGCCGCGGCGGCCGCCCGTTCCACATGCTCAAGTTCAGGAAGATGCGCCGCGACGCGTCCGGGCCCTCGCTGACCAAGCACCAGGATGAGCGGCTGACCCCGCTGGGGCACTTCCTGGTGGCGTCCAAGCTCGATGAGCTGCCACAGCTCTGGAACGTGCTCCGAGGCGAGATGAGCCTGGTGGGGCCGCGCCCGGAGGTCCAGGAGTTCGTGGACATGTTCCCGGAGGAGTACGAGCAGATCCTTTCGATAACGCCCGGCATCACCGGGCCCGCCCAGATCGAGTACGTCGAAGAGGGCCGGCTCCTTGCCGACGCCGACGCCCACGACTCCTCGGAGCTCTACACCCAGGTGATCCTCCCGCGCAAGATCGAGGTCGACCTCGAGTACATCCGGACGCGCACGCTCAGGACCGATTTCGCGATCCTTGCCCATACGGGACTGCTGCCCGCACGCAGGCTCGGCGCCCGTCTGGTGGCGCTTGTCACGAGCACCACCCCTCGACGCGCCATCGCGTACGCAGTGGCGGCCACGGCCACCGTGGCGCTGGTGGTCTCCTTCGTGATCCAGTCGGGCCCGCTGCCGTAGAGGGCTAGCCGCCGGAGGACCGGCGGATCGCGCGGGCCGCGACGGCGCCCGATCCCAAAGCCACCGCGGTCAACAGGATCAGCATGAGCCCCACCGCCACGCCCGAGCGGTCTCCGCCCTCGGGAGCGGGTCCCGGGCCGCCGAGCACGCCTTCACGAGCCGTGCCGGGGACGATGGCCGATGTGCCGACCCCCAGCTCCGAGCGGCTGGCCTGACCTGAACGGCCACCGGGGGCTGCATCGCGACGCGCGCGATCCACCTGGATGCCGTAGATCGCCTCCGATGGGCTTCCTGGCCGCGGGTCGGTGGGAGGGCGCTCCGCGGCGCGCGCCGGTGGTACCCAGACGGCCACCGCCACCAGCGCGGCGATCACGATGATCAGAGCTCTCACGCCCCGGATGGTAGGGGCAGCGCCCCTCACCTGACTATCCTCGCTCGCCGTGCGGGTCTGCTTCCTCACCCACTACTACCCGCCGGAGCTCGGCGCCCCCCAGGCGCGGATCGCGGCGCTGGCGCGCGGCCTGGCGGCCGGCGGCGCCGAGGTGACGGTGCACACGGGCTTTCCGAACTACCCGGACGGCCAGATCCGCGAGCCGTACCGGAACCGTCCGTACCTGGTCGAGCACGATGGCCCGGTCAAGATCGTGCGCACCGCCATCTACCCCACTCCCAACCGGGGCTTCGTAAAACGGCTGGCCAACCATCTGTCCTTCTGCGTGTCCGCGCTGCTCGGCATGCGCCTCACCGGGCCGCAGGACGTGGTGGTCGTCGAGTCACCGCCGCTGTTCACGGCAGGGGCGGCGATTCCCTACGCGCGGATCAAGCGCGCTGCGCTGGTCACCTTCGTCGCCGACCGGTGGCCCGCCTCGGCCGTGGAGCTCGGAGCCCTGGACAACGGCATGGCCATCCGGGCCGCCGAGGCCCTGGAGCACCGTGTCTACAAGAGCTCGGCCGCCATCACGGTCCCCACGGACGGCCTGGTGAAGGGCCTCGACGCGCTGCCCTCGGCGCACGGGAGGGTCTTCCGGCTGGGCCCCTCGATCGACGTCGACATCTTCGACCCGGCGCCGCCCGTCCCCGAGGGCCCGTTGCGGGTGCTCTACGCGGGCACCATCGGCATGGCGCAGGGCCTCGGCACGCTGCTCGACGCGGCCCGGATCGCCGGCCCGGACGCAGTCAGCCTGACCATCGCCGGCGACGGCCACGACGCCCCCGAGCTCCGTGCGCGGATCGACTCGGGCGAGGTTCCCGGCGCCCGCATGGTCGGAGCCATCCCCCACTCCCAGATCCCCGAGCTCTATGCCCAGGCGGATGTCGCAGCGGTGCTTCTGCGAGATCGGCCGATCTTCGAAGGCGCTCTGCCCACCAAGCTGATCGAAGCCATGGCGGCCGGACGGGCCATCGTCCTCTCCGCGAAGGGCGAGTCCGCGGAGCTGGTCGCGCAGACCGGCGCCGGCGTCTCCGTTCCTCCCGAGGACCCGGACGCTCTGGCGAAGGCCCTCATCGAGCTCCACGCGGACCGGCCCCGCGTGGCCGCCCTCGGGACGGCCGGACGGGCGGTGGCGGTGGAGCGCTTCAGCCGCCGGCTGGTGGTGGACCAGTGGCGAAGCCTTCTGGACCGCGTCGCTCGCCCATCCTGATCGCCACTCCCAGCTGCCGTGCCACGCGGCGCGAGACCTTGACGATCTGAGGCCGGCTCTTCTTCACCAGCCTGCGCAGGCCGTTGTCCCGGGGATTGGCCTGGTGGGCATCGCGATAGCGGCCGTGGGCGGCGGGACGATCGCTCGCTCGGCGCTCCTGGTCACCCAGCAGGGCCTCGCTCACGAAGTAGCCCGGCGCAAGACGCAGCGCCGAATGGAGCTCGCGGTGCGCCTCTGTGGGCCGGCCGGCCTGCTCGAGCGCCCCTGATGCCAGGTAGACGGGCGTGAGCGCCCAGGGTGTGAGCGCTTCGGCCGTTCGCGCGTGGCCCAGGGCGGCGAGTGGCGCGCTCCGTGCGCCTCCCCTGGCCTCGCCCACCTCGAAGTCCGCGATGTAGAGCGCCGCCACAAGCAGCCCGGCCGCCAGCAGCCCCGCGGCCGGAAGGCCGCGCACGAGGCCCACCGTGCGCCGCGAGCTGCTGCCCAGTCGGCGCTGCACGGGTGGGCGGGGCGTGACGGTGACGACCGCAAGCGCGAGGCAGTACAGGCCCAGCGCCATCACGCCCGGCACGATCCAGATCCAGTCGACCAGCGCCTGGCCCACCACCACGCCGGCGGCCCCGGCCAGCCCGGCGGCAGCCCGGCGAGCGGGCAACGAGGCGCCCCAGGCCCGGGAGAAGACCCCGTAGAACAGCGACGCCAGGAAGGTCGCAACGAGCAGGGCGCCCACAAGCCCGGTCTGGGCCAGGAGCGAGAGCGGAAGGCTATGAGGATCGGTGAGGTTCCTGGCGCTGGCCCGGTCCTCGTAGTACCCGAAGGAGTAGCCGCCCTCCCCGATGCCGGCGATCGGGTGTGCCGCGAATTCGTCGCCTGCCACACGCCACAGGTCGTAGCGCTCCCCGCCGGTCGAGATCAGCTGCTGCAGCTCGCGCCCGCGCTCGGGCACCTTCTGGAACTCGCTGATCTTCTCCTGGATGAACTGCAGCGGGTCCCCGGCCACCGCGATGGCCCCCGCGATCAGCGCCACCGTGCCGGCCACCAGGCCGACCGCCGCCAGCCGCTTGGCGCGCCGCATGACCTCCGGCGATGCCCTGAGGCCACCGTCGAGCAGCGCGAAGAGAACGCCCACCACCAACGCGTCGAACACCAGGAAGATCAGCGCGTCCGCGGCGGTCGTGATGTCCTCGACCGTCACGGGTCCCAGCGAGCCCTCGAACGCGCGGTGCGCGGCCAGCAGGGGCCCGGAGAGCAGCAGCAGGCCCACACCGGCCAGTAGCGCCAGCCACGGCCTGCGCAACCACTCGGGCCCGATGATGAGCGCCAGGATGCCGCCGATCGCCAGGCCCACCAGCGCTCCGCGGGACTGGGTCAGGAACACCAGCCCGAGCATCAGGACGGCCGCGGAGAAGCTGGATGCGCGAAGGCTCGGGTTCCGGCTCTTGCTGGCGGCCACGCCGAGCAGCGGCCAGAACGCCATCGCGAAGAGGCAGGCAGTCGCGTTCCGGTAGCCCACCGGAGCATCGAGGCGCCCGGCGACGAACATCTGGCCGCCGTCGAAATGCATGCGGATGAGCGTGATCGCCCCGATCAGCGTGATGCCCCCGATTACCAGCGCGCCCACCCGGCGGGCCTCCCGGGGCCCCGGGATGGCCACCAGCGCGACGGTGACCATGGCCGCGTAGAACGCCGTCCTGGCCCCGCCCTCGATGGCGGCGCCGGGGTACGGGGCCCAGATTGCCGACAGGAGGTCCCAGGCCACGTAGGCCCAGATCGCGGCAAGCCCCACCGCCGAGGTCCTGTCCAGTGGCCGCATGCCCCCGGCCAGGACCACGACGACCAGGAAGAGCAGGGCGAAGATGGCGGGCGGCCCCCAGTGCCTTACGTCGAAGGCCCCGTCATACACGGTGGCCGCCAACAGCAGGACCGTCGCGATCAGCGCCGGCCCCAGCGACCGGACCGTCGACCGGGTGACGGGGGCCCCGAAGGCGACGCTCGCCGGCTCGCCCCCTGCCGCGGCGTCAGGCATTGACCTTCCAGGCGTCCCGGGGCGTGCGGCGCAGTTGTTTGAGGATGGTGGCCAGGGTGTCGGTCTCGGCCGGATCGGCACCGTCCGACGCCAGGCGCTTCCACATGGCGTCGCGATCGGCGATGGCCGCCGTGGACAGCAGATAAGGCGCCACGTCGGCGTCGGTCTTGGCCGGCTTGCCGAGACCACCGAGGCGCCGGAGGCCGGCCATGAACGTGACCTCCACGTCCTCGTCCGAGGTCCTCAGCTTGACGGCGATGTCGTCGAAAGTCCGGCCGTCGCGGACGACCATGCGCAGGACGCGGCGCTGGCGCTTGTCGAGCTTCTCCAGCTTCAGGTTGCTGGCCTGCTCCGGGAGCGGCAGGGCCGCGCGGGCGATGCTCGCCAGAGGGCGGACGTGGGTCCGCGGGATCGCAGTGGTCCCGATGAGCAGGGCCGGATAGGCCACCAGCGCGAGGAACGCGGTGACCTCGGGAGGGACGCCCACCAGGTCCTCCAGTGCCTTGGCGGCCGCGTAGCAGCCGACCGCGAGCAGCAGGCCGACCGCAACGCGGCGATGAGCCAGGGTCAGCGGCGTCCCCTTGACCATGGCCATCACGTGAAGCCCCAGAGCGGCGCCACCGAAGGCAGCGGTGGTGGCCCAGGCGATCCCGTAGGCCCCGATCCGCGGGACCAGCAGGATGCCGACGGCGAAGAAGATCACGCCGGCGAGCACGGAGAACCGGATCTTGGCGCGGCGCTTCTCGGGGAACCGCGAGTAGCGGTACGTGACCCGGAACCAGCCGTTGGCGACACCCGCCAGGACCAGAACGGGGATCAGGGGAGCCGCGGCCGCGTAGGACGGCGGCGCGATCTTGACCAGAACGTCGGCGGCCAGGATGAAGATCAGCATCACGTAGACGGTGCCGAGGGCGAAGTAGGTGCACATCAGCGTGTCCACGGCCGCCGCCCCGCGCTCCCTGCGCGCCGCCTTGTGGATCGGCTCCCGGCTCAGGGGCCCGGACGCGCGCAGGAACGCCACGACGATGAAGCCTCCGAACGATGCGACCTGGTTGGCCACGCGGAAGAAGCCGACCTCGCTGGCGGGCGCGAAATGGGACAGCAGGAAGATGTTGCCTTCCTGGATCGCCCAGAAGGACAGGACCAGCGGCAGGTAGGTCCCGCCGCGCTGACCGATCATCCGAACGAAGGCGATGTCAAAGGCCGGCGTCCAGCTGTGGCGGATGGTGAAGAGCGAGAAGACGAGAGCCGCCGCGTTCCCGACCATCAGCCCGAGCACGGCCCCGTGGATCCCATCCGCAATGACCAGGGGAATCGTCGCGGCCAGCGCCAGAAGCGGCCTCGACGTCTGGACCATCACGAACAGCGTCGACCGGCGCTCGCGCCGCAGGACAGTCGACGACAGGCGCCAGATGGCCCCCAGGCCCCCGGCGATGGCGGCGATGATGATCAGGTCCTCCGGCTGGTGCCCCTGGCCGATGAGGGCCGCAGCCGCCTGGGGTACCAGGGCGACTATCGCCGTCCCGGCGATCGAGAGCATCGCGGTGAGGGTCAGAGCCGTGCCCAGCGCGCGCCGCGCCTGCCCCTCGGCGATCAGATCCTCCTGCTCGTCCTCGTCATCCTCGTCGCCCTCGTCGTCGTCATCGCCGCCGAAGATCGTCCGGACCGACCCCTTGAAGACGATCAGGCCGTAGATCATCCCGAGAGCCGATGCAAGCCCCACGTAGAGCGCGTAGACGCCGTACTCGCTGGGCGGAAGAAAGCGCGTGACCACGCCGACGCTGAACATGCCGACGAAGACGCCGAGAGCCGAGCCGAGCGAGTACGTGCCGGCGTGCTTGCCCAGGCGCTTACCCATCGTGTTGAAGGCGCTCACGCGGCTGGGCTCCCCTCCAGGGCCTCGATCGATCGGACCCCGTCGGCCGCCATCTGCTGCAGGGCCCGCTCGTAGGCCCGGTCGACGCGACGCTGGCGGCGCTCGCTCATGTCGCGGCGCCAGCGGCCGATGTTGGCGTGGTCGGCCACCAGCTGCTTGTCGAAGTGCTTGCGGACCTTGCGTTCGTCATCCACGCCCAGAAAGCCCAGCAGACGTTCATAAGAGGACTCCCGGTCGTTGACCACGAGGTCTTCGAGGCTCATCACCAGGACGCGGTCGCCGGGCACTTTCGCCACGCCGGCGTCGGCCGCGCGGAGCCGCTTCTCCCACCAGCGCAGCCCTCCGCGCATGCTGCCTGGGCCCCACGGCATGTTGTTAACCGACGAGGCCACGTCGCGGCCGTCGCGGACCATGTGGATCATCCGCATGTCGGGGAACATCTCGTTGAGGTATCCAGCGGCGGAGGCGGTCTGCGGGGTCTGCTCGATCCAGACCGGCTTGCCCTCCTCGGCTGCCATCGGGTCCAGCAGCGCGCGGAGAAGGGCCGCCCCGGCGGCACGCACGTCGGTCTGGGCCAGGATCTCGAACTCATCGAGGGCGGCCTCGAAGCGCTTCTTCTTGAACTTGCTGTGCAGCCCCCGGACGCGGCCGTCGGCACCGGGACGACGCCAGTAGTACTCCCTCATGTTGGAGAGGAACTTGTCGACGTCGATCTGCCCCTCGAAGAGGTCGGGCAGCCCGCCGCGATCCGTGTGGAAGCGCAGCTCGCGCGAGACGTAGTACAGGTGGGAGTGCTTGCCGAGCAGCTTGGCCACCGCATGGGTGCCGCTGCGCCCGGTCCCGCCCACGAAGAGCGGCGGATCGGGCATGTCAGCGCAGGCGGCCGAGCGTGCGCCGCAGGCGGGACCCGGCGCCGGCGCCCGACCCATCCAGCTCGATCCCGGCCCTCTGTGCCAGATCGGGCGCGACCACGATGCCGTCGGCCGAGAGACGCTCCAGCGCGCTGGCGTAGTCCCGCGTCAGCTTCTCCTGATCGGGCTCGTCCAGATCGGTGCGCCAGCGGTCGAGGTTGGCGCGCTCCTCGGTCATCTTGGCGTTGAAGTACTCGCGCAGTGCCGGGTCGTCGGGAAGGCCCAGGAATGTCAGGAGGCGCTGGTAGGAGCCGTCGCGGTCGTGCTTGACCATGTCCTCGAGGTTGACCACCATCAGCTTGTCGGCGGGCATCTGCCGCGCCCCGGCGTCGATCACCCGCAGCTGCCGCTCCCAGCGCTTGAGCGCCTTGGGCACGTCGTTGGGGCCCCAAGGGCGGTTCACAACCGAACAGGCCACCTCGCGGCCGTCGCGGTAGGTGTGGATCAGCTTCATGTTCGGGAACAGCTTGAGCAAGACGGGCCCGCGGGCCACGTTGCGAGTGGACTGCTCGATCCAGCTGGGCTTGCCGGAGCGCTCGGCGACCGGGTCGAGGATCCCGCGGATCAGCCGCCGGCTGGCCTCCCAGGGATCGTCCGCGTAGGAGCGCTCGAATTCGGCCAGCAGCCGCTCGAAGGGCTCCTCGTCGATGATCCCATGCAGCCCACCAACGCGATCCCCGGGGCGCTCGCGCTTCCACCAGTGCCCGCGCATCTGGGCCAGGAACTCCTCCATCGTGGTGTCCCCCGCCAGAAGGTCGGGAATGCTGCCCTGGTCGGCATGGAAGCGGACCTCGCGGTAGATGTAGCGGTAGGCCGGGTGCGCGCCCACCAGCTTGGCCATCGCGTGCGTCCCGCTGCGGCTGGTGCCGCCGACGAACATGGGGTCCGGCGCTCCGGACGGAAGCGGTGGAATGGCTGCGTGGGTCTCTTCGGTCATATTGGTGGGGGGTGCTCGTGTCTAGACTCCGCGCGGTGCCTGAGCACCCCACCGAGCCAAACGGGCCCAAGGCCCTGTTGATCGTACGCAACGCCTTCGATCACGACTCCAGAGTCCTGCGCGCTGCGAAGACGGTTCAGTCGCTCGGTTTCCAGACCACCGTGCTGGCCGTGGTCTCCTTTACCGAGCGACGCCAGCTTACCGATCAGGACGGAATCCAAGTCCGCCGCATCGGGCCCACCACGCGTTTCGCGTGGTTCGTCTACCGCCACACGTCCAACCTTGCGCCGGGCCCCGCGACCGCTCCGGGCGGCGCTCCCTCCAGGCCGTCGCTGGAAAGCCGGGTGCTCAGCCGGGTGAAGGGAGTGCTCCGGCCGTTCATGCGCTGGTCCTCCACCCTCTTCTACTACCGGCAGGGCATCACCGAGGTGATCCGGATGAAGCCGGACCTGGTGCATTGCAATGACTACAACACGATGTGGATCGGTGTCGGCGCCCGCTACCTGGCCGGGAGCAAGGTCATCTACGACTCCCACGAGCTCTGGCCCGACCGCAATCTCCGCCCGGAGCCGCGCTGGTGGCTGATCCTCTGCGAGCGGCTCTTCGTGAGGGTCGCCCACCGGGTGATCACCGCCAGCCCCGGATACTCCGAGGAGATGGCCCGCCGCTATGGGATCCCGGTGCCGCCGGCGATCTGCAACGTGCCCGAGCTGACCCCGGAGGAGCGCGCAATGCTGCCCCCCGAGCGCGAGTCGCCCGGCGCGGGGCGCGAGGCCGTGTACGTGGGCGGGCTGATGAAGAACCGCGGCATCGAGCAGTCGATCCGGGCCATCGCGCACGTGCCCGGCGGGCGCCTGCGGCTCCTGGGCCCCGGCCCGCCGGCCTTCCGCGCGGAGCTCGAGCAGCTGGTCGACGAGACCGGGACCCGTGACCAGGTCGAGTTCGTTCCGCCCGTCCCCTCCGGCGACGTGGTGCGCGCCCTGGCGGATGCCGACGTGGGGCTGTGCCTGATCCAGCCGGCCTGCCTCAGCTATGAGCTGACGATGCCCAACAAGCTCTTCGAGTACGTGCTGGCCGGGCTACCCGTGCTCGGCAGCGACTTCCCGATCATCGGCCGCTTCGTCGAGGAGCGCAAGGTGGGCCTGGTCGTGGATCCCGAAGACGTCGACGCGATCGCCGCGGCGCTGCGCGAGATGCTCGACCCCGCCACCAACGCCGCGTTCCGGGCGGCCGCCGCCCGTGCCTCCCGGGAGATCACCTGGGCCATCGAGCGGGACAAGCTCATCGAGGTCTACCGCGACGTGCTCCCCCTGCCCGAGGCGGCATAGTCCCCCTTCGTGCGCAACATCCTCTTCATCACGAGCAACGGCTTCGGCCTCGGTCACGTGACCCGCTGCATGGCCATCGCCAAGCGCCTGCCGCCGGATATCCAGCCGGTGATCTTCACCCTGTCGGAGGCGCTGCCGGTGGTCCGTCAGCAGGGCTTCTTCGCCGAGTACTTCGCGTCCCGTGACACCGAGACCGCCGATCAGTGGAACGGGCGCCTGCGCAAGCGCCTGCTCAACGTGTTCAAGGAGTACGACCCCGACGTCGTGATCTTCGACGGGACCCACTCCTACCGCGGCATGCGCGACGCCATCGAGGAGGACGACAACCGCAAGTTCGTCTGGTCGCGCAGAGGCATGTGGCGCCCGGGCGGAGGGGTGTCCAACCTGACCTTCGCCTCCTACTTCGACGCCATCATCGAGCCGGGCGAATTCGCGCACGAGGCCGATCAGGGGCTGACAACCCAGCATCGCGAGGGCGTGACGATGGTCGACCCGATCCTCTTCTGCGACGAGGAGGACCTCTTGTCCCGCGAGGACGCGGAGCGTGAACTGGGGCTCGAGCCCGGCGCCGTGAACGTCCTGATCCAGCCCGGGTGGGAGAACGACGAGTACACGCCCACCGGCACCAAGTTCGTCGAGCGCCTCCGGCGCGAGGGCGAGCCCGTGCAGATCGTGGTGGCCACCTCCCCGCTCAAGAGCCGCGACGTGCCGCTGCCCGAAGGCCTGCAGCGCGTGTCCACCTACCCCCTGGCGCGGGTCTACCGCGCCTTCGACCTGTGCGTGAGCGGCGCCGGGTACAACATCTTCCACGAGCTGGTCGGCTATCAGGTGCCCGCCCTGTTCATCCCCAACGCGGGCACGCCGCTGGACGACCAGGTGGCGCGGACCCAGTACGCGCAGGAGAAGGGCGTGGCCCGCAGCTGGGAGGACGGCTCCGGCGAGTCGCTCGAGAAGCACCTGGCCCTGCTGCTCGACCCGGCCGAGCGCGAGCGCATGCGCTCCCGGATGCTGGAGCTGCGCTTCCCCAACGGGGCAAAGGCCGCGGCCGACCGGATAGCCGAGCTCTCGGCCGAGCGCCAGGCGGAGCAGACGGCGGCGGCCAATGCTTAGACGGGTCTACCTGCGGATCATCAGCCGCCTGCCCCGCAAGCAGGCCAAGCTGCTCCAGAAGGTCGTGATGGCGCTCCGGCCCCGGGCCAAGCGGCGCGCAGCCCTGGAGGCCGCGCGAACGCCCGAGGCCAGGCTGATGTGCATCGCCTGGGGAGTGGACCGGGCGGAGCTCGAGTCGATCCGCGACCGCATGGCCGCCCTGGGCGGCAAGCACCCCGAGCGCATGCTCGTGGTCTCGGACTGCGATGCGCTCTTCGGCAAGGGCAGCTGCCACTTCGAATACGTGCCCGCCCGCGCCGAGTGGCAGCGGTTGCTCCCGGATGGCGACTACGACGACTTCGTGTTCCGCCGCATCGGGGAGATAACCAACGCCTTCAGGGCCCAGCGGGTTCTGGCGATGGGGACAGTCGACGACGCCCTGATCCAAGCCATGGCGCGCCGGCGCCCCGCCGAAGCCGAACCCGATGAGACCTAGCCCCTCCGTCCTGGAGGCCGAGGAGCTCGCTAGCCGGGGCCCCAAGCGGCGGATGCTGGTGATCGTAAACCCCTACGCGAGCACGGTCACCGGCCGGCTCAAGCGGCTTGTGCTGAATGCGCTCCGCGGCCGCTACGACGTGGAGGCCATCGACACCGCCGCACCCGGGCACGCGATCCAGATCTGCCACGAGGCCGCCGAGGAGGGCTTCGACGTGGTGGTGGCCTTCGGCGGCGATGGCACCGTCAACGAGGTGGCGAACGGGCTGGTGGGCTCCGACGTCCCGCTGACCTGTCTCCCTGGGGGCGCCACCAACGTGTTCTGCCGGACACTGGGGATCCCGGCGGATCTTGTCGACGCCGCCGAGCACCTCCTGCACGTGGCCGACGTGTTCCAGCCCCGGAGGGTCGACGTGGGCTTTGCCAACCAGCGGGCCTTCGTGTTCGCCGCCGGCGTGGGGCTCGACGCCAGCGTGGTGAAGCGGGTCGACTCCCATCCCAAGGTAAAGGCCCGGATCGGCGAGTACTTCTTCACCGGTGCGGCGCTGGTGACCTATGCCGCCGAGTACGTGGTCAAGCCGCCACGCATGCGCGTCGAGGTCGCGGGCAGGACGATCGACGCCGTGACGACGGTGGTGCAGAACTCGGACCCCTACACGTACTTCGCGTCGTCGCCGATCAGGCTGGTCGAGGGCGTATCGCTGACCGACGGCCGGCTGGGCGCCACCGTGCTGCGCAAGTCCGGCCTGGCACAGATGCCGACGCTGATGCCGCGGGTGTTCTCGACCCGCGAGGGGTCGCTGGGACGGCATTCCCAGATCGACACGTTCACAGGCCTCGAGACCCTCCGCGTATCCACGCTTGACGATCGCGAGCTACCCCTTCAGGCCGACGGTGACTACATGGGCAGCTTCACCGAGATCGAGTTCTCGGTGAAGCCGCTCGGGCTCAGCGTTGTGGCTTAGACGCCAGCAGGTCGTCGAGCACTGACACGTGGCTCTGCTGGAGCAACGGGATGCCCAGCGGCGGCTGGAGGTCCCCGGTACCCGGCTTTCCACCGGTCACCTTGGTGAAGGCGTCCCAGGCCGGCTTGGGCCCGCCGTCGCGCTTGAACAGGCCCGTGTGGTCCTGCCAGACGCCGGCATTCCCAGGATCGAGCCGGTCGCGCCAGCTGAACCAGAAGACGGCCCCGAGCTTGAACTTCTTGCGCTTCTTCTCGAGCAGCTTGGCCGTGGAGGTCAGCAGCTTGCCCTGGTCCTTGGCCGACTTGGTGAATGGGCTGGCCTCGCCGCCCGAGCCCCAGCCCACCTCGGTGACCCAGAGCGGGCGTTTGTTGTCGTGGACCTTCTTCAGGAGGCTGCGCATCCGGAGGATGGCGCCCTCGACCCCGCGCTCGTCGACCCCGTAGGGGTGCAGGGTCATGATGTCGAAGATCTTCTCGACGCCCGGCACCTCGTAGAACTGCTTCAGGTACTTGTCGAGCGGCTTGCTCGTGGTGGTCCGCTCTGGCATCCCGGCCATGAGCACCTTGGCGTGCGGGTCGCGTGACTTGATCGACACGTTGGCCTGAGCCAACAGCGACGCGTAGAGAGCGGCGTTCGGGTTGCCTCCGGGTGAGAACAGCGGCCGGTTCGGCTCGTTCCACACCTGGTACTCCTTGATAGGCCGGTAGGGCACGTCGGGGCTCGCGGCCCAGAACGTGCCGCCGCGGCCATAGCGCTCGACGATCGCTGCGATGAACAGCCTGAGGCGCTCCGCCCCCACCGCATTGGTGGGCCAGGCCTGCGAGCCCTGGGCCGCCGTGGCCGAGGGGTTGTCCGATGCCCACGAGGGCGTGCCGACGATGACCGGCAGCACGTCGACGCCATTCCTACCGGCCTGGCGCATCAGGTAGTCGAGCAGGCCCCAGTTGTAGGGCTCGTCCGGATCGGGCTCGACCTGGCTCCAGCGGAAGATCTGGCGAATGGCACCCACGTTGCCCTGGCCCATGCGCTGCTCCTCGACGGCATTGAGCGAGTTCTGCGCGTGGACGCCGAAGACCAGGCCCTTGGCCTCAGCGGGGCCGGCCAGAGCCAGCACCGCGATCAGGGCGGCGAGAGACAGTGCAGATGTGCGGATTGCTTGATTCATGGTGCTTGGCGACCGACAGGCGCCCGGCTAGGAACTACGTCCCGTACGCCGGTATCGGATCACAAGGCCGATTCCTGTAATCAGCAGCAGGACCCCGAGCACGATAGGCAGCGGTCCGGCGTCGTCGCCCTCGAAGGCCGTCCGCGCCACGTCGGCCGCGGTCTGGGTGCCTTCGGGCGTCTCGGTCTGGGCTGCGGCGGCAGCTTCCTTCTCGAGCTGCTTCTGCTCCTGCTTGGCCTTCTTGGCAGCCTTCTTGGCCTCCAGGCGCGCCTTCTTCTCCTTGGCGTCCTTGCGGGCCTGCTTCTCGGCCGCGATCTGCTCAGGCGTGGGGCCGGTCGGCGCGACCGGGGTCTCGGTGGTCTCGACCGGGGCGGGCTCGCCCGTGTCGCCCTTGGGGGCGCCCGGCACGGAGAAGCTTCCGCTGTCCTTGGGCGTGCCGCCTCCGCCGTGGTTGCCACCCTCGCCACCGCTGGGGATGTATTCGTCGGCGAGAACGCCGGACGGGACGCTGAGAAGCGCCGCGATAACAAGGACGAGGGCGGTTACAAGGATGCGCGGCCTATCCTTGGCGCTATGAAGATGGTCGGAGAACAGTCGGTCGGTCGTCAAGGGGAAAACACTCCTGGCGGTCGATGGATGGGGCACCCTAGCGAAACCGAACACCGGACGGCGCTGTTTGTTGCGGTGCTGGTCGCCGCGGGTTTCATAGCGATCGCGCTCCCGCAGGGCGGACAGGGATCAGTCGTGAGGGCTGTGTGTACCGCGGTTCTGTGGACCGCGATCATCCTCGGGCTGGCCTTCGGGGCCTGGCCGCGCACCGCCATCCCCCGCCCCGCGCTGGTCACCGGCACGGCTCTCGGAGCGCTGGCGCTCCTGACCGGCGCGTCGATGCTCTGGGGCAGCGATGACGGCCGTACGTTCCAGGAGCTCATCCGGGTCCTGTCCTACATGGGCCTGTTCCTGGTGGTCGTCCTGGCCACCCGCCACGGATCGGCGCGCACGTGGCTTCACGGCCTGGGCATCGGCCTCGTGGCCGTCAGCCTCATCGCCCTCTTCTCAAGACTGCTGCCCGGCCTGTTCCCGCCGGCCGAGATCCAGCTCCAGCGCCCCGACACCCTCGCCCGCCTGGCCTATCCGCTGAACTACTGGAACGGCGACGGGATGGTCGCCGCAGGCGCCATCCTGCTCATGGGATGGCTCTCGGCCGCCGCGGAGACACGGTGGGTGCGCGCTCTGGCTGCCGCCACGTTGCCGCTGCTGGCGCTCACGCTGTTCTTCACGTCCTCACGCGGCAGCATGGCCGCGCTGGGCGTCGGAGTGGTCGTGCTCCTTGCGGCCGACCGGCGGCGCGGCGTCGTGGCCGCGGGCCTCGGCCTAGGCCTTCTGACCACGCTGATCTCGATCGGATTCGTGCTCGGGAGCCCAGCGCTCCTCAACGGCCTCGTCTTGACCGAGCCGGGGCTCAGCCAGGCCCACATCGCATTCGTGGTGGCCCTCGCGGCGGCGCTGGCCGCGGGTGTCCTCAGGCGGTTCCTTGACCACGGCCTGGCGAGCCTCTCGCGCCGCAAGGCGCCGCCGTGGGTCCGGCCGGTCGCCCTGGGCGCCGGCGCGGTGCTGATCATCCTGCTGCTCCTGTTCGCCAACCCGCTCCAGCGCATCGAGCAGTTCACGGCGCCGCCCGCGGTCGACACCTCCAACGTCGAGATTTCGAGCCATCTGTTCAACGACTCGGGCAGCGGGCGATACCAGTTCTGGAGCGCGGCTTTCGAGGCGTTCGAGTCCGCTCCGCTCACCGGGATCGGAGCCGGTGGCTTCCAGGGCTGGTGGGGCGCCCACGGGACCCTGCCCCTCTACGTCGAGAACGCCCACTCGCTACCCCTGGAGACCCTTGGCGACCTCGGCGCCCCGGGCTTTCTCCTGATCCTCATGATGCTGATAACACCGCTTGTGGCCGGTTTCCGGCGGCTGCGGGACGAGATCAGAGACCCCGCTCTGGCCCCTGCATTGGCGCTTCTCGCCACCGGAATCCTCGCGTGCTCGATCGACTGGGTCTGGGAGCTCCCGGCGGCTTTCGTCCCGGCGATGCTGGCGGCCGCGCTGCTGGCCGGTCCCGCGCTCTCCCCCGCCCCGGAGTCCGGTCGCGGCAGATTCGGCTTCGGGGTGCTTGTGATCCTCATCGGCTGGGTGGCGATACTGGCCAGCGCCAGCTCCCTCTTCACCGAGTACAAGATCCAGCAGAGCCGCGACGCGTTTGACGTCAGCGACTTCCCGAAGGCCATCCTGTACGCACGGCAGGCACGCGCTCTGCAGCCATGGGCCGCCGCTCCTCGCTTCCAGGAGATGTTCGCCCAGGAGCGCGCCGGCGACATCCCGGCGGCCCTGGCGGCGGCCGACCAGGCAATCGCGCGGGCACCGACCGACTGGGCCCTGTGGCACAGCAAGGCCCGCCTGCTGGTCGCTGCGGACGACCTCCCCGGCGCCCTGGCGGCTGGATTCGCATCCGTGTACCTCCGCGCAGATGAGCGCCTGGCGCCCGCCCCTGCCCTGCCGGAGGATCTGGGGCTTGCGCCGTGACCGGGACCGTGAAACCCTTGAAGCCGCCCTCAATCGAAGGATCATGAGCAGCCAGAGGAGCAAGCCCTCGGCCGTGGATCAGCAGTTTCCCGGACCGGAGCCAGATCGCAGGCCGTTTTCCCTGAAGAATCGCGAGGGACCGTGGAAGCACGCCCTCCTCCGGCGCATGCTCGCCGCGGCCGATGTGATCGCCATCTTCTTCGGGGCGCTGGCCGCGGGCAGGCTCGCCGGCGGCCTCGCCGTCACGTTGTGGACGTTCGCCCTGCTGCCCATGTGGATCCTCATCGCGAAGATGCACGGCCTCTACGACAACGACCACTCGCGGATCAAGCACCTCACCTCCGACGAGCTTCCGAACCTCTTCTACTGGGCCACGGTCTCGACCGCTGCCACCACATTGATCCTGACCCTCGGGCCCGCCCCGATGACGGCTGCCGGAGCGGTCGCCCTCTGGTTCAACGTCCTGCTCGTCTCCTTCGTGTTGCGGATCCTCGCCCGCGGCATCTGGAGGCGCGTCGTGCCCGCCGAGCGTGGCCTTGTGGTTGGCGAGGGCCCGCTCGCGGACTCGGTGGCCCGGAAGCTCCAGCTGGAGCCCGGCCACCACCTGGAGCTTGTCGCCGCCATCCACCTGGACGACGCCGACCTGCGCCAGACGATCGCCGATGAGCGCATCGAGCGTGTCGTCCTTGCCGCGAGCGACCTGGATGAGCGGACCCTCTCCCAGGTTGTCGTCACGTGCCGCTCCATGGGCACCAAGCTGAGCGTGGCGCCCCCGCTCCGAGCCATGCTCGGCACCGCGGTGCGCTTGAACCACCTGGCCGAGCTTCCCTTCATCGAGTTCAAGACATGGGACGCTTCCCGCTCGACCCAGCTGATCAAGCGGACGATCGACGTGGCCGGCTCGGGCATCCTGCTGGTGCTCAGCGTCCCGGTGTTCGTCCTGGTGGGCCTCGCCGTCAAGCTCGACTCCCGCGGCCCGGTTTTCTTCACCCAGACCCGCACCGGGAAGGATGGGGAGCCGTTCACCATGATCAAGTTCCGCACGATGGTGGCCGACGCGGAGGAGCGGCTGTCGGAGGTGGTCCGCATCGACGAGCTGGCGGAGCCGATGTTCAAGATCAAGGCCGATCCGCGGGTGACCCGGGCGGGAAGGTTTCTGCGGCGCTGGAGCTTCGACGAGCTGCCCCAGTTGATCAACGTGCTGCGTGGCGACATGAGCCTGGTGGGCCCGCGCCCCGAGGAGACGCGCCTGGTGGCGCGCTACGACGCCGACCTCAAGTTCCGCCTCGACATGCGGCCGGGAATCACCGGCCCGATGCAGGTGCACGGGCGCGGGGAGCTCAACTTTCAGGAGCGGATCGCGGTTGAGCGTGAATACGTCGAGAACTACGGTCTGCGCAAGGACTTCAAGCTCCTGATCCGCACCCTGCCGGCGGTGCTCCGGCGCCACGGCGCCTTCTAGGCGGCCATGGCGTTTCAGCAACTCGAGACCCGCCTCGAGGGCCCGGTCCTGCTCGCGCCGGATGTCCACGGTGACGATCGCGGCTTCCTGGTCGAGACGTTCACCCAGGACGGGCTCGCCGAGGTGGGGATCGCCGACGAATTCGTACAGGACAACCACTCGCGCTCGGGCCGGAGCGTGCTCCGGGGGATCCACTTCAAGGTCGGAGGCGGGATGGCAAAGCTCGTGCGCTGCGCCCGTGGCGCGATCGTCGACGTCGTGGTGGACCTGCGCACCGATTCCCCGACCTTCTCCGAGTGGGAGGCATTCGAGCTCGACGACGCCGGGCACCACCAGCTGTACATCCCGATCGGCTTCGGCCATGGCTTCTGTGTCGTAAGCGAGGTCGCCGACGTCCTCTACCGTTGCACGGGCTATTACGAGCCGGAGCTCGAGCGTGCGGTCGCGTGGGACGATCCCGCTGTGGGAATCGAGTGGCCCGAGTCCTCTCCAATCCTGTCCGAGCGCGATCGCTCTGCGCCCCGGCTCGCCGACATCCAGGCCGAACTCCCCTTCCGCTGCCCCTGACCACCCCACCGTCCTGCTCAGTCGTGATCGCGGCATGGAACGCCCGCGCCGTGCTGGAGCCCTGCCTGGACAGCCTCGAGGCGCAGGACTGGCCGGGCGAGCTGGACGTGGTCGTGGTCGACGACGCCTCCACGGACTCGACCCCCGAGCTGCTGGGCGAGCGGACAGGCATCCGCTCCGTCCGTAACCCCGAGCCCGTCGGCTACTGCGCGGCGATCAACCAGGGGGCCGAACTGGCCCGGGGCGATGTGGTCCTGCTCTGCAACTCCGACGTCGAGTTCGTCAATCCGGACTCCGTGCGCCGCCTGGTCGAGGAGCTCGGCCGGCCCGGCGTGGGGCTGGTGGCGCCGCGTTACGTTCGCCCCGACGGCACCGCCCAGCCCGGCTTGGCCCGCTTTCCGGGGATCGGCCGGGCGCTGGTCGTGAATCTCGGCCTGCACCGCCTCATGCCCGACCGCCTGAAAGCCAGGATCGCGCCCGAGCACAGCTCGCACGCCCACTCCCGCGACGCCGACTGGCTCATGGGCGCCGTGATCGGCATCGACACGGCCCTGTTCAGGGAACTCGGCGGGTACTGGGCGCTCATGTACGCATCCGAGGAGGATCTGGCCTGGCGGGTCGGCCTGCGCGGGCTGCGCACCCGGTTCGTCGCCGATTCCCTGGTGGTC
The DNA here is from genome assembly GCA_034664165.1 of Thermoleophilaceae bacterium. Classification (GTDB taxonomy): domain Bacteria; phylum Actinomycetota; class Thermoleophilia; order Solirubrobacterales; family Thermoleophilaceae; genus JACCVG01. The sequence continues at coordinate 10,511 of JAXDIE010000091.1, read as the reverse complement.
CACGTGGGCAACTTCTCCAACCGCCAGCGCTGGTCGGACCCCGACCGGGCTGCACGCGTTGCCTGCAGCGAACTGGTCTTTCTGGACACCCACTACGGCCGCCTCCGGGCCGGTGCCATCCGCGCGATCACGTGGGCCGGCGCGATCGCCCGGGTGCCGATCCTGCGCCTGAGCGGCCGGGCCGGGCGCGCGGCTGAATACAGGGCCACGGCACGCGTCTACCGGCGGGGATCCGACAGCCCCCTCGAGAGCTAGCCCGGCACGTTCGACCTGCGCGCCCCGGCGGCGTGCGCCAGATAGCCGAGCGAGTCAATCCCGAGAAACGCGGCCTCCTCTCCTCTCCCGTGCAGTCCCGCCGATATCCCCGCCAGAAGGCTGCGTGCGGCGCCGCGCAACGGACGCGCCGGCTCGCGGGCGCCCGGATGGGCGGCCGCCAGCCACGCCGCGCCGCCGCCGTAGCGCGCGCGCTGGCGCAGGTAGCTCGAGAGGGTGCTCCGATGCCGGTGTTCGACCGAAGCGCCGGGGCGGGTCTCCAGGCCCCATCCCGCCTCGTGGAGGCGCCAGGAGAAGTCGACGTCTCCACCGGAACGGACCTCTCTGAAGCCACCCACCGCTGCCCAGGCTTCGCGGCGGACCAGCAGGTTGGCGGTCGCCGCAAAGGGACGCTCGCGCGCAAGGAACACGCTTTGGTCCAGAAGCCGGCGCGCAACTGCGTGCCTCTCCATCAGGCTGCCCGCTCGCTCCTGGGGAACGACGCCCCCTGCCAGCGCCCCCACAGCCTCTCCGGGCTTCGGGCTGAAATACAGATCGAGCAGGTCACGGACCGGGACGCAGTCGGCGTCGATGAACAGCAGCCACTCCTGACTGGTTGCCCGCGCCCCGGCGTTGCGGGCGAAGTAGGACGATCGGACGGCCGCGGCGTCGAGCACCCGGACCGCCCCTCCCGGGGGTTCCAGCCCGGGTGCGCCGTTGTTGACCACCACCAGGTCATCACCTGGGCCCAGAGCCAGGGCGCCCAGGGCGTCGAACATCACCCCGGCCGCCTCGGGCGATCCCGCGAACGGGGCTATCACCGCGATGGCCGGACGTGTCACGCCGCCAAGGTACCCGAGCGCGCTACCGTTGCCCTGTGACCACGGTGGCCATCTCCGCCATCGTCGTGAACCACCGCCGGGAGGATCTGCTGGCCCAATGTCTGGCGTCACTGCGGGAGGCGCTTGCCCGTGTCCCCGGTGGTGGCCAGACGATCGTCGTCGACAACGGGTCGGCCGACGGCTCCTGCGCACGCGTCAAGGCCGACGATCCAGACGCCCTGTTGATCGAGTTCCCCGACAACCGTGGCTTCGCCACCGCCGTCGAGGAGGGACGGCGCCGTGCCGACGGCGAGTGGATCCTCCTGCTCAACAACGACGCCGTCATCGAGCCGGATGCAGCCGCCCGCCTGCTGGCGGTCGCGACCTCCGCCGCCGATATCGGCTCGGTTGCCGCGCAGATGTTGTTCGCGCGCACCCCTCCCAAGATCAACTCGGCCGGCCTGGAGGTCGATACGCTCGGAGTGGCCTATGACCGCCTTCTCGGGCTCGATCCCGAGCCCACCGACCTGGAGCCCCTGGAGGTCTTCGGAGCTTCCGGTGGCGCCGCGCTCTATCGCCAGTCGATGCTCGATCAGATCGGCGGGTTCGACGAGAGCTTCTTCGCCTTCGTCGAGGACGCAGACGTGGCCTGGCGGGCGCGGATGGCCGGCTGGCGATGCCTCTACGTCCCGTCAGCGCTCGTGCACCATCACCACTCGGCCACCGCCCGACACGGATCGCCGCTCAAGCACTACCACGTGGGCCGCAACCGGATCCGGCTACTCGCCAAGAACGCCGACACATCGCTGCTTCGCCGCCACGGCGCCGCGATGGTGGCCTATGACATCGCCTATGTGGTCGCCCACGCCATCACTGATCGCTCGCTGGCGCCACTCCGCGGAAGGCTGGCCGGGCTCCGTGAATGGCGGCAGTACCGGCGCGCCGGTGCGCCTGGCCGCCGCCCGGTGAATCTGGCCCCGGCGCGCGGCCTCCGCGCCGGTGCCTCCCGCCGTGCGGTCTACACCTCCGGCGGATCCTGATGGAGCGGATCTCCGGCGTGCGGGCGGCCATCGTCCACGATTGGTTCCAGGGTTTCCACGGAGCCGAGCGCACGGTCGAGGCGATGCGCTCCGGGCTGTTCGCGCCCGGATACGAGCCGGACATCCTGACCTTCCACGCGGCCCATGACCTCCTGCCGGATGAGCTGAGCCAGGCGATTGTGCGGGAGTCCCGCCTCGCGGGGCTCCCCGGGATCCGCCAGGTCGGCCACGACCCCGGCCGCTGGCGCTATCTCCTGCCGCTCATGCCGCGCTACTACCGCAGGCTTCCGGTCGGTGACTACGACCTGGTTATCTCGTCTTCGCACGCGTGCGCTTCGCACGTCCGGCCCAGGCCCGGGGTCCTGCATCTCTGCTACTGCTACACGCCGATGCGTTACGCATGGGCTCCCGACACGGACGGCGGCCGGCTCACGGGAGTCGGCGGCCTCGCGCTGTCCGCCCTCGGCGGATCCATGCGCCGCGCGGACCGGCGCGCAGCCCAGCGGCCCGATGGCTTCATCGCCATCTCCCAGGCCGTGCGGGAGCGCATTCAGCGCTACTACGATCGTGACTCCGTGGTGGTCCATCCGCCCGTCGACGTCGCCGACGTCAGCCCAGGCCGGCCGAAGCAGCCGGGACACTTCCTCTGGGTCCACAGGCTTGTCAAGTACAAGCGCCCGGATGTTGTCGCCGAGGCCTTCCGCGACCTCCCCTACACGCTGACGATGGTCGGAGTCGGGCCGATGGAGCAGACGCTCAGGGAGTCCCTGCCGCCGAACGTCGAGCTGCGGGGATGGCTCACGCGCGCCGAACTCGCCGAGCTCTACGAGAGCGCCTCGGGCTTCATCCACATCGGCGAGGAGGACTTCGGCATCACGATGGTCGAAGCCATGGCGGCGGGCACTCCCGTCATTGCGCTGAACCGCGGCGGCGCGCGCGACATCGTGCGCGACGGCCAGGACGGGCTCCTGCTCGAGGAGCCTGATCCCGCACTGCTGCGAGATGCTGTCGAGCAGGTCGCCGGCCGGACCTGGGACCCGTCGGCGCTCGCTGCCCGGGCGGCCACGTTTTCCCGCGAGAACTTCCTCGAGCGGATGCTCGCCACGATCGGGGAGTTCTCGTGAGGACCATGGCCGTCTTCCATCTGTCCGAGACCAGCGGGCCCTCCAAGACCCTCTACCCCAGCCTCGAGCGACTGGCGGAGTCCGGCCCGCTCGAGGTGATCGTTCCCCTCCCTGGCGGTGCGCCGCTTCCCGGCACGGTCGCCCGGTCCTACCAGGCGCTCGCGACTGTCACCCCCATGCCGTACGTGCCACTCACCGTTCCTCGCAGCGTCCGCGCGGCAATCGGCCTGCCGCTGCGGTTCACCCGCGAGTTCCGGGCCTTCCGCGAGCACATCCGCCGGACCCAGCCGGACCTCGCCGTCATCGCCACTGGCGTTCTGCCCGCGGCGCTCATGGCGGCTCGGCTCGAGGGCATTCCCACGATCGTCCGCGTCGCCGAGATCTTCGAGAAGGGCTATGTACACGGCCCTGCACGCTCGGTCGGCGCCCGCGCGGTCGTTCTGCTCCTGCGCATGCTCTCGGACGCCATCGTCTGCTCCTCGGACGCGGTGGCAGCCCAATTCGGGCCGAGCGGAAGTCCGCTCGTCGAGACGATCTGCCCCGGAATCGATCCGTACCACGGCGAGGGCGACACGCAGAAGGTGCGTACCGAATTCGCTCTGGGTAACGCCCATCCAATGGTTGCCGTGGTCGGGAACGTCACACATGCACGGGGGCAGGATCTTACGATCAGGGCCATGCCGAAAATCCTCGAATCCCATCCCGATGCCCATCTCCTGCTGGCCGGGGCACCCCACGCGCGGCCGGTCGATATCGCCTTCGAGCGGCGGTTGCAGGGGTTGGCCAAGTCGCTCGGGGTCGAGAGCCACGTCACGTTTGCCGGCTTCGTGGAGAACGTGGCCGATGTCTACGCGGCGGCCGACATCCTGGTCAATCCCGCGCGTTTCAACGAGCCGTTCGGCCGGGTCGCGCTCGAGGGCCTTGTGGCCAACGTACCGGTCGTCGCCGCGCGCATCGGGGCCATCCCGGAGGTCCTGCGGAACGGCGAAGACTCGCTTCTGGTCCCGGCCGAGGACCCCGGCGCGATCTCCGCGGCCGTGATCAAGCTCGCCGACGACCCCGACATGGCCGCCCAGCTGGCCACCAACGGCCGTGCACGGGTCCTCCGGGAGTTCGGGATGAAGCGTGTGGCCGACGACTTCGAGCGGATCGCATCGGCCATCACAAACAATGCAAGGCCCAGCTCGTGAGCCTCTCCCCCGAGCCCGCCACCCAGCCCGCGAGCGAGCCCGACCTCGTCTCGGAAGCCCACGGCTACGAGCGGTCACGGCTGGCCGCTTTCTTCTTCGCCCTGCTCCCGGGCGGGATGATCCTCTTCTTTGCCTTCACCGCGGGCGGCTACTTCCCCGGTGCCACGGCGCTGGCCGCCGCGTTCCTGGCGATCGTCCTGGGGCTCCGTCTGCTCTTCCTCCCCGTGACGGCCGCGTCCTTCTCGAGACTTCTGCTGCTGGCCCTCGTCGCGATGGGCCTCCTGGTCGTCTGGACCTACATCTCCAAGGACTGGTCGGGGTCCGAGGGCCGGGCCGTGTTCGCAGCCGACCGGATGCTCGTGTACTTCCTGGCGCTGCTCCTGTTCGGAAGCTTCCCGGCCGAGACGCTCCGGCTCAGCTGGATGCTGCGCTCCATCACCGTCGCCATCGTCGCCGTCTGCGCGGTGTCCCTGGGCTCCCGGCTCCTGCCCGACCTGATCTCGGCGATGTCCAACGGCCTGGATGACGCGCGGCTCAGCTACCCCCTCACCTACTGGAACGCACTCGGGGTCCTCGCGGCAACCGGGTTGATCTTCTGCGTCCACTTTGCCAAGAGCATCGGTGAGAGCCGCCTCACGCGCGCACTGGCAGCGGCGTCCGTACCGCTCCTGGCGTGCACGCTCTACCTGACCCTGTCGCGCGGCGCCATCGGCGCCGCCCTTGCAGGGCTCGTGCTCTACGTCGTGCTGGCCCGCGCCGACGGAACCGTTGCGATGCTGCTGGCCGTCGTCCCCACGTCCGTCGTGGCACTCGCGGTGACCATCAACGCAAAGGATCTGGTCACCGCCGGCCCCCATCCGGCGGCCGGCCATCACGTCGCCGTGGTCATCGCCTTCACCTTCGTGGCGGCGGGCGGCATACGGCTCGCGCTGAGCAGCGTCGAGTCCTCGCTCAACATCCGGACACCCTTGGCCCACGCCAGCCGCAACGCGAAGATCGGGCTGGGGCTGATCGCGGTCGTCGTGGTCGCCGGCCTGGCCGCCGGCCTGGCTGGAGATCGCATCGCCCGGGCCTGGGATGGCTTCTTCTCCCGGGCGCCGGCCGCGACCTACAACTTCGAGACCGGCACCCAGCGTCTGGGCAGTACGGCGAGCAACGGGCGCATCCAGGTATGGGATTCGGCGATCGGCCAGTACGAGAAGCACCCGCTCACGGGCGAGGGGGCGGGCACGTTCGCCCTGGCGGTCCAGCGGGACGGCCTCCCGGGCTACCAGGTCAATGCGCACTCCCTCTATCTCGAGACCCTCGGGGAGCTCGGCCTCGTCGGCCTCCTGCTGCTGACGATCACGCTGGTCTCGATCCTCGCCGGGTTTGGCCGGGGCCTCACAGGGACGCGCCGCTCGATGAGCGCCGTGCTCGTGGCCGCAATGGTCACCTGGCTGCTCCACAGTGCCGTCGACTGGGACTGGCAGGTCCCGGCCGTCACGTTCTGGGTGTTCGCGCTCGGCGGCGCAAGCCTCACGGTCATCCCCGCCCGGCGGGGCCGGACGCGGCTGTTCAACCGGACCTACGCCGGGGGCCTGAAGCTGGACGCGTGGGGAATCGCACGCGTCGCCGCGAGCCTCGCGTGCTTCGCCCTGGCGGTTCTGCCGGCGCGCGTCGCGCTGTCGCAGGCACAGGTTGACCGGTCCATCGCCTCCTTCAAGGTCGGCGAGTGCCCGGCGGCTCGCAGGGCCGCCACACAGGCCCAGTCGCTGACCCCGTGGCGAGCCGAGCCCTACGTGGTCCTCGGCCGCTGCCTGATCGACGGCGGCGACCCCGACTCCGGGGTGGAGCAGATGCGCCGCGCGCTCGCGGTCGATCCCGGCAACGCCATCCTGCTCTACCGCCTGGCGCAGGCTCAGGCCGCCGCGGGCAGCGACCCCACCCGGGCGATCGACGAGGCCCTGCGGCTGAACCCGGTAAACCCCCGACTGCGGCTCGCCAGGGACGAGTACAAGAAGGCATCCACTGCCCAGGAGTGGAAGGACGTGGCCGGCTCCCTCCCCGACATCGACCTCGAGACCACGGAACGCCCGGCACCTTCGGTGACCGCCGCCCCGGTTGCAGCGCCCCCGCCCGCAACTGCGCCGACGCCCGCGCCGGCCCCCTAGCTAGCCGGTGGGCGTGACCCTGTAGGCATCGAACACGGACTCGATGTTGCGGACCCGCTGGATGCAGGTCTTCAGCGCCTTGATGTCGCCCACCTCGAGCACGAAGCGGTCCTTGACCATCGGGGTGTCGACGATGCAGCGGGCCTCGATGATGTTCACACCGCTCTCGGCGAAAGCCCGCGACAGGTCCTCGAGGAGACGCGGGCGATCCCACGCGTCGATCTGCAGCTCGACCCTGAACGACGTGACCGACTCCGAGTCCCATGCGACCTTGGCGAAGCGGTCCGGGTTGCGCATCAGCGCCTTGACGTTGGAGCAGTGCTCGTGATGGATCGTGATGCCCTTGCCCAGCGAGATGTAGCCCACGATGGGATCACCCGGAACCGGGCGGCAGCACTTGGCCAGGCGCAGCATCACGTCGTCGGCACCCTCGACCTTGATGCCGTAGGTCGATGACTTGGCGTCAGGCCTGGCGACCTCCACCTTCTTCGAGGAGATGAGGTCGTCGGCAACGCCCGGCTCGGCGACGGAGTCCCCCTCCTTGAGCCGCTGCATCACCTTGTTGGTGGCGACCCGCGCGGAGATCTTCGACTGTCCGAGAGCGATGTAGAACTCGTCGGCCTTCCTGAAGCCCATCTCGCGGATCACGTCGGCGAGCAGCGGGGATCCGGTTATGCGCTGGGGCGGAAGGCCCTGGCGCTTGAGCGTCTCGTGGAACAGCTCGCGCCCGGCCCGCTCGGAGTCCTCGCGGCGCTCGCGCTGGAACCACGCCCTTATCTTCGACTGCGCCCGCGTCGTCTTTGCCAGGGCCAGCCAGTCCCGGGAGGGGCCTCGCTCCTTCTTCGATGTCAGGACCTCGCAGATGTCCCCCGACTTGAGCTCGTAGTGGAGCGGCACGATCTTGCCGTTGACCTTGGCGCCGACGCAGCGGTGGCCGACGTCGGTGTGGACCTCGTAGGCAAAGTCCAGTGGGGTGGCTCCGGCCGCCAGCGACTTGACCTCGCCACGCGGGGTGAACACGAAGACCTCGTCCTCGAAGAGGTCGACCTTCAGGCCCTCGACGAACTGCTGCGGGTCCTTCAGGTCGCCCTGGAAGTCCACCATCTGCTTGAGCCACTCGACGCGGCCCTCGGCGCGGCCCGCCGGGTCCTTGTAGAGCCAGTGGGCGGCCACGCCGAACTCGGCGGTCTCGTGCATCTCGCGCGTCCGGATCTGGATCTCCAGCGGCCGGCCCTCGGGGCCTATCACCGTGGTGTGCAGCGCCTGGTACATGTTGAACTTGGGCATGGCGACCCAGTCCTTGAAGCGGCCCGGCAGCGGCTTCCAGAGCGAGTGGACAACGCCGATCGTGCCGTAGCAGTCCTTGACGGAGTCGACCAGCACGCGCATCGCGGTCAGGTCGTAGATCTCGTTGAACTCCCGCCCCTTGCGGGTCATCTTCACGTAGATCGAATAGAAGTGCTTGGCGCGGCCGGAGATCTCGGCCTCGATGTCGACCTCGTCCAGCTCCTGCTGCAGGTAGCGGCCGGCACGCGCCACGTACTCCTCGCGCTCCTTGCGCTGCTGATTGACCAGGCCCTTGATCTCCTTGTACTTGCGCGGGTGCAGCGTGGCGAACGCCAGGTCCTCCAGCTCCCACTTGATGGCGTGGATGCCCAGCCGGTGTGCCAGGGGTGCGTAGATCTCGAGCGTCTCGCGTGCCTTGTCCTGCTGCTTCTGCTTGGGCAGCGCGCCGATGGTGCGCATGTTGTGCAGCCGATCGGCGAGCTTGATCAGGACGACCCGCACGTCCTGGGCCATCGCGATGATCATCTTGCGGTAGTTCTCTGCCTGGCTCTCGTCCCGGCTCGAGAACGTGATCCCGGTGAGCTTGGTGACGCCGTCGACCAGCGCGGCAATGTCGGGGCCGAACTCAGCCTCGACCTCCTCGAGCGATGCCGTGGTGTCCTCCACGGTGTCGTGCAGCAGCGCGGCGCAGAGCGTCTCGGAGTCGAGCCGCATGCCCGCGCAGATCTTGGCGACGCCCACCGGGTGGGTGATGAACTCCTCGCCCGAGCGGCGCCGCTGGTTCTCGTGCCGGCTGTAGGCAAAGGTGAACGCCCGGTCGATCAGATCGCGGTCCAGCTGGCGCTCGGGCGACTCCGGCGCGTGCTCCTCGATGACGGCGAAGAGGTCGGCCAGAAGCTCGCGCCCGGGCCCGCTCTCGCGCCCTTCCGGCGTCTTGCCGACAGGGGTGCGCTCGGCAGGCACGACGGGCGGCGCAGCCTGCTTGACCGCCGTCGCCTTCTTCGCAGCTGTTCTCCGCCGCGGAGCGGGTGTTGCAGAGTCGCCGTTCTTGCCGTTCGTGGCCATGGTTTAAGGATAGCCCTCGGGTGCGGCGGAGCCCGGGGTACTAACGTAGCGCCCGCATGCGACCAAACCTGATCGTTATCGGCGCCCAGAAATGCGGCACCAGCGCTCTCCACTACTACCTCCGCCAGCACCCGGACATCGCCATGTCCAAGCCCAAGGAGCTGAACTTCTTCATCGAGACACGCACCTGGCAGAACGGCGTGGAGTGGTACGAGGAGCACTGGCCCGACAACGCGCTCGTGCGTGGCGAGGCCTCGCCGAACTACACCGCCCACCCCCACTTCCCCGGCGTGGCCGAGAAGATGGCCGAGGTGGTCCCGGACGCCAAGCTGATCTTCCTGGTGCGGGACCCGATTTCGCGCATGGTGTCGCAGTACATCCACAACTACACGAAGCGGGCCGAGCACAGGGACCTGGCGGCCACCCTGCTCGACGCCAACAAGACCTATGTCAATCGCAGCCGCTACATGTTCCAGCTCGACCAGTTTCTGCCGTACTACAAGCCCGAGAGCATCATGGTCATCGACTCGGGCAACCTGCGCGACCAGCGCATGGAGACGCTCCAGCGGATCTTCCGCTTCGTCGGCGTCGACGACGGCTTCAACTCCAAGAAGTACAAGGAGGAGAAGCACGTGACCTCCGACAAGGAGCGATTGAACCGGCTCGGTGCCTGGGCGCTGAACAACCTCTCGAGGCCGAACTACAACCGCGCCCGCCGCGTGCTGCCGCTCAGCAAGCCGATCGAGCGGCCGGAGATCGACGACGCCCTCCGGGAGCAGCTGAAGGAGTTGCTCGGCGAGGACGTGGCGCGGTTACGCGAGTTCACCGGCGAGGCGTTCGCCGGCTGGCAGCTCTAGCCACTCGGCTTCGGCCCGGAGAGCGATCCGGGCCTGCGCCAGTCGGCGCTGGGCGGCCGCGTATGTGGGTGAGGCATCGAGGTCGGCCTTCGGGGCATCGAGATCGAGCCGGCAGCTGCCGGGCGCCACGGTGCCCAGGCCAAGCTCCGAGATGATGTCCAGCAGGCACTCCGGGCGGCCCCCGAGGATGGCCTGGAGCTGCTCGCCTTCGGCGAACCCACCCGCATCACGCAGCGCGCGGTAGACCTCGGCCAGCGGCACCCGCAGGTTTCCAGCCTGCTCAGCCACCGAAAGCGCGAATTGGACCTCGGGTATGCCCCAGGCCTTGACGAGCAGCCCAGAGCCCCCAGGAGGCTCCTCGGCCGCCGGCGGGTCGATTGCGAGGATGTGAGCCGCCGGGTCGACGGTTTGTCCCCACTCGGCGAGCTCGAGGCGGCCCGACGGCGCCAGCCCGGCGATCAGGCCCAGTCCGTCACGGCGCCGGGACGCATCGCCGCACATTGCCACCACCAGGTCGCCACTCTGCAGAAGCTCGCCGGCGACGCCGGCTATCCCCTGTCCCCGGCGATCCCAGACAGGCCGCGTGCCGTCGGCGTGAGCGGGATCAGCGAGCCGGACCTCCCCGGCCTGCGTGGCGCAGAGCGCCCTGAGCACGGGCCTGGCCTCGACCGACCCGCGCCACTCATTGCGCTCGAGCCCGACCACTGCATCCTGCGGAGCGT
>JAXDIE010000052.1:0-10069 GCA_034664165.1 Thermoleophilaceae bacterium | reverse complement strand
CCGCCCTACGAGATCGACTACGGGCTGGGGTCGCTGGCCATCCCGGACAACATCGAGCCGGCGCCGGCCGGGTGAGTGCATCCATGACGCCCTCCTGTCTCCTATGATCACCTCGATGACTTCGCGGGGGGGGACACTGGGAATCGCTCTGGCGTGCGGCTTGGGCTTGGCCCTGCCGTCGTTTGCGGCGGCGCACATCGAGCGCGCGTCCTACTTCCCCGACCCCAGCCCGGACAAGTCGATCACGCCGGCGGCGGGCGGCAAGGTGCCCAAGGCGCGTTCGCTGGCCTCCGCCCTCGACAAGGGCAAGCCGGGGCAGACGCGGGTGGTCTGCAACGACGATTCGTACGAGACGCTCAACAAGTCGGTTCAGGACGCGCGCAAGCACGGCTATGACATCCGGCCGCACGACCACCGCTCGCTGAGCGCCGCCAGGGCCAAGATGCTGCTGCGGGTCAACAAGAAGCTGATCGGCATGTGCAAGTACGACGAGATCCAGCCGGCGGTTACGGCCTCCGGCAACAACGATCGCGTCGTCGTCATGCCGGGGCTCTACACCGAGCCCACCGCGCGTGCGGCCAGGACCCACGACCCCGCGTGCGCCAAGTACCAGATCCTCAACGACAAGGGCTCGGTCGAGGCGCTGTCCTACGACTACCAGCTGCACTGCCCCAACGATCAGAACCTGATCGCGGTCATGGGGCGCGCGTCCGGGCCGGGAACGGATCCCTCGCCGCCGCTCGAGGATCGCTTCGGGATCCCCAACACCGGTCCCTGCATCCGCTGCAACTTCCAGATCGAGGGCTCAGGCGTGAGCGCCGATGACGTGGTGGTCGACGCCGGCCGGGTCAAGTCCGGCAACCATGGCCCGATCGACCCGGTCAAGGACGTAGGCATCCGGGTGGACCGTGCCGACGGATTCGTGATGCGCGGCATGACCTTCCGCCATGCGGCCGAGCACGGCGTCTACATCCTTGAAACCGATGGCTACCTGATCGACCGCTTCAAGGCCTTCTACAACGGCGAGTACGGCGTGCTCACATTCGTCGAGGACCACGGGGTCATGAGCAACTGCGAGGCCGCCGGCAGTGGTGACTCGGGTCTCTACCCGGGCGCCGGCTCGGATACGGGCGCGCAGCGTCAGCCCGGCACCCCGTTCCGCTACAGCCAGCGCATGCACCACTGCGACTCGCATCACAACGCCGGCGGCTACTCCGGCACCGACGGCAACGCGACCCACGTGGACCACAACAACTTCTACGACAACGCGCTGGGCTTCACCACCGACGTCTTCACCGCGCCGGGACACCCGGGCTTCCCGCAGGACTCGGATCTGGTCGAGCACAACAACTTCTACGACAACAACTTCAACCCGTACGTCAAGGGCTCCGATGTGGCGCCTTCGGTCCCGCTCCCGGTCGGCACGGGCCTTTGGATCGCGGGTGGCAACGACAACATCGTGCGCAACAACCGCTTCTACGACAACTGGCGACGCGGGGCGATGCTCTTCGCGGTTCCCGACGCGACCGTGTGCGGCCCGGCGATCGGTACGCCCGTCACGGGTTGCGACCCGACCACGCTCTCCACGTCCTACAGAAACAGCTTCTACGGGAACAAGATGGGCGTGGCGCCCGGTGGCAAGGCCAAGCCAAACGGCGTCGACTTCTGGTGGGACAGCTTCGCCGGTAATACCGGTAACTGCTGGTGGGGCAACTCGGGCCCCGGCGGGTCCCAGGTCACGACCTCGCCCGCTTCCCTGCCCGGCTGCGACCACGGGCAGAACCCGGGCATGAGCGTCGGCCTCACGGACGCGCTCAACGAGGCCGAGCTCCTGGGCTGCTTCGCGGCGCTCTCCGGATCGGGCTACGACGACACCACCTGCCCGTGGTTCGACACGCCTGACAAGCCTGGTTCTTGACCCGGCGGCTGGTCGCCGCAGGGCTGGCCTGCGCGACGTTCGTTCTCGGCTCCTGCGCCTCCGGGCCCCAGTCGCGGACCTCTGCCTACCTTCCGGCTCGCCTTGGCGGGTCGATCTCGCTCACGGACTGCCGTGACTGGAACGACACTGACGCGCGCGATCGCTACCAGGTCATCGGCGCTCTCGAGAGCTTCTACGGGGGGCCGATATCGTCCGGTCAGGGTAGCGCGGCGCGTACGGCGCCAGGCCCCGTCATCGCCCCCGACGACGCCTATGCGCTGTTCGAGCGGGCCTGCAAGCCGTCCTATGCGGCGGCCTTCAAGCTCTACAAGCTCTACGGCCGCGCGGCGGCGTTCACGGGCTCTCCTGCCCAGCCGGCCCCGTGATCGATAACAGCGTGCTGGGCCGGTGGTCCATCTGGAGGGTCGTGTGGTGGAGATGGAAGCGGTCCTCGAGCACGGCCTCGATGGCCAGCCGCGCGGTGTGACAGTCGTCGTCCGTGCCCACGAGGACGTGGGCCGAGAGCGCCGGGAACCCGGACGTGACCTCCCAGACGTGGAGATCGTGCACCTCTGACACGCTGGGCACGGCGCACATGGCGCGGCCGATCTCGTCGGGGTCCAGGCCGCTTGGCGCTCCCTCGAGCAGGACCCGTCCCGAGTCGCGAGTCAGGCTCCAGGCCGCGCGGAACATCAGGCCGGCCACGATCAATGACGCGATCGGATCGGCCCGGTCAAAGCCCAGCGTCAGGATCAACACACCCGATATGGCGGTCGCGATGAACGCGTAGAGGTCCGTGAGGATGTGCTGCAGGCTGCCCTCGACGTTCAGGCTGCGGCGCTCGGCCCGCGCCAGCATCCAGGCGGCCGCGATGTTCACCACCATGCCGACCAGGGCCACGCCCACCACCAGGGCGCCCCTCACCTCCGGCGGATCAATGAGCCGCTGGACGGCTTCGATCACGATCACGGCGCCCAGCACCGCAAGCGTGGCTCCATTGAGCAGGGCGCTGAGGATCTCGGCGCGCTTGAAGCCGAAGGTCATCGAGCCCCCGGCGGGGCGTGCCGCCAGCCGGATCGCGACCAGGGCCAGCGCCAGCGCCCCGGCGTCGGTGAGCATGTGGGCGGCGTCCGAGAGCAGCGCCAGGGAGTCGGCAATGATCGCGACGACGACCTCGAAGGCCATGAAGGCCAGGATCAGGCCGAGCGCGACTCCAATCTTGCGCTTGTCCGCGTCCGGTGTGACGGCGTGGTGGTGATGATGCTCGTGGGTCACCTCCCATAACCTTCGCACGCGCGTGGGCGTTTGCGGCGCGAAATCGACTTCAGGAGGTCTGGAAATGTCTCGAGGCAGTCAGGTCGGGCTCGTGGTGCTGGCGGCCGTGGTGGTCGTTCTGGTGTTCGTGCTGCTGCGGCCGGGCGACGAGGCCACTGTTGCGCCCACGGGGACATCGCCCACGGCGCCTGCCCCGGTCGACACGGCCGAGACCAAGACCAAGCCCGCAGGCGCCGAGGCCACCCAGATCAAGGTCGTCGGCGGCGAGCCTCAGGGTGGCGTAACCGAGATCGACGCCAAGCAGGGCGACCAGGTGGTCTTCGAGGTGATCGCGGACCAGCCCGAGGAGGTCCATGTGCACGGATACGACCTGGCCGAGGACGTCGGCCCGGGCCAGAAGGCGGAGTTCGACTTTGCCGCGGACCTGGAGGGCATCTACGAGATCGAGCTCGAGAACTCCGCCACCCCGATCGGTGAGCTGCGGGTCACGCCTTGAGCCGGTCCCACATCACGCGGGCCTCCTTCGCGCTGGCCGGGGCGGCACTGGCCTGGCCGGCCCAGGCCCTGGCCCACGGCCTGGTGGTGCGGGCCGACCTGCCCATCCCGGAGTGGCTGTTCGGGTGGGCCGCCACAGTCGTGCTCATCATCTCGTTCGTGGCGCTGGCCGTGTTGTGGCCAAAGCCACGGCTCCAGGAGGACACGTGGACGCCGTTGACCGGTGTGGTGTGGCGCGTGATCGGCTCCACGGCGGTGCAGGTGCTCTGCGGGGTGCTCGGCGCTCTCCTGCTACTGGCCGTGATCTACTCCGGGCTCGCCGGGCAGCAGATCCCGACTGCCAACTTCGCCCCCAACTTCGTGTACGTGATCTTCTGGGTGGGTCTCGTACCCGGCAGCGTGATCTTCGGCGACGTGTTCCATGCCTTCAACCCGTGGCGCGCCATCGCGCAGGCGTTCGCGTGGGTGGCCGGGCGGCTGTCGCGAGGCGGCCTGCCAGAGCCGCTCCCGTACCCCAAGGGGCTCGGCAACTGGCCGGCGGCCATCGGCATCTTTGCCTTCGTCTGGCTCGAGTTGATCGCCGATGGTGGCTCGATCCCCAGGAACGTCGCCCTCGCGGCCATCGTCTACACGGTGATCACGTTCATCGGCATGGCGCTGTACGGAATCGAGCCGTGGATCGCACGGGGCGAGGCCTATTCGGTCTACTTCAACCTCTTCTCCCGGATCTCGCCGCTCGAGCGCCGGGACGGGCAGATCGGCCGCCGCCGGATCCTGTCCGGGCTGGCCGCGTTCGAGCCCATGGCGGGCACGGTGGCGCTGCTCGCGGTGATGATCGGGTCCGTCACGTTCGACGGCTTCTCTAGCGGGGGCATCTGGAACGCGACTCTGGTGCCGGCGCTCCAGGGGCTCTGGGGGGTCCTTTCCCTCGGCCCGGCGGTCACGCTTCAGCTGACCTTCGCAAGCGGCCTCTTCATCTGCATCTTCCTTGTGGGCGGCTTCTACCGCCTTGGAATCCTCGGCGCGAAGAGCGTCGGCGGCGGCAAGACGACGCACGAGCTGGCCTGGACGTTCGTCCACAGCCTGGTGCCGATCGGCGTCGCGTACGTGATGGCCCACTACGTCAGCCTGCTGGTGGTCCAGGGCCAGTCGATGCTGTACCTGATCTCCGACCCGCTGGGCCAGGGGCTCGACCTCTTTGGAACGGCCGCGATCCCGATCAACTACGGGATCGTCGGGCAGGCGACGTACTGGTACATGCAGGTCGGCGTCGTCGTGTTCGGCCACGTGGCCGGGCTGATGCTGGCTCACGATCGCGCGCTGGCGATCTACGACAACCCGCGTCTGGCGGTGCGCTCCCAGTACTGGATGCTTGCGGTGATGATCGGCTTCACGAGCCTCGCGCTCTGGTTGCTCGCATCGGCCAACCAGAGCTGACGTGGATGCGGGGCCGGCATCGCGGCCGGCCCCGCTGTCCACTTCCCACCTCTAGCGGCGCCTGAACAGCGCGACCAGGGCCAGCAGCAGCGCCAGCCCGCCCAGGATCACGCCGACGAGCGCCAGGTGGTCGCCCATCGCCGCTGCAGGGGCGGACTGACCGGCCGTGTCCTCACCCGACATGGCGGCGTGCGCGTCCTCCGCCTCGGCGGGCTCGAGGGTGACGGTCGGGGCCGGCTCCTCCGAGCTCTCGTCGCCGATCCAGCGGACAACGTCGCCGTTGTCGTAGGTCTGCAGGGCGGGGAAGGTCAGCTTCGACCCCGCCGCGCCATCCGGGATCTTGACCGAGAGGCCGAAGTCCTGGAACGCGCCCGGCTGCAACATCGACTGGTCGTCATCGGCGGTCCAGGTGACGGTCTTGACCTGCTCGGTCACGTCCCCGTCATCGGTGGTGATCGGCGTGTCGAGCTTCTCGGTCTGGATGTCGACGCTCCAACCCGGCACGGGCTCGTACTGGACCCCGGCGAACCCGTCGGGGAACTGCACCTCGACCTTGCTGGTCGCGGCGTCATCCGTCTCGTTGGGCACGCGCACGTCCAGGCGCGTGTAACCGCCCGCCGGCACCTCATTGGGCTGGACGGTCACGTGGGCCGCTGCCAGCGAGGGCAGCGCCAATGTCAGGGCCGAGGCGATCAGCCCGATTCTCAGCTTCATCATCGTCTCCGTTCGTCGATTGCGTTGTCTCACCGGATCTCGACCTGTGCGTCGCCGGTTTGCTGCTCGAACTTCGAGACCAGTCCCTCCAGGTGGACGATCCACTTCCCGGGCGCGCTGAAGGGCGCATCCGGCACGGTGTAGTGCCCGGGCCCCGTGACCTCGGCGTCCGCGTCGAGCGGGCCGATCCCCTTGTCGGGGAGGGACACCGACACTTGGAACTCCTTGAAGGCGTCGGCCGGCGTCCCGGTCTGCGGGTCGGTCAGATAGATGTGCATCTCGTTGGGGCCGACGGCGGCCGGGTCGACCGTGAGGTCGACGGTGGTGTCACCCATCGACGTGGTGACTGCCACGGGCCCCGAGGCCGTGTTGGCCGGGGAGTAGCCCGCAAGCGCTCCGGTCACGATGAGCACCACGGCGACGATCGACACCTCGGTGCGCAGGAGCCGCCTCAGAGTGGCTCCTGTTGCTCCTGGGGTGTTGCCGGACGCGGACAGCCGCTCCAGTGCGGGGACCACCCGGCGCCGCTGGTAGACGCCGATGCCGATCAGCACGAGGAGCAGCACGAGCTTGATGAGGACGGCCCGGCCAAAGGCCGTCTCGACCAGCGCGGGAAAGGAGCCGACCTCGATCACGGCCTGGGCGATCCCGGTGACCAGGATCGTGGCGACGGCGATCAGAGCCAGGCCCGAGAAGCGCGTGACGAGGGAGGCCAGCAGGCGCGTGCGTCCGGCGGGCTCCAGACGTGATGTTGCGGCCGGCACCGCTGCGAGCATCGCCACCAGGCCGCCGGCCCAGCTGCTCATGGCCGCAACATGGATCACGACCAGCGGCAGGAGCAGGGCCACGGGGCCCTGGGTCGAGGCGTGCCCCGCCAGTGCCGGTGCCGCGACCAGGAGAGCGGCCGGCAGGGCCAAGAGTGCGGGGGCGACCCTTCGCCGAGCCGCGAGCCCGGTCAGCACTGCGATCCACGCCACCGCTCCGGCTCCCCAGATGATGCCGAAGCGCGTGCCCAGGAGCTCGATCAGGGTCGATGCGTTCAGTGCCGCCCAGAAGGTGTCGCCCGTGGCGGTGGCGGCCTGGAGGACCAGGGCCAGCACGGTGGCCAGCAGGCCGCTGCAGGCAGCGATCAGCAGGACCGAGCGAAGCCGGGCTTCGAACGCCTGTGCTGCCGCGTCCCAGGCGGGGCCCTGGGCGCCCGCGGCAAGGCGTAGCCCGGGGCGCCAGGCGGCGGCCAGAAAGATGAGGCCGCCGACCAGCAGGGCGATGGCGGCGTAGAGGAAGGCCCTGACGACCGAGAAGGCGGTGGCTGTGACCGGGCCGGAGTTGGAGCCGGCCAGCAGCCTGGTCACGCCGGGCCCAGCCGCGCTGCCCTTTCCGACCGAGAAGACGAAGCCGCCCGACACGGGGTGGGAGTCGGCGGAGATCACCCGGTAGGTGGCGGTGTAGCCGCCGTCGGGCAGGCCGGGCTTGAGCTTGACCGCGGCCTTGGATCCCGCACCGCCCGGGTGGAACACGGATCCGGACTGGACCTCGTCGCCCGCCGAGTTGAAGACCCGGATGGCCCCGAAGTCCGTCTCGACGGTTTCGCTGAAGTCGAACTCGACCTGGGCCGGCGCCGCCTTCAGCGTGGCGCCCCGCTCAGGCGAGGTTCCGACCACCAGCGCATGCGCCGATGCGCCCGCGGGCAGCAGCAGGCAGGCCGCGATCGCGGCCAGGGGTAGAAGGAGGCGACGGCTCACCAGGCCTCCTTGACCTCGTCGTCCGCGCTGCGACGACGGCGCACCACCACCACGAGGGCGCCGCCCACCAGGGTGATCAGCAGCAGGGCGCCGATGGCCACCACGGGTGGGCCGCCTCCGCCGATCGGCCGCCAGACGAGCGTGCCATCGGCGTCGACCGGCTTGCCGTCGACCTCGAGTGGGACGGTCCAGTCGAACACCTTGGACTGGACGGCCGAGTTGCTGACCTGGGGGGGCACGCCCTTCCCCATGTAGTGGGCACGGTGATCGTGCCAGTCGAAACGGCTCGTCTTGTCAACCTCCTGCCAGTCGGGCGCGGTGTTCTTGTCCAGCCCGGGCGGGACGGTCGCGGTGCCGTAGGTGTCCTGGTTCAGGTAATAGGCGGGCGAGTTGTGATTGACCTCGACGGTGCCGTCGGGCAGGAGCCGTGCGTAGGGCTCGTCGTTGTAGCCCATGACAGTCACCGTCTTGCCGGTGTGGTTCGTGAGCTGCAGATCCGTCCCGTAGTTCAGGACCTCGAGCGACAGCCCATCCGTCGCCGGGCTCAGCTGGTTGAGGGTCGACAGGAAGTGGGCGTCACCCTGGTGTGCCGAAGCCGGTGTCGCGAACGCCAGCAACAGGAGAGCCGATACGGCGAGGAGGCGCCTCATGCCGACTTCACCGCGCGCCCGGCCAGCACGACGGTCAGGATGGTCATCACGATCGCGCTGCCCACGCACCACTGGCAGATCGCGTGGATCTGGAAGAGCTCGAGGTAGGTCAGATACAGGCTGAACGCCGTGCCCGCGAGGCCCAGCACCGCGCCGACGGCGCGCCACGTGTAGCCCTCCAGGAACGTCGTGGCCAGGATCGCCAGATAGCCCACCAGGCCCAGAAGAGCGACGGGCACGCCTGCGAGCTCCGCGTAGTCCGAGGACTGCACGGTCTCGCAGCCGTGGCTGCCGCCCACGCACACCGGGCTCAGCCCCGCGTAATGCACCCAGGTCAGGTAGCCCGCGATGGCCACGCCCAGGAGCGCCAGCGCTATCGATGTCTTTCTCAGGGCAGGGTCGCTCATCCACCACTCGCCTCCTTGATCTGGGCCACGAAGGCCGCTGGGTCGCTGAAGTCGCCTTGGAACAGCTGGCCCTGCTCACCCGTCTTGCCGAGCACGAACGAGGGCGTCGAGTTGATGCCGGCGTCCTTCGCCTGGCCGTTGATCCGGGTTACCTCTTTGACCACCTCTGGGGAGTCGAGAGTCAGCTTCGCCGGGTCGAGGCCCGGAGTGAGGCCGGCGATCTTCTGGACGAAGGCCTGGTCGAGGTAACCGCTGCCCTCGGCGCCCTGGTTGCGGTAGAGGGTGTCCGCGAACTGCCAGGCCAGGTTCTGCTGGGAGGCGGCCACAGTTGCGTCAGCGCCGGTAACCGAGTCGGGGCCGAGGATGGCAATCGGCGCCATCTCGATCCGGAGGTCGCCCGTCCGGACCAGCTCGTTGACCACTGTGGGCAGGGTGTCGAGCACGTAGCGCCGGCAGATCGGGCACTGCAGGTCGACGTATTCGGTCAGGGTGGTGGGCGCATCCGGGTCTCCGAGCGCCAGGCCGTCCTGCGGGATCCCTTCGAACAGCGCCTGAACTGCGCCGGTCTTCGGGGTGCCGGCGGCATGCGAGGTGATCAGGACTGCGGCGACCGCAACCACCGCGATCGCTACCGCTGCGCCGCCCAGCTGCATGAGGCGCCGCCGGCGGGCTGCGGACACGGCTGCTGCCTTCTCGCTGGCCTCGCGCACGGCGCGGGCCTCGGCCTTCTGTTGTTCGCGTGAGCTCACTGCTTCTCCTGTCGCTGTCGGAATCCGGGTACGCCAAAGTAGGCCCGGGAGCGACGGAGGGATGTCGTGGTGCCGTCGCTGCCTAGGCGAAAACGGCGGGCGGCGGGCGCACTGCGAGCGAGGTGGCGATCAGACGGCCGCCTCGTGGAAGTGCGATGGGCGCCCGCACCGGGCGGGTTGCCCGGGCGGCGCGCACTGGGCGCCGGGCCGCGTGTGAGCGGACCAGGACGATCAGCCGCTCCTCGCCGAGGTAGCGGCCGCCGAGTAGCGGCAGCAGCAGGACCAGCAGGGGCAGCGCGTGCAGGAGCTCGTGGGCTCCGAGCAGGGCGACCACCGCCAGCACGACTGTCGTGAGGGCGGCAAGGCCGAGCAGGAACAGCTGGTCTCGACGGGACATACCGCCGCAAGCGTAGCGCGCCGCCCACCCTGGGAGAATCGGTCAGAAGATGACGACCCCTGTCCCCAAATCGCGCCTGGCGCCGCTCCGCGACCGCGTGGAGCAGTGGGAGCAGATGTGGCTGGTGCCCCAGGCGGTGCGCTCCTATCCCGCCCGCCGGGTGGTCGAGGAGGACGATTCACCGGTCAGGACCCCGTTTCAGCGGGATCGCGACCGGATCGTCCACTCCAAGGCGTTCCGGCGGCTCAAGCACAAGACGCAGGTGTTCATCGCGCCGGAGGGCGA
>JAXDIE010000038.1:0-9629 GCA_034664165.1 Thermoleophilaceae bacterium | reverse complement strand
AGGACGTCGGCCCCGGGACCAGGCGGCTTGCCGAGCTGGCGCGCGGCGACGGCCTCTGGTTGACCGGCCCGCTGGGGATCGGCTTCGATCCGGGCGGGCTCGGGCGCGCCCTCCTGGTGGGCGGCGGGATCGGCGCGGCGCCGCTCGTCTGCCTCGACCAGGGGCTGTCCAAGAGCACGGTCCTCCTTGGGTTCAGATCCGCCGCCCACGCGGCAGCGGCCCAGCTCTTCAAGGTCGACCCCACGGTGGTCACCGACGACGGGTCGCTCGGTCGAAAGGCGCTTGTCACCGAGCTGCTTGTGGAGGCGCTGGAGCGCGACGCGGCCGCGTGCGTCTTCGCCTGCGGGCCACCGGCCATGCTCGAAGGGGTCCGTGCGATCTGCGCCGAGCGCGACGTGCCCGCCCAGCTGGCCATGGAGTCCGGGATGGCCTGCGGCTACGGCGCCTGCTTCGGCTGCGTGGTGCCCACAAAGTCCGGCTACATCCGCTTGTGCGTAGACGGGCCTGTGGTGGATGCCGCCGAGCTGGACACGGCACTGGTGGCCGGGGCCGGGCATTGAGCACGCTGGATCTCTGCGGGGTTCCGCTGGCCGGGCCGGTGATGAACGGGTCCGGGACCTTCGACGCCATCGCGGCCCGGCGGGCCTTCGGCGGCGCGCTGCTGCGCGAGTTCCCGTTCCACGCCTTCGTCTCCAAGACCATCACGCTCGAGCCGCGGCAGGGCAACCCGCCGCCGCGCCTGTGGGAGACGCCCGCCGGGCTGATCAATTCGATCGGCCTGCCCAACAAGGGCCTGGCCGGGTTCCTGGAACACGACCTGCCGGAGCTCGCGGCCCTTCCGGTCCCCCTGATCGTCTCGGTGATGGGTTTCACCCGCGAAGAGGTGGCCACATTGGTCGCGGCCATCTCCGAGCGCCCCGAGGTGGCGCTGATCGAGCTGAACATCTCCTGTCCGAATGTCGAGACGGGAGTCATCGTGGGAACCGACCCGCTGGAGACCACGCTGATGCTCGAGCACATAAGGGGGCTCGCCGGCCTGCCGCTGATCGTCAAGCTCAGCCCCAACGCCGCCGACCCCGCCGCGGTGGCCGTGGCCGCCCAGGACGCCGGGGCCGATGCGATATCGCTGATCAACACGCTCAGGGGCGCGGCGCTCGACCCCCGCAGCGGCGAGCTCTGGCTCGGAGGCGGCTCCGGTGGAGTGTCCGGGCCGGCCGTGCGAGCCGTCGCCCTGCACCAGGTCGCGACCGTCTGTCAGGCCGTCTCGATACCCGTGGTGGGCATGGGCGGCATATCGACAGGCGCACAGGCGGCCGATTTTCTCCGGGTGGGTGCGCACTGCGTGGCGGTGGGGACAGAAAGCTTCCGAGACCCCGCCGCGGGGTCCAGGATCGCCGCAGAGCTCGATGTAATTCTGCGGAAAGAGCGGGATATCCCGGCCTCTCCTTGAGGCCCATCCGAAAGTCCCTGCAAACGGTGGGAATACCGTCAAGTACCCCAAAGGTCCATAAACCTGAGGTCGAGGTCGAGGCGAATTCACCAATAAATCGGCTCACAGCCCCAAAACGCCCGCTGTCCGTGTGTATCATCGCCGCCCATGTCGCCCGCCACCGACTCGCCCGCAAAGGCACCCGGCATCGCCCCGGAGCGCTCACTAACCCAGCGCATGGATGCCCTTCAGCGGGCAAACGATGTCCGCACGCGCCGCGCCCAGCTCAAGCGCGACCTGCGCTCCGGGCGCACACAGGTGCACGGGCTGCTGCTGGATCCGCCCGAATACCTCCAGACCGCAAAGGTCTTCGACCTGATGCTGGCCGTGCCCAAGTACGGCCGCGTGAAGGTCAATCGCATCCTCACCCAGTGCAGGATCTCGCCGAGCAAGACCATCGGCGGCCTTTCGCAGCGCCAGCGGGACGAACTCGTCTCGTATCTCCGCCCCCGTCAGTAGGGGCGCGGGTCCCATAGGCGCGGTTCTCGTGATCACCGGCCCATCGGGTGTGGGCAAGGGGACGCTGATCAGGTCGCTGCTCGAGCGTGTCCCCGACCTCCGGCTGTCGGTATCCGCGACCACCCGTGCGCCGCGGCCGGGTGAGGAGGACGGGGTCGACTACCACTTCCTCTCGCCGATCGAGTTCGAGGAGCGGCTGGCTGCGGGCCAGTTCCTGGAGCACGCCACCTATGCCGGCAACCGCTACGGGACGCTGCTGTCGGAGGTCGAAGACCGGCCGGGGAGCAAGGGTGTTGTGCTCGAGATCGAGGTCCAGGGGGCGCGCCAGGTCCGCGCAAAGCTCCCGACGGCGCACCAGGTGTTCATCGAGCCGCCGTCGGTCGAGGCGCTGAGGGCGCGGCTGATCGGGCGGGGGTCCGATTCCCCCGAGGTGATCGAGGCCCGCCTGGAGGTGGCGCGCGAGGAGCTCAAGGCCAAGGACGAGTTTCGCCATGTGGTGCGCAATGACAGGCTGGAAGACGCCGTGCAGGAGCTGGTTGGGCTGGCCGCTACCATCCTTTGACCAACCACCAGGAGTAATCACCTTGATCAAGCCTCGCCTCGACACGCTCCTTGAGCACGTCGACTCCCATTACGCATGTGTTCTCGTGGCCGCCAAGCGCGCCCGCCAGATCAACAGCTACTACCACAACCTCGGTGAGGGGACCTTCGACGAGTACCCGCCCCCGATGGTCGATACCGGCTCGAAGAACTACCTGAAGATCTCGCTCGAGGAGATCGCCGCCGGCAAGCTGAAGTACCACTACCGCTAGGCGGTAGGGGAGCCCCCTGATGGCGCGGATCCTTGTCGGAGTGACCGGCGGGATCGCGGCCTACAAGGCCGTCGAGCTGGTGCGTCTTCTGACCAAGGCGGGCCACGCGGTCCGCGTGGTCCAGACGCCGGCGAGTGAGCAGTTCGTCGGGCGCGCAACCTTCGAGGGCATCACCGGTGCACCGGTTCTGGTCGACGAGTTCGAGCCCGACTCCGCACGCGGGGCGTTCCCCGGCGACCCGGCACCGGAGCACGACCCGATCTCCCACCTCGAGCTCGTGCGGCGGGCCGACGTGCTCGTGGTCGCGCCGGCATCGGCCAACACGATCGCCAAGCTGGCGGCCGGGCTGGCCGACAACCTGCTCACCAGCGCGGCGCTGGCCTCCAGCGCGCCGCTCGTGATCGCACCAGCGATGAACAACGTGATGTGGAAGCACCCGGCCACGGTGGCCAACGTCGCGGCCCTCGAGGCGCGCGGGGCCACGATCGTTCCTCCCGGCACCGGCCCGCTTGCCTCCCGGGGCGAGTACGGCGAGGGCCGCCTGGCGGAGCCGGCCGAGATCGCCGTGGCCGTCAGCGCGGTGTTGACGGGCACCGCCGACTACAAGCCGCATTCCCTCGATGGCCTCCAGGTCCTGGTCACCGCGGGCGGCACGCGCGAGCCGATCGACTCGGTGAGGTACGTCGGCAACCGCTCGTCCGGGCGGATGGGGTACGCGCTGGCCGCGGAGGCCGCGCGTCGCGGGGCCGACGTGACGGTCGTCTCCGCCAACGTCTCCCTGGACAGGGATGAGGCGGTGACCTACGTCGACGTCGAGACGGCGGCCGAGCTGGGAGCCGCCGTCAAGAAGGCCTTCGAGTCAGCCGACGTGCTGCTGATGGCCGCCGCGGTGGCCGACTTCCGGCCCGCCGCTCCGGTCGACGCCAAGATCAAGAAGTCCGGCAAGGCCGGGCTCGAGGTGCAGATGGAGGCCACCGAGGACGTGCTCGCTGCCGTCTCGGCAATGCGGCGCCCCCATCAGCTGATCGTGGGCTTCGCGGCCGAGCACGGCGAACAGGCCATGGAGCACGCTCGCGCCAAGCTCGAGCGCAAGGCGCTCGACGCGGTGGTCGTGAACGACATCTCCGTCGAGGGGATCGGCTTCGACTCGCCCGACAACGAGGTGGCCATAGTCACTGCGGACCAGACGCTCGCAGTTCCGCGTGCTGCGAAGACCGAGATCGCCACGCGGATCGTCGATGAGGTCGAGCGGCTGAGGGCCGCCCAGCCGGCCGGCCGCGCATGAGTGACGACGCCTACGACCTTTACCGCCGCGGCAGCGAGCTGCTCGAGGCCGGCGATTTCGCCGCTGCTGCCATTCCGCTGGAGCGGGTCCGCGCCATCGAGCCGGACAAGACCTCCGTGCGCGAGGCGCTGGGCCGCGCCTACTTCCGGTCGGGCCGCTACGCGGAGGCCGGTGAGGAGTTCGCGGTGGTCGTGGAGAAGTACCCCGTAAACGACTACGCGCACTTCTGCCTGGGGCGCGCGCTGGAGAAGACGGGCCGGCGGGAAGAGGCGCGCAAGCATCTGGCCCTGGCAGCGTGCCTACGCCCTGAGCGGGCCGATTACCGCGTCTATCGCGACCGCCTCAGGGCCGCCTGACCGCCAGCGCCGCCTCGACCAGCAGGCCGAGCAGGCGGTCCACGAGCTCATCGGTCACGGCTGCGACAGGCACGTCGCCGTGTGCCCAGATGTCTCCGCTGCGGGTGCAAGCGAAGCGGATGAGCCTGGTCTGGCGGTTCCAGTGGAGCAGCGTCCAGGCATCCTGGGCCGGGTCGTGTGGGGCGATGAACGCCTGAGCGCGTAGGAGCTCGTCGGATATCCGGAGCCCGACATCCAGGGGCCAGCCGCCTGCGGCCTCCGCAGGAACCGTCAGGCCCCATTCGGCGTGGGCCAGCCGACGGGCGTCGCCCGGGAGCTTCGCCACATATCCGTCAACGACATCAACCGCGGCCACAATCGGACCCTATATAGCCCGCTTCAAGCCGCGATCAGTTGAGAGCCGGCACTGCGGAGGGCGCCGGCTCGCACTCGGCGACGATCGCGGAGAGCACCCTCACGACCCTGGCGTCGAACTGCGTCCCGGCTCCCTTCTGCAGCTTGCCGAGTGCGGTCTGGCTGGTCATGGCCCGCCTGTAGGGGCGAGGTGAGGTCATCGCATCGAACGCATCGCAGACGAACACGATCCGCGAGCCGAGCGGGATCTGCGTGCCGGCCAGCCCGTCGGGGTAGCCGGCGCCGTCCCAGCGCTCGTGGGTCGAGCGCGTCAGGCGAGCTACCTGCTCGAAGCCGGGTATCGATTCGAGAAGTCGCTGCCCGACGACGGTGTGGGTGTGAAGTAGTGCCCATTCGCCGCCGTCGAGTGGCCCGGCCCTGTCCAGGATCGCCCGGGGGATGATGAGTTTCCCGAGATCATGCAGCTCGGCAACGCTCCGGAGCATCGTGAGCTCTCGTGGCCGAAGGCCCATGTCTTCCCCGACGATTTGGGCGAGGCTGGCCACGCGGTCGGAGTGCAGGCGGAGCTCCGGCATCCGCTCCTGGAGGATGGCGAGCCAGGTCTGCTCAGTCTCGGCGGGCGTGGGACGGGATCGTGTCAGGTCGGCTTCGACCTGCCGATCCGCGGGGACGCGGGTGAGTGACATACCTCCACGATGACCCGGGCGCCGGGATGCGCAATCACCCAGACGGGTGGGGCAGCGGGATCTCCCCCGACAGGGCTAGCTCCGACGGCCCGAGCGCTTCCGAGCGGCGATACTGCGCCGATGCGGGCAGTGGTTCAGCGCGTCACCTCTGCGGCGGTCAGTGTCGAGGGCGCGGTGGTCTCCCAGATCGGGCCGGGCCTGCTAGTGCTGCTCGGGATCCACTCCGACGATGGGACTGCCGAGGCCGACCGGTTGGCGGGGAAGATCGCGGCGCTCAGGGTCTTCCCGGATTCCGAGGGGCGGATGAACCTCGCGGTGGCCGAGACCGGGGGAGAGGTGCTCTGCGTCAGCCAGTTCACCCTCTACGGCGACGCGTCGCGCGGCAACCGGCCGAGCTACGTCCAGGCCGCGCGGCCCGAGTTCGCCGAGCCGCTCTACGAGCGCGTCCGGGCCGCGCTGGGCGCCAAGGGAGGGGTCTTCGGGGCGCACATGGAGGTCGCCCTGGTCAACGACGGGCCCGTGACCCTCCAGCTCGAGGTGTAGCAGGGGCCCGATACCGCTCTGTGTCTATACTGAGAGCGATTGGACTTTCATCTGCCGAGGGCCGCCCAGCGGTCACGAAGCACCTGGAGGTGGGCTTCACAGCCCACCTTTTTTTCGCCCTGAACCGGGTTGGAGGAAGCAGTGAGCACAGAAATTCAGGCCAAAATCGAGCACGCCCTTGGGGCAGTGGAGCCAGATGTCGAGGTACTCGCCGTCGAGCGGGTGTCCGACGGCGTGCTCCGGCTCGTGATCGACAGCCCCGCGGGCGTCGACCTGGGTCTCTGTGAGCGAGTCACGCACCATTTGCAGGACCTGCTGGCCGAGACCGGGCTCGAGGTCAGCTCACCCGGCCCCGAGCGCCCGCTCACCAAGCCTTCCCATTTCACCCGCTTCCTCGGCCGCCGGGCGCGCATCCGCACCCGCGGCGAGCACGGAGGCAACTCGAGCTTCACCGGGGAGCTCGTGGGCGCAGACGGCGACTCAGTGACCGTGGCCGCGGGAGACGGGATCGTGTCGATCCCGTACGCGGACATCAAGCGAAGCAACCTGCTGGAGGACTGACAATGAGCAGAGAAATCGTCGAGGCCGTTGGGGTCCTCGAGCGCGAGAAGGGAATCTCCGCAGAGCGGCTGATGTCGGCACTCGAGGACGCTCTCCTCTCCGCCTACAAGAAGACGCCTGGCGCCGCCAAGTACGCCCGCGTGGACATGGACCGTGACACCGCTGACTTCAAGGTCTTCGAGCTGATCCTGCCCGCCGACCTTGAGGAGCGCCTGCTGGCCGAGGTCGAGGTCGAGGAGGTCTCCGAGGTAGATCCCGAGACCGGGGAGCTGCGTGAGCCCCCCGAGCCCGAGATCGATCCCGAGCTCCTGGCCGAGTACAGCGAGCAGATCGACGAGCGCGATGTCACGCCCGAGAACTTCGGGCGCATCGCCGCCCAGACCGCCAAGCAGGTGATCCTCCAGAGGATCCGCGAGGCCGAGCGCGACATGATGTTCGACGAGTACCAGGACCGCGTGGGCGAGCTGGTCACCGGGATCATCCAGCAGACCGACTCGCGCTACACGCTCGTGCAGCTGCGCGAGCGTGTCGAGGCGCTGCTGCCCAAGTCCGAGCAGGTCGACAACGAGCGCTACGACCACGGCGCGCGCGTCAAGGCCGTGATCACCGAAGTGTCCTCGCAGTCGAAGGGCCCGAGCATCATCGTCTCGCGCCGCACGCCGGAGCTGATCAAGGCGCTCTTCGAGCTCGAGGTGCCGGAGATCGCCGACGGGCTGGTCGAGATCCAGAACGTCGCCCGCGAGCCGGGCTACCGCTCGAAGATCGCCGTGATCTCGCACGCCGCCGGCGTCGATCCGGTGGGCGCCTGCGTCGGCCCTCGTGGCTCCCGCGTCCGGATGGTCGTGTCCGAGCTGCGCGGCGAGAAGATCGACATCATCCCCTTCAACGAGGAGCCCGCCCGGTTCGTCGCCAAGGCGCTCTCGCCCGCACGCGTGCGCGAGGTGCTGGTCGACGACACCAACAAGCAGGCCACCGTGATCGTGCCCGATGACCAGCTGTCGCTGGCGATCGGCAAGGAGGGCCAGAACGCCCGCCTCGCCGCCCGCCTCACAGGCTGGCGCGTGGACATCCGCTCAGAAACGGAGTTCGCCGAGGAGGAGTCGGAGATCGGCTACGCCGAGGAGGAGACGGCCGGTCGCTGCGCCGCCATCATGCGCCGCGGCAACCGCTGCCCGAACGCCTCCCTGCCGGGCTCCATCTACTGCGGCCTCCCGCGCCATCAGGCACTCAAGCGGCTCAAGACCCCGCACGTCGTGGTGCTCGAGGGGCTCGACGAGGACTCGATCGCCCAGCTGGCTGGAGACGCCCCCGACGACCAGATCACCGAGCTGATCGCCCAAATCGAGGCCAAGGCGACTGCGTTCGCGGCCGAACAGGCCGCGGCTGAGGCCAAGGCCAAGGCCGACGCGGCAGCGGCGGCTGAAGCGGCTGCAGCCGCGGCAGCGGCGGCCGCGGAGGCTCCTGCCGAGGACACTCCTGCCGAGGACACTGCGGCCGAGGAAGCGCCTGCTGAGGAAGCGGCTGCCGAAGAGCCGCCTGCCGAGGAGGCGCTCGCCCAGGACGCGGCTGTCGAAGCGGCGCCCGCCGAAGAGGTTGCCGCCGAGGAGCCCGTCGCAGAGGATGCGCCTGCAGAGGAAACGGTCAAGGAAGAGGTGACTGAGCCCGAGGGCGCCTAGACGATGGCCAAGAAGCGCGTTCACGAGATAGCGAAGGAAAAGGGGATCACCAGCAAGGAGGTCCTCGTGATCCTTCAGGCGGCCGGGATCGAGGCCAAGGCGGCCGCATCCAGCGTCGACGTCGACGAGGCCGCCCGCGCGTTCGCGCCCAAGCCGAAGGCCGCAGCAAAGCCCAAGGCCGAGCCAAAGGCGAAGGCCGAGCCGAAGGCTGAGGCGACGCCATAGGCTGCTGCCGAGGCCAAGCCCGCCGCCAAGCCGGCGGCAGCTTCTGCGCCGGCTGCGAAGGCCGAGGCGCCCGCTGACAAGCCCGAGGCAGCCGCGCCCGCCGGCGATGCCCCCGCCGGCGACGCCCAGGCACGCCCCACGCGCCCGCGCCCCGCAGCAGGGGGAGGCGGGGGAGGCGGAGGCCGCCGCCGCGTCATCATCGACTCACAGGCGGCTCGCCGCACCACCGGCCCGCCCCCGCCCATGCATCAGCCGCCGCGCCGTCGCGGGCGCCGCCGCCGCACGCCGTGGGTCGAGCCGGATCTGAACGCGCCCGTCGAGGAGCGCGAGGAGGTCGCAACGCGCCTCAACTCCGGCGCGACGGTCAAGGAGGTTGCCGAGTCGCTGGGCCTCTCCACCGCGGAGGTCATCAAGAAGCTGATGGAGCTGGGCGAGATGGCAACCCTCACCCAGACCCTCTCCGACGAGGCGATCCAGGTCCTGGCCGACGAGTTCGAGAAGAAGGTCGAGATCATCCGCGCGGCCGACGAGGTGGAGGAGGAGGTCGAGTACGACGACGACGAGGGCGACATGGTCGAGCGCCCGCCGGTGATCACCATCATGGGCCACGTCGACCACGGCAAGACGTCACTGCTCGATGCGATCCGCCAGACCGAGGTGGCTGCCGGCGAGGCCGGCGGCATCACCCAGCACATCGGCGCCTACCAGGTGCACCACGACGGCTCCACCATCACCTTCCTGGACACGCCGGGCCACGAGGCGTTCACCGCCATGCGTGCCCGCGGCGGCCGCGTGGCCGACGTCGCGGTGATCGTGGTCGCCGCGGACGACGGTGTCATGCCCCAGACCATCGAGGCCATCGACCACGCCAAGGCGGCCGAGGTGCCGATCATGGTCGCGATCAACAAGATCGACAAGGAAGGCGCCGACCCGAACCGTGTGCGCGGCGAGCTTGCCCAGCACGGGCTGACTCCCGCCGACTGGGGTGGCGACATCGAGTTCCGCGACGTCTCGGCCAAGACCAAGGACGGCCTGGACGGCCTTCTGGAGGACCTCGTCACGATCGCCGAGATCCAGGAGCTCAAGGCCAACCCCGGGGCAGAGGCCTCGGGAACAGTCATCGAGTCCCGCCTGGATCCCGGCCGCGGCCCCGTCGTCTCGCTGCTTGTCCAGCGCGGCACCC
>JAXDIE010000131.1:0-14800 GCA_034664165.1 Thermoleophilaceae bacterium | reverse complement strand
ATCGACGTGCTGGTGAACAACGCGGGCATGCGCACGTTCAACCCCGAGCCGAGCGCCGATGGCTACGAGCTGATGATGGCCAGCAACCACCTCGGCCCGTTCCTGCTGACCAACCTGCTGCTGGATCTGCTCGAGGCAGCCGCGCCGTCGCGGGTAGTCATCACGGCCTCCGAGGCGCACCGCTTTGGCGGGGCTGTCGACCTGGATCATCTGGCCGAGCCCCGCCCAGTCGGGCTGCGCGGTGCCGAGCAGCTGTACGGGCAGTCGAAGCTGATGAACATCCTCTTCACCCAGGAGCTGGCCGAGCGTCTTGAGGGCACCAGAGTGAGCGTGAACTGCTTCTGCCCCGGCGTGGTGGCCACGGGCCTGGTGCGCGACACCCCGCTTGTCGAGCGCGCCGCCGAGCTGCTCGCGCGGTCACCGCTGATCCGCACCCCTGAGCAAGGCGCACGCATGGGCATCCGGCTGGCAACCGACCCCGCGCTGAGCACTACCAGCGGGCGCTTCTTCACCTCCACCCCCGGGCTGCGCTTCCTGCCGACCGCCGGGACCCGCACGGACCCCGCCTACCAGGTGCGGGCGTGGGAGCGCTCGGCGGAGTTGGTCGGGCTCTGACCGCGCGCGGGCGTCAGCCAGTCACGCGCCAGCGCGTGACTGCGTCCGGGCCGACGTTGCCGGCGGGGTCGATCGCGTGCACCCGGAAGGTGTGCTTGCGCTCCTTCAGCTTCTTCAGCTTGCGGGTTGCGCCGCATGCCTTGAACGCCTGCTTGTCGAGCTGACACGCGAAGGTCGCGCCGGGCTCCCCGGAGAAACCGAAGGTGGCCTTTGCCGACCCTGTCTTCTTCTTAGGGTGCTTGTCGATCGAAGGTGCCGCAGGCGGCGTGCAGTCGTGCTTCGCCGGGTCTGCCGGGCACTCGTCCTGGGTCTCGTCGCCAAACCCGTCCTTGTCGGCATCCGGCTCGAGCGTGGCCTCGATGGTGAGACGGTGGTTCCCAGGAGAGATGGCGAATGGCACGCTGCCGCCAAGGGGTGCCGCCGGCGTGGTTGCGCCCGTGTCCATCCAGTCGTCGTTGGGATCGGTGGTCGAGACCTGACAGAAGCCGACTCCGAAAAAGGCAAAGCCGATGTATTCGCCGCCAGCAACGGGGATCCGCGCGGGAATTCGGTTGATCGTGTTGGCCGTCATTACCGTGCCCGGCGTCTCGGCAATGGGCATCAGCTGAGTGGAGGTGGCGTGGTAGACGCGCGGGGTGACGGTCGGTGTTCCGCCGTTCGCCTTGTAGCGCCATTCCGTGATGACGCCACCGCCGGCCGGGACGATGTAGGGCGCGCTGCGCATCGCTTCGTCGCCCGGAGCTGGGCGGTTGCAGTTCGCCGGCAACGTCCCCACCGGATCGGCCTGCCCGATGGTCGTGGCCGCATCGGCCGCGGCAGGAGCCAGCAGCGCCACGACGGCGGCCAGCAGGATCGGGCACGTCCTCATGGGGAGATTCTAGTACCGGTAGGCGTCCGGCTTGAATGGGCCCTCGACCGACACGCCGATGTAGGCGGCCTGCTCCTCCGACAGCTTGGTCAGCTTGGCGCCGACGGCGTCCAGATGCAGGCGGGCGACCTTCTCGTCCAGGTGCTTGGGCAGCACGTAGACCTGCTTCTTGTACTCGTCGTTCTTGGTGAAGAGCTCGATCTGGGCGATCGTCTGGTTGGTGAAGCTGTTGGACATCACGAAGGACGGGTGCCCGGTGGCGTTACCCAGGTTCAGCAGGCGCCCCTCGGAGAGCACGATGATCGAGTGGCCGTCGGCGAACTTCCATTCGTCGACCTGCGGCTTGATGTTGATCCGCTCGATGCCGGGCGTCGCTGCCAGGCCCGCCATGTCGATCTCGTTGTCGAAGTGGCCGATGTTGCCGACGATGGCCTTGTCCTTCATCTGGGCCATGTGCTCAGCGGTGATGATGTCCTTGTTGCCGGTGGTGGTGACGAAGACATCGGCGGTCTCGACCACGTCCTCCAGGCGCTGGACCTGGAAGCCCTCCATTGCCGCCTGCAGGGCACAGATCGGGTCGATCTCGGTGATGATCACGCGCGCTGCCTGGGCGCGGAGCGAAGCCGCAGAGCCCTTGCCCACGTCGCCGTAGCCGCAGACCACGGCGACCTTGCCGGCCAGCATCACGTCGGTTGCGCGGAAGATGCCGTCGACCAGCGAATGCCGGCAGCCGTAGAGGTTGTCGAACTTGGACTTGGTCACAGAGTCGTTCACGTTGATTGCCGGGAACAGGAGCTCCCCGGTCTGCTGCATCTGGTACAGCCGGTTCACGCCGGTCGTGGTCTCCTCGGTCACGCCCTGGATGCCGTCAGCCATGCGCGAGTAGCGCGAGGCGTCATCGGCCACCGAGCGCTGCAGCAGCCCCAGGAACACCCGGAACTCCTCGGACTCGGCCTGAGCGGGGTCCGGAACGGCCTGGGCCTTCTCGTACTCGACGCCCTTGTGGACCAGCATCGTGGCGTCGCCGCCGTCGTCGAGGATCATGTTGGGGCCGTCCTGGCCGGGCCAGTTGATGGCCTGCTCGGTGCACCACCAGTACTCGTCGAGTGTCTCGCCCTTCCAGGCGAAGCAGGGCACGCCCTGCGGGTTCTCCGGGGTGCCCTCGGGCCCGACCACGACGGCTGCGGCCGCGTGATCCTGGGTCGAGAAGATGTTGCACGAGCACCAGCGCACGTCGGCGCCGAGAGCCACGAGCGTCTCGATCAGCACAGCCGTCTGGATGGTCATGTGCAGCGATCCCATGATGCGGGCGCCCTTGAGCGGCTGGGCGGCGGCGTACTCCGCGCGGACCGACATCAGGCCGGGCATCTCGTGCTGGGCGAGCTCGATCTCCTTGCGGCCGAAGGTGGCCAGGGAAAGGTCGGCGACCTTGTAGTCGTTGGCGGTGAGTGTGGCGGTAGCGCTCAAGGTTCTCCTACGTTGCAGTTCGAATTCGGGACAGACCAAGATAGCGAGCGCGCCCGCTCACGGAGGCTGAGCCGCCTCAGGAGCCCAGGAGGCGGCCCTTGGCCTTCTCGAACTCCGCGTCCGTCAGCGCGCCCGCGGTGTGCAGCTCGGCCAGCTTGGCCAGCTCGTCGGTGAGGTCGTCGGGCGAGCTGGGCGCGCTCGGCGTGCGGGCGGGCGCCGCCTGGCTCTGCCATGCCGACATCGCGGTAGTGGACTGCTCCAGCGCGTCCTCCACCATCCCCGCCACATCGCCGAGCCCGATCGACTTCAAGGACTCGGTCACTCGGGCGGTCTGCTCGGGGGTCATGGCCCCGCCCTGGACGCTGACCATCGGCTTTCCCCCGGCCGTGGTCACGTTCGCCAGCTGGGAGGCCCTGAAGGTCTGCGCCGCGTTCTGGGCCGCCTTGACACCCCGCCCCATCATGAGGGTGCCCGCGAAGCCGCCGAGGCCCATCAGGATCATGAACCCGCCGAAGGCGATGCCAAAGATCGTGAGGCCCGCACCTCCGGGCGGGTGAGCGGGGCCGATGGCCGCCACCATTGCGCCCACGCCGAAGAGACTGAAGGTCAGGCCCCAGGCCACGCCGGCGCTGCCGCGAAGCGGGCTCACGCCTGCTCCGATCAGCGCGCCGAAGATTCCGCCGATCAGCGCCATGATCTGCCCGCCGGTGCCCGGAGGGCACTCGCGCTTGGACACGTAGACGCCGCCCGAGGCGCAGCTTCCGGTGCGCACCAGGTGGTAGATCGCCCAGCAGCACGCCAGGGCGCTCACCGCGATCAGGGCCAGGCCGATGACGGTCCGCAGCGTGCGCGTCACGGGGTGGGCTCCCCGGGCCGCCGCAGCTGGCTGCCATCGAGCTGCGCCACCAGCAGGTTGTCCTTCAGCGGTTGCTTCCAGAACGCCACCCAGGTGGGCTCCGGGGCAATGGTGGCCACCATGTAATCCAGATCGCCGGGCTGCAGGCCGTAACGGCGCTGGGCCTGCTCGATGATCTTGGACGGCACATCAACCGGGATGTCCGACGGGGCCAGCCCCTCCGCGTCGGCGGTACCTGCATCAGTGCTGGTGAGCTGCATGCCCGGATTGATGGCGACGGTCCGGCGCCGCCCCGAGGGATCCACGACGATCGCGTTGATCCGGTCGGGGGCCAGGCGGAAGCTCTCGATGTATCCGCCGGCGGGCAGGTCGGAGTCGATCAGGGCAAGCGCCTTCGCCATGGAGTCCGGCTGCGTGAGCGCGATATCGGTGCTCGCCGTCACCTCTCCCCGTTCGGCGCGCGCGACCGGGTCGACCAGCGCAGCCGCCTCCAGCCGGTAGAGCATGAACCCCGCGGCCACGAGCACCAGGACGGTGAACACCGCGAGGATCGCCGTGTCGCTGCCTCCGGTTGCCCTGCTCCGGGGCGGCTTACCGGACCCGACCTCCACCGGCGGGGTGCTGCCGATCCCGGTGGTCCCCGCGGAGCGCGGGTTGAAGATCGCCCCGGAAGTTGTCTTTGGCTGGTCGTCGGCCATGGCGCGATCTTCTCAGGCCGGGTCGGCCTGGTCCTTCTCGAGCCTGCGCCGCATGGCCTTGAGATCGAAGTTCCCCCCGGGCCAACCCAGCCCCAGCCCCTCGAGCTGCTCGCTGACCAGGGCGGCCAGCGCCCAGTCGCGGTACCACTTGCGGTCTGCGGGGATCACGTGCCACGGGCTGGGCGCAGAGGCACAGCGCTCCATGGCGTCCTGGTAGGCGGTCATGTACTGGCCCCAGAGCGCGCGATCATCCAGGTCTCCCGCCTCGAACTTCCAGTGCTTCTCCGGGTTGTCGAGCCGGGCCAGCAACCGGCTGCGCTGCTCCTGCGGCGAGATGTGCAGAAAGCACTTGATCACCAGCGTGCCCTTGGCCGCGAGCCGCTCCTCGAAGCGGTTGATGGACCCGTACCGGCGGATCCAGGTGCGGCGCTCGGCGACGCCACGCACCCGTGCGGCAACCACGTCCTCGTAGTACGAGCGGTCGAAGATTGCCACATGGCCCGGGCGCGGCAGCGCCGGCCGGAAGCGCCAGAGGAAATCGTGCTTGAGCTCGGCGGCAGTAGGCCTCCCGAAGGCGGAGACCTGGACACCCGACGGGTCCACGGCGTGGGCCAGGCCCTTGATGGCGCCGCCCTTGCCCGACGTGTCCATTCCCTGCAGGACGATCAGCACGCGCTTTTCCCCTCCGGTCCGGCCGTGCGCGTAGAGCTGCTCCTGTGCCGTCGCCAAGCACTCGTCGATCTGCACCCGCGACGCCTCGGCGGCCTTTCTGCCGCCCTTGACCCCGGGTGTCGCGCGCGGATCGACGGCCGCCAGATCCACCGGACCGGCAGGGGCCCGCAGGAGCTTGCTGATCGGTTTCTTCGCCAAGAGGCGCAGGCTAACGCCCCCTGGCGGGCCGGATGGCCCGGCCTGGGACAATGAAGCCATGGAGACACCCATCCAGCCGGCGTCGCCCAGCCCCGGCCCGCAGAGCCCCGTCCCGTCCCATTACCCAGCCGGCTACACGCCCCAGCCCACCGAGCGCCAGCCCCACTGGAAGCGCATAGGGGGAGTCGCCGCGGCGATCGGCCTGATCCTGCTCAAGTTCGGAGCCAAGTTCAAGTTCCTGCTGCTCGCGGCGACGAAGATCAAGTTCCTGGGCACCTCGATCAGCGCCCTTATCTCGGTAGCGGCCTACGCGCTGTTCTGGGGTTGGGCATTCGCGGCGGGCTTCGTGATCCTCATGTTCGTCCACGAGATGGGCCATGTGATCCAGCTGCGGCGCGAAGGCATCAAGTCCAGCGCACCCATGTTCATCCCCTTCCTCGGCGCCGCCGTGTTCATGAAGGAGATGCCGAAGAACGCCGCGGCCGAGGCCCGGGTGGGCCTGGCCGGGCCCGTTCTCGGAACGGTCGGTTGCCTGGTCTGCGTGGTCATCTGGCAGGTCACCGGCAACCAGTTCTTCGAGGCGCTCGCCTACACGGGCTTCCTGCTGAACCTCTTCAACCTGATCCCCATCCTTCCCCTCGACGGAGGCCGCGCGATGGCCGCCCTTGCTCCCTGGATGTGGATCGTCGGATACGGGCTCATGATCGCGCTGCTGATCATCAGCCCCAACCCGATCCTGATCATCATCGTCCTGCTCGGCGCGTTCGAGACCTACAGGCGCTGGAGCCACCGCAAGGACCCCGAGTCCCAGCGCTACCACGAGGTCACGCCGCTCACGCGGGCGCTCGTGGCGGTCACGTACATCGGCCTGGTCCTGGGTCTAGCGCTGGCCATGCAGGCCACGTACATCCCGATGACCCTGTAGGACCTACTCGCCCCGCATCCCGCGTTCGATCTCGCGCTTCGCGTCTTTCGCTTTCAGGTCGCGGCGCTTGTCGTGCATCTCCTTGCCGCGGGCCAGGGCGATCTCGACCTTGGCATGGCGGCCTTTGAAGTAGACCCGCGTGGGGACCAGCGTGTGGCCCTTCTCCTTGGTCTTGCCGATAAGGCGCTCGATCTCGCGCCGGTGCATCAGGAGCTTGCGGGGACGCTCAGGCTCGTGGTTCTCCCTGCTGGCCGCCGCGTAAGGGGCGATGTGCATGTTGTGTACCCAGACCTCGCCGCCCTGCAGCGCCGCGTAGGCGTCCTTGATCTGAACCGCGCCGTCGCGCATCGACTTGACCTCCGACCCCATCAGGACGATGCCGCACTCCCACTTCTCGAGCAGGTGGTAGCGAAACGACGCCTGCCGATTGGTTGCGACATCACCGGCCGCCGCCTTGCGTTTCCCCTTCTTGGCCATCCGGCCAGGCTACTGGGGCGCGTCAGGCCGCCTGCTGCTGGATAACGCGGGCCCGCTTGCCTATCTCACGGCCCTCGCCGGCCACCGCGAAGCCCAGCAGCTCGCGCAGGCCCGGCAGGCCGAGGGCAGCGGCGGCGGGGCGCAGGGACGCGACCGTCAGGTCGTCCAAGACCTGGGGCTGGTCGAGTCCCGCCAGCCGGCGCAGGTGATGGGGCACGATGGCCAGCGCGCCGCGGCTGAGCACCCGGATCGGGCCCTGGAAGATCAGCAGCTCGCGGTCGGTCAGGCTCGGGTTCACCACGCTGTCGATGGCCTCGCGCGTGGCCTGGCTCACGCAGAGCCGCGGCCTCACCGATTCGAAGTACGCGCCGGCCTGCTCGACCGACTTCGGCACGATCTCATCCGGGCATCCGAGCAGGCCGGCGATGGGCGCGCCCTCCGCTATGAACTGGTCCTCCTCGTCCGGGGTGAGGGTGTCGAGCGCGTAGGCGCGGTACGCGGCGAGGAACGAGTGCCACTCGACCATGTGGACCCAGAGCAGGTTCTCGGGGTCATCGGCGCGGTACGCGCCGCCGGTGATCGGGTCGATCCCCTTCACGCGGCTGTGCAGGCGCCGCACCCGCCCCGCGGCCTCGTTGGCCGTTGCGGTGTCGCCGAAGGCCGTGGCGATCACGTAGTAGGAGGTGCGCTGCAGGCGGTCGAGCTGGCGGTTCTTGTAGTCCGAATGCTGTGCCACGCCGGCCATCGCCAGCGGGTGCATCGACTGGATGATCAGCGAACGCAGGCCGCCGACCAGCGAGAACGGGTGGGAGAGCACTTTCCACGCAACCGACTCCGGGCCCAGCAGGCCGAAGTCGAGCTCACCGTTCACGCGGTCCACGGCGCGAGTCTAGCCAATCCGACAACGGAAGTTGTCACACTTACGGGAATGGCTTCCGCATCGACCAGGCCCTACGGCGGCGTCAGCGCAGAGGAGCGCCGCGCCAAGCGCCGCACCCAGCTGATCGAGGCCGGGGTCGACCTGCTGGGCACCGAAGGCTGGCAGGCCACGACGGTCCGCGCGCTGTGCTCGCGTGCCGGGCTGACCGAGCGCTACTTCTACGAGAGCTTCGCCGACCGCGATGCCCTGGTGGTGGCCGTGTTCGACGACGTTGCCGGACGTGCTGCGGTGGTGGTGCTCAGCGCAACCCAGGAGGCGCCCCACGACGAGCGCGAGCGCTCGCGCGCCGCTATCGGCGCGTTCGTCGAGCTCCTGACCGGCGACCCGCGACTGGGCCGGATCCTTCTACTCGAGGCCCTCGGCAACGAGGCGCTGGAGCGGCGGCGCAGGGAGGCCTTGCAGGTGTTCGCCAAGCTCATCGCCGACCAGGCCAGGGAGTTCTACGGGGAGGGCGCCCCCGAGCCGGTCGACGCGATGCTCACCTCGACCGCGCTGGTCGGAGCCCTGGCCGAGCTGCTGATCGCATGGCTGGACGGCTCACTGGACGTTCCGCGGCAGCGCCTGGTGGACCACTGCGCCGAGCTCTTCGTCGCGGCGGCCGGGGTGCGCAGCAGCCGCTGATCAGTCGGGCGCGGGAACCAGGTCGACGCGGCCGCGCAGGGGATCGATTCCGTTCACCACGACGCGTGAGGCATCCCCCAGGCGGAGCACGCCCGAGCTGCCCGCCGTCAGCATCGTGCCCTCCTCGTTGATCGTCCAGTAGTCGCGCATCCGGCGCACCGGGAGGAACCCTTCGAAGCCCTGCTCGCCAAACCGGATGAAGGCGCCCGAGCCGATCAGGCCCACGACCTCCCCGTCGAACTGGGACTCCTCCTCGCCCCGGCTCTCCAGCTCGCGCTGGAGCAGGAAAGCCATGCAGATGTCATCGGCTGAGCGCTCGATCTCCATGGCCGAGCGCTCGGCCGCGCTGCACCACTCCCCCGCCTCCTGCATCGAGTCCCTGCGCGGAGCGGCGTCGTCGACACCCAGAGAGGCCAGTAGCGCCCGGTGGCACACGAGATCGGGGTAGCGCCGGATCGGCGAGGTGAAGTGGCAGTAGCGCTCGCTCTGGAGGCCCGCGTGCCCCAAATTCTCCGGGGTGTAGAACGCCTGCTTGAGCGATCGCAACACGAGCGAGGTGAACGCCGCGGCGCCGCGGCCCTCCCGGCGGCGAACCTCTGCGGCAACCATCTGGCTGATCTCGCCCACCAGCTCGCCCGCCTGCTGGGGGGACATCGTCTCCGGGATGGGCGGCGTGGGCACATCCAGCGTGGCCAGCTTGTCGGCCAGCGCGATCACCGAGCGCGGCTCCGGCTTTTCGTGAACGCGGTAGAGCGTCGGCACACCACGGTCGGCCAGGTAGCCGGCGACCTGCTCGTTCGCCAGGACCATGAGTTGCTCGATGAGCGTGTGCGACTCGGTCTGCGTCTCGCGGGCCATCCCGATCAGGGCGCCCGCTGAGGAGAACTCGAAGCTCGGCTCTGACGAGGACTCGATTGCCAGTGCCCCTGCGGCCGCGCGCCTGTCCGACAGCGCTGCCGCAACCAAGCGCGCCGCATCCAGCGGGCCGGCCCAGGGGTCCCCTGCCAGTTCTTGGCCGGCGAACACGCGATCGACCTGCTCGTAGGTCAGGCGCATGTCGGAGCGGATCAGCGAGCGATAAAACGCGGCCGACACCACGTCGGCTCCGTCCATCTCCATCTCCACGGTCACGGCCAGGCGATCCTCGCCCGGCACCAGCGAGCAGGCCTGATTCGAAAGCGCCTCGGGCAGCATCGGCTCGACCGTGCCCGGCACGTACACCGACGTTGCGCGACGAGCCGTCTCCTTCTCCAGCGCGCTGCCGGGGCGCACGTATGCGCTCACGTCGGCGATGTGCACCCAGACGCGGGTCCGGCCGCCGGCCTCGGGCATGGCGGAGACGGCGTCGTCGAAGTCACGCGCGCTGGCAGGATCGATGGTGAAGGTCGGCAGGTCGCGGATGTCGCGCCGGCCCGCTGCATCTACCCCGCGCGGCGGGGAGTCCGAGGCGGTCCGGGCGGCCTCCTCGACCACGCGCGGGAACTGCCTTCGGAGGCCTCGCTCGAGCATCAGGCCCTCGAGCACGTCGCGCGCGTTGTCGGCCCGGCCGATCACACGCACCACCCGCGTGCCGCGTTTGCCGCTGCCCAGCAGCACCAGATCGCCGACATCGGCGCCGTTGCGCGCCCGGCCGTCCAGCGCCGTGCGGCCGCCCCTGTCGAAGGCGGCCTCCGCCGCGACCACCCGGCCGCGCCTGCGGAGTACCGCGACGGTGGGCATCTCGGCCCGGCGGCCTTCCGCCGCCCGCCTGCCCGAGCTCACTTCTGCTTCAGAGCCTTGGCCAGCGCGTCGAGCGCGACCGGCAGAGCCTCGTCCTGCTTGGTGCGAGGCTTGTCACGAGCGTCCACGTCCGGCTTGATGCCGTCGTTCGCCAGGTTCTCGCCGTCTGGCAGGTAGAAGCCGCCGACCGTGAGATTGAGCGTGCCGCCGTTGGACAGCGGCTCGACCTCCTGGAAGACGCCCTTGCCAAAGGTCTGCTGGCCGATCACCGCAGCTGCGCGGCCGCGGTCGCGCAGGGCACCGGCCAGGATCTCGGCAGCGCTGGCCGTTCCGCCGTCGACGAGCACGACCATCGGGGTGGTCGTATCGATCGGGGCGCCGATGGCGTTGTACTTCTTCTCGGGCTCGACGCGGCCGTGAGTGGAGACGATCAGGCCGTCCTTGATGAAGACGCTCGAGGTGAGCACCGCCTCATCGAGCAGGCCTCCGCCGTTGCCGCGCAGGTCCAGGATGAGCCCGTCGACGCCTTCGTCATCAAGCTTCTTGACCTCCTTGGCCAGCTGGGCATGGACGCCTTCGGAGAAGGTGACCAGCTGGATCACCCCGACCTTGTACCCGTCCACCGTCTCGATCTTCGAGTCGACCACCGGGACGTCGATGTTCGCGCGCTCGGGCTCGACCTTGCTCTGCTTGCCGGTGCGGGGATTGACGACCGTCAGGTCGACCTTGGTCCCGGCCGGGCCCTTGATCTTGGAGGTGGCCAGTTCCGACGCCATACCCGCGATCGATTCTCCGTCCACCCGGGTGATGATGTCCTCGGGCCGGATGCCGACCTTCTCGGCGGGCGACCCCGGGAACACGCGCACGACCTCCAGGCCTGCCTTGTTCTCCTGGATCGACATGCCGACGCCGTCGAAGTTGCCCGAGAGGTCCTCCGAGAGGGTCTGGGCGTCCTTGGGTGAGAAGTAGTGCGAGAAGTCGTCGGGCAGCGCCTGGACCATCCCGGAGAGCGAGCCATTCTCGAGCACCTGCGGGTCGACCTTCTGGTAGTAGCCGGCCTCGATCTTGCTCTGGATCTCGGCACGCAGCGCGCGGTCGTCGTTCACGAAGGCGCTGCGGAGCCCGCTAGGGAGGCTCTCAGGATGCCCGCCGAGCCACAGCCCTGCGCACAGCACAGCGACCAGGACGACGAGCAGCAACAGGATTCCGAGAGGTTTCTTCATGAGGAGGGCACGACCGGCGCCTCCGACAGGCTAGAGAGTCCTGCTCAGATTCGTAGCGATCGGCTGAGCGTGAGCGTTATGCCCGAGCCCACGCCGGCCACAAGGACCGAACCGAACAGCAGAATCAGCGCCAGCGCCGGGAAGCTCATGGTCTGCGGCACCTGGAGGATGTCGAAGCTCTGGCGCAGCGAGTCGATGATGGTCACCTTGATCAGGCCCAGGATCGCGACCGCCAGCGCGGAGCCGGCCAGGCCGACGAACATGCCCTCGATCACGAAGGGCCAGCGGATGAACCAGTTGGTGGCGCCCACCAGCCGCATGACCTCGACCTCGCGACGGCGGGCGAAGATCGACAGGCGAATCGTGTTGGAGATCAGGGCCACCGAAGCCATCGTCAGCAGGCCGCCCAGCCCGAAGGCCAGGATGTTCACCAGGTTGGTGCCGCTGAGGATCTTGCTGGTCTCCTCCTCACGGGTCTGGACATCGGAGACGGCCGCCAGCGGCGACGCGGGCTGGGCGGATGCGCCCTTGCCCTTGGCCGGGGTGGGCGGCGCCAGCTGGTCACCCAGCTCCGTGATCAGGTCGGGGTCCGTGGGCGTGACGCGGAAGAGGTCGGGCAGCGGGTTCTTGCCCAGCACGTCAAAGGCCTGGGCGTCGCGCTCGCGCTCCTGCTTCAGGGCCTCCTCCTTGGAGATGAACTCGACGCTCTGGACGTTCGGCGTGCCCTCGAGCGCGGTCCGCAGCTTGTTGATGGCGGCCTGATCGGCGCCGTCCTTCACGTAGATGTCCAGCACCACGCGGTTGCGCACGTCGTCGGCCGCGCCGTTGGTGGCCTGCACCACGGGGATGAAG
The DNA here is from genome assembly GCA_034664165.1 of Thermoleophilaceae bacterium. Taxonomy (GTDB): domain Bacteria; phylum Actinomycetota; class Thermoleophilia; order Solirubrobacterales; family Thermoleophilaceae; genus JACCVG01. The sequence goes on along the minus strand of JAXDIE010000131.1, from coordinate 2,669 downwards.
AAGCCCAGCACCAGAGCCGTGAGCAGCACCGTGAGGGTGGCCGCCAGGCTCGGCGTGGCGTTGCGGCGCAGCGTCCGCATTGCCTCCTTGAGGAAGAAAGTGACGCGCATGGCCTAGTTCGGGTGGCCCTCGGCGCCGATGCCCAGCTCGCCGCGCAGGCGGATCGCGAACTCGCTGGTCGACTCGTCCTGGCTGTAGCTGCCCGAACGCTCGTCGCGGATCACGCGGCCCTCGTAGAGCTCGAGCACGCGGCGGCGCATCTTGTCCACCATCTCGCGGTCGTGCGTTGCGACGACGACGGTCGTGCCGGTGCGGTTGATCCGGTAGAGGAGCTGCATGATCCCGATGGACGTCTCGGGGTCCAAGTTGCCGGTGGGCTCGTCGGCCAGGAGCAGCGGCGGATGGTTGACGAACGCGCGGGCGATCGACACACGCTGCTGCTCGCCACCCGAGAGCTCGTCAGGGTAGGCATGAAGCTTGGTGGAGAGCCCGACAAGGCGGATGATCTCCGGCACCTTGCGGCGGATCTCGGAGCGCGGCTGCCCGACCACTTCGAGCGCGTAGGCCACGTTGGCGGCCACCGTGCGGTTGGGGAGCAGCTTGTAGTCCTGGAAGACGGCGCCGATGTTGCGGCGCAGGAACGGCACGCGCTTGCGCTGCATGGTCCGAAGGCCCTTGCCGGCGATGAAGATCTCGCCCTCGCTGGGCTCGATCTCCTTCAGCAGGAGCTTCAGGCAGGTGGACTTGCCACAGCCCGTGGGGCCGACCAGGAAGACGAACTCGCCGCGGCCGACGCTGAGCGACACGCGCTCCAGGCCCACGGACCCGCCGGGGTAGACCTTCGAGACATCGCGGTATTCGATCACCGGTACGCCACGGCGATCAGCGGCACGCGGAGTCGTGGCGGCGCCCGCGAGGGCGCGCGCAGCAACGTCTTTGCTCGAGGCGGGCATCCCAGGCTTTCTATCCGGTTCGGTCATGGGTTCACAGGGCTGCAACTCATCCTGCACCCGATTGTTGCGCTCACGACGCGGCGTCGCGCCGCACGCGGTAGCGCAGGAAGAGGGAGTCCTCGGCCTCGTTGCAGGAAACCAGCCAGAGCCGGGCCGGCTCCGGCAATGCGGGCCCGTGGACGATGTCCAGGGCGGGCTCGCCTGCTGCCAGCAGCGGCGCCACCGACAGGAAGAGCTCGGTCACGAGTTCCTCCCGGAGGAGTGCGTGGAACAGGCTCGGGCCGCCCTCGCAGAGGATCGAGCCCACGCCGTGCTCCTCGCGCAGCAGCGCGAGCGCCGGCTTCAGATTGCCCTCCCCCGCGGGCGTCCGGATGTAGGTCATCTGCGCCGCGGTGCCCTCGAGCTCGTTGGCGGCGCTGGTCACCACGGCGACGCGGGATTCCGGATCACCGAGCAGCGGAACGTCGCCAGGGTCGAAGGCCAGCGAGGAGCTGACCAGGACCGCCAGCGGGTTGGGCTCGAGACCCTCCTCTTCCCGGCGGGCGGCGAGCTCGGGGGACTTGATCATGGGGCCATAGCCCTCGATGGAGGCGGTCCGCCCTCCCACCATGACGGCGTCCACCTGCGTCCGCAGGCCGTGGAAGATCTCGCGATCGGCCGGGCTGCTCATAGGCGCCGACTTGCCCTCGACGGCGCCCCGGCCATCGGCGGTGGAAACCATGTTCATGCCCACGTACGGAAGGCCGGGCGCGGCGTGTTCGGCAAGCCGCAGCCCGCTGGTGGCAGCCCTGGTATCGGTCACCCCCGCGTCGGGGAGCAGCCGGCGAAGCGGGATGGCGCTCAGGGGGTGATCGCCACCATGCGCTCGATCGGGATCCGGGCCTTCTCGGCGATAGCCGGGTCCACCTTCACCACCGGCTCCATGTCGCGCAGCGCGTCGCGGAGCTTGGGCAGCGTGATCATCTTCATGAACTTGCAGGAGGCCTTGCGGTTGGCCGCGATGAAGCGCTTGCCCGGGTTCTCCTGCTCGAGTGGGTAGAGCATGCCCGTCTCCGTGGCGACGATGAAGTCGGTCGCATCGGAGTTGCGGGCGAAGTCGAGCATGCCCCCGGTGGACAGCATGTGCGTGTGGTCGGCGTCGACGTCGCCGGCTGCCACGTACTCCATGACCTGGGTGGTGCAGCCGCACTCGGGGTGGATCATGAACTCGGCCCCCGGGTGCGCCTCGCGGACATCGGTGATGTCGCCGGGGCGGATGCCGGCGTGGACGTGGCACTCGCCGTCCCATACCTGGATCCGGCGGCCGGTGACGCGCTCGACGTAGGCGCCGAGCCACATGTCGGGCCCGAAGAGGATCTCGGTGTCCTCGCCATGCTCGCGCCAGATGTGCTCGACCACCTGGACCGCGTTGGAGGAGGTGCAGCTGTAGTCGGTCTCGGCCTTGTCCTCTGCCGTGGTGTTCACGTACATGACCCCCATGGCGCCCGGGTGCTGTGCCTTCCAGTCGCGAAGCTGCTGGGCGTCGATCGAGTCGGCCAGCGAGCAGCCGGCGTCGAGGTCGGGGATGAGCACCGTCTTCTCGGGCGAGAGGATGGCGGCACTCTCAGCCATGAACTCCACGCCGCACATCACGAGGACCGGCGACGTCGATTTCGCGCCAGCGCGCGCGAGTGCGAGCGAATCGCCGACAACGTCAGCCACGTCCTGGACTTCGGG
>JAXDIE010000113.1:0-9661 GCA_034664165.1 Thermoleophilaceae bacterium | reverse complement strand
TCCCATGCCACGGCCTCGATGGCGCCGGTGACATCGCCGAGCTGGAGCTTGAGGAAGTCCTCGCCGTTCTTCTTCTGGCGGCGAGCGCGGTCGCGCACCACGAAGATGGAGTCGACGGCCTGGCCATCGACCAGATCGCGGACGAAGTGCTTCTCCGGCCCGGAGTCGCCTTCGATCGGCACTGTCAGCTGCGCCTGGGTCATCTCGCCAATCACGGTAGACCGGCTTTCGGACGGCGAGTGCCCGCCGGTGTGACGGCTGGGCTCCCCTGTGGAACGGATACGGTGCATGGAGATGGAGTCGGTCACAAGCAGGTGCACCTGACATGCCGTCCGCGGTTCTTGTGGCGGGCGGAACGGGTGCGCTGGGCCATGGCGTGCTCACCGCGCTGCTCGGCGCGGGGCATCCGGTCACAGCCACCTGGGTGGCCGAGCACGAGCTGGAGCGGATCCAGGCCGACTTCGGTGATCGCGACGCTCTCACCCTCGTACAGGCAGATCTCATGGACCCGTTGGCGGTGGACGCCGTGGTCGCCGGCGTCGACTCGCTCGGGGCCGTGGTCAACCTGGTGGGCGGCTATGCGGGCGGGAAGAAGGCGCACGAAATCGAGCCCGAGGACTTCGACTCCATGCTCCGGGTGAACCTCCGGCCGCTCTTCCTGCTCGCGCGCGCGGCGGCTCCGCGCCTGGTGGACGCGGGCGGCGGCGCGATCGTCGGCGTGTCCGCGCGGGCCGCGCTCGATCCAGGCCCGGGTCAGGCTGCCTACAACACGGCCAAGGCCGGGGTTCTTGCCCTCATCCGCTCGCTCGACGCCGACTATCGCGACGCGGGGGTGCGCGCCAACGCGGTTCTCCCCAGCGTGATCGACACGCCGGCAAACCGGGCCGCCATGCCCAACTCCGATCACTCCAAGTGGGTCCCGCCCGAGCAGATCGGCGCCGTCATCCGGTTCCTGGTCTCGGAGGAATCCGCGCCGACCTCGGGGGCGGCAATCCCCGTGTACGGCCGCGCCTGATCGAGACGCGCCATTCCGGGTCAGGCGTCGCCGGATCTTGACCCCGGTGGGGCCTAGGAGGATTCCGGAGCGACCGCCGGCGCGCCGTACGGCCGGTCGTCGCCACCGTAGTAGAGCAGCGCCCGGTTCCCGAGCTCGGCGGTCGCGCGTGAGTTCTGCACGGCCGAGACGGGCATCGAGATGAACGGGATCAGGCGGCGGAACACCCGCTGGCTCACCCGCTTTCCCAGGTAGGCCACCAGCTGCCGCCCGAGGGCCTCCTCGCGCTGGAGGCGGTTGGCGATGTAGGTGAGCGCCATCGGCGCGGCCAGCCCGTCGAGCGCCGCCCGCGCCTGCGCCGGAGTCTCGAAGAACTCCTGGAGTGCGAGCAGCTCCGCCGGGCGCATCGGGTGGTGCGGGTCGTAGCCATAGGAGGCCGCTACGAAGAAGGTCATGCGGCTCTGGATCCAGGCCAGCGCGGCTAGGTCGGGCACGGCTGTGATCGCTCCGCCGACCCCCAAAGCAGCGCCCTCGAACCTGGAAAGCATCACGTGGCGGCGCACGGCGAGGCGCGCCGCCTCACCCGGGGGCTTGCCGCTGTGCTCGGCGGCCCAGCGCTCGGCCGCCGGGGCGAAGCGCTTCGCGGCCTCCAGGGCGATGTGCTCGGGTGCGCGGGTGGGGTCCTTGCGCAGGCGATCCCAGAGCGTGCCGGGCACGGCGTCGAGCAGGGCGCGCACGTCCTCTGGCGGCTGCACCGTCATCTCCGTTCCTGGGGCGTCGGCCACGTTTTTCAGCATATGCCCCTATCGGGCTGACCCGACGGCGGAGGCGTTGTATTGCCTACGGTGGGTAGTAAGGGCCTTACGAACACCCGGCTTCAGATACGGAGGCAGAAGTGACGACCTTGACACCCACAGGAGGAATCCTGAGCGATGACCGTCAGGCTGAGCGCGACGAGCTGCTCGGAATGCTCATAAAGGCCTATTGGATGGAGATGGAGACGGTCATGAGCTACATGGCCAACTCGATCAACCCGGATGGCGTGCGCGCCCAGGAGATCATCGAGAGCCTCAAGACCGACGTCCAGGAGGAGCTCGGCCACGCGGAGCAGTACGGCGCGCGGATCAAGGAGCTCTACGGCGTCGTCCCCGGTTCGATGGAGTTCCAGGCGGAGCAGTCATACCTCCAGCCTCCGGAGCACCAGACCGACATCGTCCATGTCATCAAGGGCGTGATCGAGGCCGAGAGCGGCGCGATCTCGCACTACAACGACATCATCGAGTTCTGCGAGGGCAAGGACCCGGTGACCCAGGACATGGTCATCGCGATCCTCCGCGATGAGGAGGGCCACCGGCGCCTGTTCGAGGGCTTCCTGCGCGAGTACGAGGCCGAAGGGGCCGCCTGACCCGATGCGATGAGTCCGGCGCGCAGGCCCGGCGCGCCGGATGTCGAACTATTTCGGGTGGACGAACGCTCAAAGCGGGTCGAGCGAGCCTTCTTCGCCCCGACGATGGTGGCGGCGGCGCTGGTCGTTCCCGTCGTGGTGATCTACGACTCTCATCCCGGGGCCGGATGGGATCTCGCTGGGCTGATCATGAACTGGGCCAGCTGGCTGATCTTCGTCGCGCACCTGGTGACGATGCTCGTGGTGGTTCCCGATCGCCGGCGCTGGCTGGCCGACAACCCGCTCGACGTGGCCATCACGCTGCTCACCCCGCCATTCCTCGTGGTCCTCGCGCCGATCAGGCTGTTGCGCCTGGCTGCGCTGGTGCGCCTCGCTCCGCTGGTGCGCCGCCTCTTCACCAACCGCGGGCTTCACTACACGGCCGTCGCCGCCGGAGTCGTGGTGCTGGCCTCGGGGGCGGCGTTCACCTTCCTCGAGCCGGGGCGCAGCCTGGCCGACGGGATCTATCTCTCGATCACCACCATGACCACGCTGGGCTCGGCTCAGCCGACGACCGTGGCGGCCAAGGCGCTCTCCGTGGTGGTCGTCATCGTGGGCATCGGCTTCGTCGCAATCCTCACCGGTGCTATCGCGCAGCGGTTCGTAGAGCCGACTTTGGAGGAGGCTCTGGAGGAGGTCGAGGGAGAGGGCGCGGATCTGGCCCAGGTCTCGAACGCGCACCTGATGGCCGAGCTGCGGCGACTGAACGAGCGGATCGGGCAGCTGGAGGAACGGCTGCGCTGAGACGCAGGACGGCTGATGGCGAGGGCCGGAATCGAACCGGCGACACCACGATTTTCAGTCGTGTGCTCTACCAACTGAGCTACCTCGCCCGCGACGGCGGATCGTACCGGCCGGGCACCTTCCCACGCACGCTAGGCTCCGCGACATGAGCGAACTCATCCACACCTGTTACCGCATCACCGACGTCGACAAGTCCATCGCGTTCTACAAGGCGCTCGGCTTCGAGGAGACCGGCCGGATCCCGATCCGCGAGGAGGCGATCAACGTCTTCATGGGCCTTCCGGGCGACGGCCCGCGGCTCGAGCTGACCTTCAACTTCGATCAGGACGGCGCCTACGACGTGGGGACCGGATACGGCCACATCGCCCTTCGCGTCGACGACCTGGACGCGACCCTGGCGTCGCTGGAGCAGGTGGGGATCGAGCCGGAGAAGCCGCCGTATTCGATCCGCGAGGGCGGTTCGCGACTCTGCTTCGTGAGAGACCCGGACGACTACAGGATCGAACTGCTGGAGTTCCCGAAATAGTCAGCCGATTGCCGCGATACTCCGCGGACGATGTCGCAAGAGAACGTGGAAGCCGTTGAAGCCTGGTTGGCAGCGCTCCATCGCCGTGACTTGGCCGCGCTGCTCGAACTGGCCGATCCCGAGGTCGTCTACCGCTCCTATCTGGCGAGCCTGGCCGGCGAGGAGGAGGCCTACCGGGGGCACGAAGGCCTGGGCAACTTCCTTCGTGACCTCGCCGATGCCTGGGAGTGGTTCCACGTCGAGACGATCGAGACGCGGGACCTCGGCAACACCGTGTTCCAGCTCGGGAGCCTCCAAGCCAGGGGTCGCTCCAGTGGACTGGAGGTCTCCGAGCAGTTCGCCTGGCTCCACCATTTTCGCGAGGGAACAGGTCCTGGCCGATACCTGGGGGTGGAGCGGTTCGGCACCGCTGACGAGGCCCTCGAGGCCGCGGGTCTGCCGGAGTAGCTAGGCAGTTCCGGACGCCAGCAGCACGAGGTTCGGCAGGCTCACCGTTCCGTCGCCGCCGGCGTGCTCCTTGGCGGCTTGGGTGATGGCGGCCCATGTCGCATCCTGCACGTCCTGAGGATGCGGGTTGATCAGCGCGCTGATGGGCGGGGCGATCTCCCGGACGAAGGTCGTGAAGTCCTCGGGCGAGGACCACTCGAAGACGACCTCCGCCTCCTCGACCTCCACGTCGGCGAAGCCACCCGCCTCGAGCAGTCCGCCGATCGCCTCAGGCGTTGGTCGCGACATTGGCCCTGGGGTGCCAGGCGGTGGCGGATCCCCTCCGAGCTCGCGCAGCGCCGTCCGCATCGGGATCGCGAGGAACGGCACCCGGTCAGGGGGTCCCCAGGAGCTGATCGCCATCCGTGATCCGTCTCTGAGCAGTGTCCGTACCCGTTGCGCCGCGGCCTCCCCATCGGGCTCGAAGATGATTCCCCAGCGGGAAACGGCCGCATCGAAGCTGGCCTCCGGGAAGTCGAGGCCCGCGGCGTCCGTCTCGACGAACTCGATGTTGCCGACCCCTTCGCTGCTCGCGCGCTGGCGCCCGAAAGTGATCATCTCGGCCGAGATGTCCGTCGCCACGACCGCGCCCGCGTCTCCCACCACCCTGGCGGCGGTCAGGGCCGGCTCGCCGTATCCACAAGCGACGTCCAGCACCCGGTTTCCCTGCTCGACTCCCGCTAGTTCGACCAGGCGCTTGCTGATGTGGCCGGCAGCGGCATCGGTGAACGCCGACCACTTCTGCCAGCCATGTGCTGCGACGTTCCATTGCGCGCGCTGCCCCTCGCGGAACTTGGCTGAATCAGGACTTCCGGCTTCCATGGGTCGCTGCTAGATCTTCGCTACCGGCGACCAGCCGGTGGCGGCGGTGGGATCGTCGGTGCTGCGCATACGCGCCCGGACCTTCCAGATGCCGCCGTCGGCACCCGGGTCGAAGCTGCCCTTGGGCTTCTTGGTGCCCTTCTCCACGGTGATCCAGGTCTTGGAGTCGGTGCGCCGCCGCTGGACGTCGAATACGCGGCCGGCCTCCTTCTTCGGGGCCCAGCGCACCAGAACCAAGCCGCCCTTGGGCTCGGGCAGGTCCTTGATCTTCAGGTCCACCGGCACTCCGATCGTGCCGCTCATCGCTGCCGCGCCGTGGATCACGCAGTAATAGCTGTGGGTTCCCGCTTCGAAGCCGGGGCGGCTGGCCGTGGCGCCCGGGGCGTAGCCCGGCACGGGAGTGATGGGCGGGCCGAGGTTGTCGCCGGCCACGTTCCAGAGGTCGTGGATCTCGGTCGAGGTGTGGGGCGCCAGCGGGTCCGTGTTCTTCCAGCTGACTGTGTCGCCGACCTTGGCGGTCGTGGCGCCGGGCGTGAATGACAGCCCACCGGTGAAGGCGTTCCCGTTGGCGTTGATCACCACGTCCTTGGCGGCGGCGGTCGCCGGGATGACGAGCGCGAGCACGGCTGCGGAGACGAGATACCGGGTGCGCATGGTGCGCAGCCTAACGGGCAGAGTTGTCACGCGCGAGAGGTAACGGTTAGGTCCCTCCGCCGCAGACTTGCGCTGTGTCGGTCGAACCGGAAATCGAGCACGCGGAGCGTGTCAAAGTGCGGCGTCGAGCCCACTTGGTCGCAGACCTCGCAGCCCGGCAGCACGGCGTGGTCGCCAGACAGCAGCTCCTGGGTCTAGGCGTCGGGCGAGGCGCCATCTGGCGGGACCTCGAGGGCGGGAGGCTGCACGCGGCGCATCGAGGCGTGTACGTCGTCGGCCACCCCGGAATCACGGCGCGCGGAAGGTGGATGGCGGCCGTGCTGTCGGCCGGAGAGGGAGCGTTGCTCAGCCATCGCAGTGCGGCGGCGCTGTGGGGCATGCTCGACGTTCCAGGTGGCAGGGTAGACGTGCTCGGCGGGGGAAAGGGGAACACCGGCGTACGGATTCACGAATCGGACAACGTCAGCAACGAGGATCGGGAGATGCGCGATGGCATACCCGTCACCGCTCCCAGCCGGACCTTGGTCGATCTCGCCGGTGTGGTCAGCGCACGCAGGCTCGGCTATGCCTTCGAGGCTGCCGAGCGGCAGCAGCTACTCGACGTTGAGAAGGTCCTGGCTCTCTGTGGCCGCCGCCGCGGGACCAAGGCTTTGCGGGCGCTGATCGCGGATCAGCATGAACCCGACCCGGTCCGGTCACGGACTGAGCGACGGTTTCTGTCGGAATGCCGGCGCTTCGAGATTCCGAAGCCGGCGGTCAACGTCGCGGTCGGCGACATCACCGTCGATTTCATGTGGCCGCGGCTGAAGCTGGCGGTCGAGCTCGACACTTATGGCTTCCACGGCTCGAGGCGTCAATTCGAGGAGGACCGCCGGCGCGACCTGGTGCTGCGGCTGGCTGGGATCACAGTCGTTCGGATCACCGATCGGCAGCTGAAGCAGGACAGCGCCCGGACGATGGGGTCTCTCCGCGAACTTCTATTGAGGGTTTGGTGAGACCGACATTGACCACGCGGATGGTGTCGAACTTCGGATTCGAGGATGAGAGGCGTCTCTACGCCTTCCGAGACCGAGATTGACCACGTGGATGGTGTCGAACTTCGGTTTCATCCCTTCTCACTCGAGCGAGCGCGGTGCGGAGCTCAGTCGCCGGGGTCCGGGGCGCGGCCCACGGGAGCCAGCTCCGGCTCCGGGGCGTGGTGTCCGTTGCCGTTTCCGTTACTGCTGCCGTTGCCGTTCACGACGACCGGCGCAGGCGCCGGCGTCGCGATTGACGGCCCGGCTCCGCCCTTGCGCATCCGCTCCGCGGCGTAGTAGCTCCCGACGACGAACACCGCGGCCAGGGCCTGGGCCACCACGACCTCGAGCGTCGGGAAGATCCCGAACCAGAGACCGGCCCAGAAGGGCAGGTCGACGTCAAGCGGCGTGATCGGCACCCAGCCCACGCCCTGCATCGCCCGCACGGTCTTGCCGACCATGATCAGCAACACCACTCCGACCATCACTCCCGTGTAGATCAGCATCTTCTTGTAGGGCAGCCGCTTCTGCAGGCGGAAGGTCGCCACCGCAACGAGGGCCGTGATGGCAAGGCCCAGCGCCAGGCCCTCCAGCACGACCACCGCGCCGGAGCTGAGGACCAGCGCCTGAAGGAAGAGCACGACCTCGAAACCCTCCCGATAGACCGTGCTTAAGCCGAGCACGATCAGCCCGAGCACCTGGGCGGAGACGAAGCCGCCGGTCGCCATCCCCAGCAGGCGCCGCTTGCGCTTGTTCAAGGTCGAGATGTGCTGGGTCCAGTAGACCTTGTGGAAGAACCAGTTGAGGATCAGCAACAGGACGCCGATGGCGATGATCCCGACTATCGCCTCGAGTTTCTCCCCGTACTGGGCGAACTGCTGGATCACGGTCTGGGCGAGCACCCAGGTGATGACGCTGGCCAGGAAGGCGAACGCGACACCGATCATGATCGGCTTCTTGGCGTTGCGATGGGTCACGCTGATGCCGGCCATCAGCGCAGCCAGGATCAGCACGGCCTCGAGGCCCTCGCGGAAGACGATGATCGCTGCGTTGGTGACGGCCGCCACGTCGCTTGTGCCCTGCCCCAGGGTGTTCCGGGCACGGGTGAGCGCCTCCCCGAGGGCAACGTTCGTGTCACGGACCTCCTGGGCGGAGGCCTTCTGGGCGATCAGGTTGGCCAGGCCGGGGTGCTCCTGGTAGCCGAACCAGATGAGGCCCTCGACCTCCTGGGCCAGGCCCGGGTCGATCGAGCGAAGGTACAGCTCGGGGCCGAACTCAAAGAACGCGTAGGCCTCGAGCCGCGCCTGTTCGGCGGCGTCGTAGTCGGCCGCTCCCACCGAGGCCATCATCCGGTCGAGCGTGAGCTGGACCAGATCCAGGTCGGACTCGTTGGAGCTCCGCTTCCAGGACGCCGGGTACATGGCCGTGAGCGTGTCCGCGGCCTTGGTCGCCGTGGCCTGCACCAGCTTGGGATCGGCGACGGCCCGCCCCGCAGCGGCGTCCTCGACCTGCGTCTCCAGAGTGGTCAGCGCCGCCCGGACGGTGGCGGTGCGTGCCGGGTCCATCTTCTGAAGTTGCGAGAGCAGGTCGACGAACGCCGACTCGGCGCCGTCCCGGAAGCCGATCGCCTCCTGCACCTCGAAGGCCTTGGTCACGCGGCCACCCGCCACGCCGCGGGCGTATTCCACCGGCACGAGATTCACGAAGCGCAGGAGCTGCTGGGCCCGTCGAGCCTCCTCCTCGGCGGTGAACGGGGCCGCCGTGAAGCTCACGAGGATCTTCTCCGCGACATCGCGGGCCGCGACGAACGGCTTGCCGCCCCGCCCGGCGGTCGCCACCAGCCGATCGAAGGATGCCTCTGCGTCCCTGGCAGCTGCCGCTCCTCGCTCCTCCCTGTAGCGGTCGGCAAGGATCTGCCAGTAACCGGCCGCTGTCGATGCGCGCTCTGCGCGACGGGCGGCGAAGCCGCTGTCCTCGGCGTCGCCGGCGTCCTCGAGGATCTCGCGTGTCCGGGCCTGGTAGGCGTCGAGCAGGTCCTTCTCGACCGCGAGCTCGGCCTTCTCGGATGTGGTCTGGCCCGCCGCCAGCGCCTTGACCGCCGAAGTCCCGTCGGCGCCGGGCCGCGTGAACTTGGTGGCGGTCCGGAACTCGCGGATCAGGAGCCAGCCGGACGCCTGGTCGGCGTCGTCGTCGGCGAGCGCATCGATCGTGGCCTTGTAGCTGCCCTGGTAGATAGCCGCCCGCACGGCACCGCGAGCCAGCGCCAGCGCCGTGCCGTCTCCCCGCTGGGCGGCAGTGACCGAATCGGCCAAAGCGGAACGCGCGGCGCGGTCGGCCTGGGGGGCGATGCGGCCCAGCGGCTTGGCCAGGCCCCCCGCGTAGTCGGCTTGGGCCGCGCGGGCCGGGGCCGCTGCGTCGCCATCCCCCAGCAGGATCGCCTGCCCGGCGTCGAACAGGTCGGTGCGCACCTGCTCCGCCGCCGACCAGGGCTCGGGTGCGGGCCGGCCCGCCGCAGTCACGGGGACCGCGGCCAGGGCCAGCAACACAACGACGAGCGCGAGTCGGATCCGGCGGCTCAGGTGCATGCCCCGCTCAGCCCTCCTGGATCTGGATGTTGAGCTTCTCGGCGGCCTGCGACACCTGGCCGGCGATGGCCTCGGCGCGCTCCTGGGCCTCGGCGCCGAGCGTGTCCGCCTGCTCGGCCGTGAACTTCTGGCCCTTTGTCTCACGCTCACGCAGGTCGACGGCGAAGCTGTGGAGCTTCTTCAGGCTCTCGCCAGTCTGCTTGGCCTGCTCGGGATCGGCCTTGGCAATCACCGGGTTGACCTGGTCGTAGACCAGGACCAGCCCGCTCAGGATGTCCGAGATGTCCTGGAGCCGCGAGGCTGCCGCGAACTCGGGCGTCGCGCTCTTGGAGTCGGCGATGAAGCGGGAGTTCTTCCAGGCCTCGAAGTACTCGCTCATGGTCGGCGTCA
>JAXDIE010000119.1:0-4328 GCA_034664165.1 Thermoleophilaceae bacterium | reverse complement strand
GGCGGCGCCATCGCGGTGGTCGGCATCTCGATCGCCTGGATGGTCTACATGCGCAAGCCGGGCATCTCGCTGGCGCTGAAGGACCGCCTGCCGCTGCTCCACAACTTCCTGTCGCACAAGTGGTACTTCGACGAGATGATCGACGCCGCCGTGGTCCGTCCGGCGGCGTCGACCGGCCGCTTCTTCCGCGACGTGATCGAGCGCGAGGTGGTCCAGGGGATGCTGGTCGGGGGAGCCACATCGGCAGTCCGTGCCGGGTCCTCGATGGCCCGCGCGCTCCAGTCCGGCTATCTGCGTGCCTACGCCCTGCTCGTGCTCTTCGGCCTGCTGCTGCTGGGCCTCTACTTCCTGATCGCGGCGGCCTGACATGGGGATCGAGCTGACAGCGGTCCTCTTCATTCCGGTGGTCTTCGCGCTGATCGGCTGCCTGCTTCCGGGGCGCCTGGCGCAGTTTGCCTCGATTGCCGGCAGCGCACTCGTGCTGGCACATGCGGCGGTGCTGGTGGCCGGCTTCAACCACTCCGCGGGGGCGCCCGCCCTCCAGCACGTGACCGACGTCAGCTGGATTCCCCAGCTCGGGATCCACTGGTCACTCGGCGTCGACGGGCTGAACATCCTGCTCATCGCCCTCACCGCGCTGCTCTGGCTGGTCGGGACCATCGCAGCTGCGCGAACGAATCTGGACCGGCCCAAGCTCTTCTACGTGATGCTGGGCCTGGCCGAGACCTCGGTGCTCGGCTGCTTCATGGCCCAGGACCTGGCCGTCTTCGTCCTCTTCTTCGACCTGATGCTGGTCCCCTTCTACTTCCTGATCGGCGCCTGGGGGCGTGGGAACGCCGTCGCGGCCACCACCAAGCTCGTGATCTACACCCTCGTGGGATCGCTGTTGATGCTGGCCGGCGCCATTGCTCTGGGAGTGCTGGCCACCCCCAGCGGCGGGACCATCTCGTTCGCGCTCACCACGCTGGCCCACAACCCGCTCCCCGCAGGCACGCAGTACTGGATCTTCGCCCTGTTCGCGCTGGCCTTCCTGGTGAAGATGCCGGCGTTCCCGTTCCACGGCTGGATGCCAGATGGTTACCGGGCGGCGCCGCTGCCGGTCCTGATCGTGTTCTCGGCCGTGGTCTCCAAGGTCGCGGCCTACGGGTTCCTGAAGATCGTGTTGCCGATCATGCCCGACGCCGCTGCCCACTTCCAGACGCTGATCCTGGTGCTCGCGGTGATCTCGATCATCTACGGCTCGGTGATGGCCTTCACCGCCGACGACACGAGGCTCGTGCTGGGCTACTCATCCGTGGCCCAGCTGGGGTTCATCACGCTCGGCATCTTCTCCCTCACCGCGCTCGGCGCGCAGGGAGCCCTGATCCAGATGGTCAACCACGGGCTCGTGGTGGCCGCGCTCTTCCTGATCATCGGCTTCGTCGCGGCCCGTGCCGGCGGCTCGGACTCGCTGGCCGACATGGGCGGCATCGCCACCCGTGCGCCGATCCTGGCCGCGCTGTTCCTGATCGCCGCGCTGGCCAGCCTGGCCATGCCGGGCTCGGCCAACTTCGTGGGCGAGCTCTACATCCTCTTCGGCGCCTTCAGCTCGCAGCTGGTCTTCGGCCTGGTGGCCACGACCGGCGTGGCGCTGGCGGCGGTCTACATGATCCGCGTGTACCAGCGCTCGATGCACAACCGCGTCGGGCCGAAGGTCGAATCACGCGAGCTGGCCCGCGGTGACCTGGCCCTGCTGGCGCCGCTGGTCCTGGTGATCATCGCCCTGAGCGTCTACCCACAGGCGCTGCTCGCCCCCACCAAGGAGGCCGCCTCGGCCTCGGTGCAGACCGCGGGCTTCGTGTCCGGTTCGATCGCCCCGGTGGCGGAGGCGAAAACACCATGAGCGCCATCCACCCCCCGGTGATCGACTACCTGGCGCTGTCGCCCATCCTGGCCACGCTGGGCGGATCGCTGGTGGTGCTGATGGTGGCGCTGCTGCCCTCGCGCGGCGTCCAGCGGGTGGCCGTGCCCGGCCTGACGCTCCTGTCGATCGCCATCGCAATCGTGATGGCGATCGTCATCTGGCCCAGCGGAGGGCCGACACCGGTGATCGCCGGCGCGCTGACGGTCGACACGCTCACGCTGATACTCACGCTGCTGTTCCTGGTGGCCGCAGCGGCCTGCGTGAAGCTCTCGTGGAGGTCCGCTGAGGCCCAGGCGACCGGCGCCGGCGAGTACCACTCGCTGCTGCTGGCATCGGTCACGGGCATGATCGTCCTGGTCGCCGCGACCAACCTGATCACGCTGTTCGTGGGCTTCGAGCTGCTGTCGATCCCCCTGTACGTGCTCTGCGGCAGCGCGGTGAAGCGCGAGGGCTCGCTCGAGTCCGGCCTGAAGTACCTGATAGTCGGCTCTGTCGGGTCGGCCACCCTGCTCTACGGGCTGGCGCTGATCTACGGCGCCACCGGCTCCACCGACTTCGCCGGGATCGCCCAGGCGATCGGCGACACGGTCCCGGTCACAAACCCGCTGCTGCTCACCGGCGTGGCACTTGCCATCACCGGCCTGGCGTTCAAGGCCTCCGTCGCGCCGTTCCACCAGTGGACGCCCGACGTGTACCAGGGGGCTCCGACCCCTGTCACAGCCTTCATGGCGGTGGCCACCAAGGCCGCGGCGTTCGGCGTGATCATCCGGCTGCTCGAGGGGGCGCTGGCCGCCACCCACGTCCAGTGGTCGACCGCCCTGGCGGCGCTGGCGTGGATCACGATCATCGTCGGCAACGTCGGCGCGCTGAACCAGAGCTCGCTAAAGCGGCTGCTGGCCTGGTCCGGCGTCGCGCAGGCGGGCTACCTGCTGGCCGGAATCGTTGTCGGGACCCAGCTGGGCCTGGAGGCCACGCTGTTCTACCTCGTGATCTACCTGCTGATGAACGTCGGAGCGTTCGCCGTGGTCATCGCGCGGGAGCGCGTCTCGGAGCTGGGCGACGACATCCGCTCGCTCGAGGGCCTCGGCAAGGCAAGCCCATGGCTGGCGTGGCCGATGACCATCTCGATGCTGGCCCTGGCCGGCTTCCCGCTGACCGGCGGCTTCTTCGGCAAGTTCTATTTGATCGATGCATCGGTGGCCGGTGGCAATGTCGCCCTGGGTGTGGGGATCGTGATCGGCTCGATGATCTCGCTCGGCTACTACCTGCGGGTCATCGCGGTGATGTGGATGAGCCCCAGGGACATCGAGATCCCCGCCACTCCCGACCGCCCGGCGCGCACCCTGCGCCCGGCCGGCGGCTGGTCACCCGAGGCCGATGCGTCAGCCCAGCCCGAGGTGGTGGGCATCGCGGTGTTCATGGCCGCCGTGACCGTGGCCGTCGGGATCTACCCGGTCCCGCTGTTCGACCTGGTGGCCCAGGTCGCATCGTCGCTGCCCGGCCTGCTGTAGGCCGGCTACTCCTTCTTCTCGTCGTGCCCGCCGAACTGCTTGCGCATGGCCGACAGCACCTTGTTGGCGAAGTCGTCCAGGTTGCGGGAGGCGAAGCGGGAGTAGAGCGCGGTGGTGAGCACCGGCGCCGGCACGCCCTCGTCGATCGCGGCGATCGAGGTCCAGCGGCCCTCGCCGGAGTCCGAGACCTTGCCGCCGAACTCCGAGAGCTCGGGTGATTCCGTGAGCGCGATTGCGGTGAGGTCCAGGAGCCATGAGCCCACGACGCTGCCGCGCCTCCAGAGCTCGGTGATCTCCGGGATGTCCATGTCGTACTGGTAGAGCTCGGGGCGGTCCAGCGGGGCCGTCTCGGCATCCGCCTCGCGGTCGAGCTTGCCGGCGTCGGCGTTCTTGAGGATGTTCAGGCCCTCGGCGAAGGCGGCCATGATCCCGTACTCGATCCCGTTGTGGACCATCTTCACGAAGTGGCCTGCGCCCGCGGGGCCGCAGTGGAGGTAGCCGTTCTCCGCGGTCGACGGATCGCCGCTCCGGCCCGGCGTCCGCTCGGCGGTCTCGACGCCCGGCGCGATGGTGGAGAAGATCGGGTCGAGCCGTTCGACGGCCTCGTCCGGGCCACCGATCATCAGGCAGAAGCCGCGCTCGAGGCCGAACACACCGCCGCTGGTGCCGCAGTCGATGTAGTCGATTCCGCGCTCGGCCAAGGCCTTGGAGCGGCGGATGTCGTCGTGGTAGTAGGAGTTGCCGCCGTCGATGATCGCGTCACCCGACTCCAGCACCTCGGCCACCGCGTTGACCGTGTCCTCGGTGATCTTGCCGGCGGGCACCATGCACCAGACGGAGCGCGGGGCGGTCATCTTCTCCGCGAGCTCGGCCAGGGAGGAGGCGCCCACGGCACCGTCGGCCACCAGCTCGGC
>JAXDIE010000103.1:0-3342 GCA_034664165.1 Thermoleophilaceae bacterium | reverse complement strand
CCCGTCCGATCGCGAGACCTCGGCGTCCCGCCTGGCGCTGGTGCAGGCCGCGCAGTTTGCCCTGCGCAACGCCCTCGGGCTGCTCGGGATCTCCGCCCCCGAGGCGCTGTAGGGGCTGGGCTGCCCTAGCCGCCGCCCGGGAGACTTGCGCGAAGCTCGTCCAGCGTTGCCTGATCGCTGCCGATGAGCACCAGGACAGGCTCGCCGACGGCACCCGCGATGCTCGTGCCGAGCACCGCGTTCACGCCCGGCAGGTCGGACATCACGGCGGACGCAGCGCTCGAGAACTCCTGTGCATCCGCCCCCGAGTCCCACGCGGTCTGCCACACGACGGCCCAGGCGCCGTTCGGCCCCTCCAGGCTGACCAGCCGGTCGCCGGCCCAGCCGGCGGCGGCATCGGCGTTGGGCAGTGGCGCGGGCATGCCCAGCACGTCCGAGCCGCTGTCCTGTCCGTCGGCGAGCCAGATCCCCGTGACGAACTCGCCGAGCGTCTCGGTCGTCGCCGTCGTCCAGCCGAAGCCGAGCGTCGCGGCGAGGTTCGGAAGGTCGATCGCGACGGGGGCCTCGCCCGCGCGGTACTTCTCCGGGTGCATCACCTGCTCGGTCGAAACGGGAGGCGCGTCCCACGTCGCGTTGACCGAGGCCCAGTCCGAGCCCGTTGGACCGAGCCGGTCGAGCGCGAACAGGAACCCTGTCGTGTACGGGAAGAGGAGGGTCCGCCGGAGGAGGAGTGGCATCGAGTCCAGGAGTTGTTGCTGCTCGGGCGGGACGGAGCCGCCGAGCCCCAGCACCTCATCGGGGCTCAGGTTCGCGAAGGCCCACTGGTACATCAGCGCGGTGGCGTCCCCCTCGGCGAGCGCGGTGAACGCCAGCGAGCGGTCTCCCTCCGTCGGATCGGTGACCTGGAGGGCCTCGAGATCCCAGTACTGGTCCTGGAGCGCGTGGTCGTACTCGTGCGCCACGGTGATTCGGTCAGACGCGGCGAACTCCGCACCGCGCTGGATGACCGTGAACTGCTCGACCTGCGGATCGTAGAAGGCGAGCACCTGGCTGCCGTAGAGCGACAGGGCCAGCTGGCGCAGATCGACATCGGGAGGCAGGAGCCCGAGACGCTTGTCGAGGGCCTGCTCGGCCGCCAGGACGTCGACGGGGTTGTTGGTGTCGAACTCCTGTTGGAACTGCTCGGCGAACTGCTCGGGGGTGATGAAGCGGTACGGGACGGGCCGTTTCGGCTGGAGCCCGCGGATCGGCGGGACGCCGGCGACGACCGCGTCGATCTGGGCCACCACCGCGGGATCGATCGACGGCGGGGGCACCGACGGGCCGGCGGACGGAGATGGCGCCGACGATGGCGGGGCACTCGCGGAGGGCTCCGCCATCGCCGATGGGGCGGCGGTCGCCGATGGGGCCGGGCTCGGCGATGGCACGGCGCTCGGGGAGACCAAGGCGGTCGGTGCGGGTGTTGGCCGAGCGGTCGGTGGCGGGACCGACGGCGATGGCGCTCGGGTCCTGGCGGGCGAAGGGCTGACCCCCGCGATGCCGGACGGGCTCGCCGTGCCCGGCGCGGCTGCCGGCTGGAACAGCAGCAGGTACCAGGCTGTGGCGCCGGTGACGGTTGCCGCGATGAGCAGAACGGCGAGGACGAGGACGAGGGCGCTCGGGCCGCGTTTCGGAGGAGGGACCGCGGACTGGGGCGGCGGGAAGCCGGCGGGCTGACTGGACCAGGGCGGCGGATAGCCGGGTGGGTAGCCCCGCGGCGGAGCTCCCTGGGGCGCGCCGTAGGTCGGATAGCCGGCGGCCCGCGGCGGTGGCGGGGCGGACGGGGGGAGCGGCGGCGTGTAGGGCCGGGTCTCTGCGTCCGACGAGCCGGTCAGCCAGGGCGGCTGGCGGTCGGGCCAGCGGTTCGCGTCGCTCGGGTCACTCGGGTCGGACATGCTCGGCCGATTGTGCCAGCCGCCGCCTCGACGACCTCCCTGCCGATGGTCCTGCCACGTGGCGCGCCGCCCGCTCGAAGATGTGGGTTTCTTCACCGACTCAGGGCTGGTGCCTTCATTCGGGCGGCGTAGCGTTCTCAGTGCGGAACGAGAAGCATTGCTTCCAGTTCCCTCTCCCTCCCTCGAGGACGAGGGGCGCCGATTGGGCAGGCGCCCCTCGTTCTCTTCTTGTGTGTGCGCGCGGGCACGTCCTGTCGCCGAGTCGTGGGTCTGGCGCCTCGGGCTCGGCGCCGCGACCGGCACCACCGGCTCCAGCCTCCTGGGTATGTCACCATCGGGGCGTGGAGATCACCTGGTTCGGGGAAACCTGCGTCCGGTTGCGCGGGCGTGAGGGAATCGTTGCTGCGGACGCGTACCGCGCCGTCGTGGGGCCCACCGGTCGTGGCCTGACGGCCGACATCGCCACCTACAGCCACGCGGATCCGGATCCGGGACGCGTCACCGGGCGCGGCGCGAGGGCCTCACGGGTCGACGGCACGGGGATCGTGCGACCGACCAGCATCGAGAACGCCTTCTACCTCGATGCTCCCGGGGAGTACGAGGTCCACGAGGTCCTCATCAACGCCGTCCGCACGTACCGCGACGAGGTCAAGGGTGCGGAGCGAGGGCTCAACACCACGTTCGTCTACGAGCTCGACGGCCTGCATGCGGCGCACCTCGGGGACGTCGGGCACCTCCTCAACGAGGAGCAGCTCGCGGAGATCGGCTCTGTCGAGCTCGTCTGCGTGACCTTGGGCTCGAGCCTGAATGCCGCCAGAACGGCCGAGCTGGTCGCCCAGCTGGACACCCGCCTCGTCGTGCCGCTGCCCGTCGGTGACGAGCGCACAGCCGCCGCCGAGCTGGAGCGGTTCCTGCGTGAGATGGGCGTGCAGCAGGCGCAGCCCGTGCCCAAGCTGTCGGTGTCGATCTCCACCGTTCCCCAGGAGACGACCGTGATCGTCCTCGAGCCGAGGGGGCGCGGCTAGCGGCGTTCGGCCGGGCCTCCCTGGCGCAGCGCGGCCAGGCGCAGCTCCAGCGCCATCGTGGCCTCGAAATCTCGCAGCCCCAGCCAGGCCGCGGCCTCCTCCAGGCGGCGCTCCACGGAGGCGTCCGGATTCACGCCCAGGTGGTCCGCGACCGCGGTCAGCGCGGCGAGCGGGGCCAGGCCGATCAGCTCGGACTCGCGCAGCGCGGCGCCGGCCTCACGGGCGAGCCCCTCGACCTCTTCCCAGACGCGCCAGAGCGGCGTGACCGTGTGGTCCAGCAGGTTCATCGAGACCTGGGCGCACTCCAGGTCGTCCAGGAAGAGGCCCAGGGCCTGGACGCGCGGCAGGCCGCCGTTGCGCTCCCGGATCGTCGACGCGATCCG
>JAXDIE010000085.1:0-4555 GCA_034664165.1 Thermoleophilaceae bacterium | reverse complement strand
CAGCCTCGCGCCCCTTGGAGTGCCAACCGAGGGGTGAAACGCAGGCCGGCTCCGTGCGCAGGCTCACAGATGACGGCGATCAGGGATGGATCATTCCTGAGTTCGCATGGGATCAGCGTCGGGATCGACTGTTCTGGACCGAATCCAAATTCGTGGACGGTGTGCGCGTCGATCTGCCGCCCGGGGGATCGGGGGTCGGAGAGCTTGGAACGCTGCTCCCGGACCCTGGCAACGTCGATCTCACGCGATCTGCGGTCGAGCGAAATCTGACCTGCCTGCTGGAGCGGCGAACACGAACCCTCGAGTTCGACCGGCGGCGCTAGGTAGGCTCACGGAGGAGAAGAGAGTGAGCCCGCAGAAACCGATCGAGCTGATCCTGGCGCGCAATCTGCTGTCGAGCCTGACGACCCCTGCCTTCCTCGTGGATGAGGTGGGATCGCTGGTCTTCTACAACGAGGCCGCCGGGATCCTGGTTGGCCGCCGCTTCGAGGAGACCGGCCAGATGGAGGCGAGTCAGTGGATTCGCGAGTTCGGCCCCGTTGACGGGGACGGAGAACCGATCTTCTGGACCGACCTGCCGCTGACCAAGGCGCTGCAGGCCGGCAAGGCGACGCATTCGGACATGCAGCTGCGTAACGTCGAGGGCAAGGTCCATCACATCGAGGTGAGCGCCCTGCCGATCGTGGCGACCGGCGGCTCCCGTGGGGCGATGGTTATCTTCTGGCCGGCCGACGACGACGGGGAGGGCTGAGCATGCAGGTCAAGGTCTGGGGAGCTCGCGGCTCGGTGCCTTCGCCGGGGCCCGAAACGGTCCGCTATGGGGGAAACACCACGTGCGTCCAGGTGACGCTGGATGACGGCACCATCCTGGTGCTCGACGCCGGCACCGGCATCCGCGGGCTCGGGATCGCCCTGGCCGCCGAGCCGGCCCGGGTGCACATCCTGCTCACGCACCTCCACCTGGACCACATCCAGGGGCTCATGTTCTTCGCACCCGCGTTCCACAGCGACTCCGAGATCGTCATCTGGGGGCCGGCGTCTCCGGAGGCGACACTCCGCGACAGGATCGCCCGCTACATCTCGGCTCCGCTTTCGCCCGTGGAGGTGCGCGAGCTGCCATGCGCCGTGTCCTTCGAGGATGCTCCCGAGACCGCCTGGGACGTCGGTGGCGCCCATTTGAGGGCCGCGTCGCTCACGCACCGCGGCCCTACCCTCGGGTACCGGATCGAGGCCGACGGGGCCTCGTTGTGCTTCATGCCGGACCACGAGCCCGCCATCGGCGCATCGCTCGAGACCGACGACCCGGACTGGATCTCGGGCTTCGACCTGGCTCGCGACGCCACACTCCTTCTTCACGACTGCCAGTACTCGGACGAGGAGTACCCCGCACACGTCGGCTGGGGCCACTCCTCGCTCACGCACGCGCTGACCTTCGCGAACCGCACCGAGGTCGAGCGGCTCATGCTCTTCCACCACGACCCGATGCATTCGGACGACTTCCTGGACGCGTTCCACGCCACCGCCCTGGAGAAGTGGGCGGCGATGGGTCACAGCGCCGCCTCGCTCGAGATGGCCGTCGAGCGGCGCGAGATCGAGCTCCGCGCCGCCGCTCCGGTCGCCAAGACCTGATCAGTGCGCGGCGGCCGCCGCGGTCGCGCCGGATTCGTCTCCTTCGTCCCCTCGCGACAGGCGGTGCGCGAAGTACACAGGGATCATCGACAGGATGATCATCAGCACGCCAACCACGTTGATGATCGGCAGCTGGTTGGGCCTCGAGAGGTTCGTCAGGATCCAGAGCGGGAGCGTCTGGCTGTTGCCCGCGGTGAACGTGGTCACGATGACCTCGTCGAACGACAGGGCGAAAGCCAGCAATGCGCCGGCCACCATGGCCGAGCGCAGAGCCGGCAGCGTGACGAAGCGTAGGGTCTGCCACGTCGTGGCTCCAAGGTCTGCCGAAGCCTCCTCAAGCGAGCCCGACGTTCTCCGCAGCCGTGCGACCACGTTGTTGTAGATAACGACGATGCAGAACGTGGCGTGGGCCACGATCACGGTGAGCAGGCCGAGCTTGACGCCCAGTGCTTGCGTGAAGGTGGCGTTCAGGGCCATGCCGGTCACGATCCCGGGCAGGGCGATCGGCAGAATCACGAGGAACGAGATCGTCTCCCGCCCAAAGAAGCGATGACGGGCCACCGCAAAGGCCGCGAGGCTTCCGAGCATCAGCGCCACGAGCATGGCTCCGGCGGCCACCTGCAGTGACGACCAGAGCGCCTCGCGGACACCGGGATTCACGAACGCCTTGCCGAACCAATCGAGCGTTAGGCCGGGCATGGGCCATTCCTGGGTGCGTGCGCTGTTGAAGGCGTAGAGGGCGATGACTGCGATGGGGGCATAGAGGAACGCAAGGGTTAGTCCGGTGCCCAAGCGCAGGAGGCCGGCCGCGCGGCGCGAGAGGTACATCAGAGCTCCTCGAACGCGCCCAGGCGCCGTGCTACCAGCAGGTAGCCGATCATGATTACCACGGGCACGGTGGCAAAGGCCGCCGCCAGCGGAAGGTTGTTGGCGGTACCAACGTTGGCGTAGACCACGTTCCCGATGAACTGCGTGCTCGATACGAGCGTCGGGGTGATGTAGTCACCCAGGGTCAGCGAGAACGTGAAGATCGAGCCTGCAACAACCGCCGGCAGAGCGAGTGGCAGGACCACGCGCCTGAACGTCAGGCCGGGCCCGCCGCCCAGGTCGCCCGACGCGTCGAGCAGCGAGTTGGGGATCCGTTCGAGCCCCGCATAGATCGGGACGATCATGTACGGGAGCCAGAGGTAGCTGAACACCAGCCAGGTGGCCACGTTGCCGAAGCCGGGCCCGTGCAGGCCGAACGGCGCCAGCGCCCAGTTGAGGATGCCGTCCTCCTGCAGGATCGTGCGCCAGGCGTACACCTTCACCAGGTAGCTCGACCAGAGCGGAAGCAGCACCGACACCACCAGGAGCGCGCGCGACCGCTTGCGCGCCACCTTGGCCATGAAGAATGCGATGGGAAGCGCCAGGACGGCGTCGGTCACGGTCACAGCGGCAGCTATCGCGACCGTGCGCAGCACGATGTTTCCGTAGACCGGCTCCTCCACCAGCGTCTGGAAGTTCTCGAGGCTGAACCCCTGCTGGATCGATCCGCTGAAAGTGTCCAGGTGCCAGAAGGCGGCAGCGAAGAGCACCGCCAGCGAGCCCAGATAGGCCACGACCAGCCAGCCGACAGGCCCGGCCAAGAGCAACCCGAGCTGTGCCCGAGGATGCCGCCACAGGGCGTCGGCGAGCCTGCTGCGGCTCACCGACGCCCCTGACGGAGCTGCGTTTACGTCAGCGGACAATCAGCCCTTGATCTCCGTCCAGGCCTTGACCCAGTCGGAGTAGTCCTTGCAGACCGACCCTCGATCGTCACCGCATTCGGCCTGTGGCGTCGTCCAGTAGGCGACCTGGTCGAAGAAATCCTCGTCATCTGCGTGGAACGTGTCGCAGTGCTTCGGATCGGCCGTCTCGGCACATGACTTCTCATTGGCGGGCGCCTCGCCGAACCACTCCGCAACCTCTGCGTTGACCTTCGGCGAGATGATCCAGTCCATCCACTTGTACATGCAGTTCGGATGGGCCGCCTTCGAGCTGATCATCCAGGTATCGGACCAGCCGGTTGCTCCCTCCTCGGGCAGAGTGACCTCAACCGGCTGCTTGTCGGCCAGCAGGAGGTTTGCCGTGTACTGCCACGTGGTGCCGATGACGCTGTCGCCACCGGTGAACGCGGCCTGTTCCTTGACCGGGTCGGGCCAGTACTCCCCGATGTTGGCCCGCTGCTCCTTGAGCAGGTTGACCGCGGCATCGAACTGCTTCTGGTCGAGCTCATACGGGTTGTCGATTCCCAGCTCTGGCTGCGCCGACTGGAGGTACAGCGCTGCGTCGGCGAGGTAGATCGGGTTGTCGTACGCGGTGACCTTGCCCTTCCAGGCCTTCGACTGCTCGGGGTCGAGCACTGCGCCCCAGCTGGTCGGCGCCTTGGCGACCTCGTCCGTGTTGTACATGAGCAGGTTTGCCCCGCGGCCGTGGGGGATGCCGTAGTTCACACCGTCAACGGTGTTGAACGGCTGGTCCTTCAGGGCATCGAAGACGTCCTTGTAATTTGGCACGAGGTCGGTGTTGACCGGAGCCACATCGCCACCGGCCACGAGCCGGAGGGTTGCGTCGCCGGATGCCGAGACGCCGTCGTAGTTGCCGGTGCGCATCAGCGTCACCATCTCGTCCGAGGTGTTGCCGACCTTGACGTTCACCTGGCAGCCGGTCTCCTTCTCGAACGGCGTGACCCAGTCCACCTTGGGATCGGTCGAGCCATCCTCGGCATAGCCGGCCCAGGCGATCAGGTTCAGCTCGCCCTCGCCGTCGCCGACCTGGGTCGGTGCTTCCGCCGTGGTCGACGTGCTGCTGCTGCCGCCGCACCCCATGGCCGTGAGCATCGCGGCCGTCAGGGTGAGCGCCAGCGCGGCCAGCCAGGCCCACTTTGCCCTCCTATTGGTCTTCG
>JAXDIE010000080.1:0-3238 GCA_034664165.1 Thermoleophilaceae bacterium | reverse complement strand
TCACGAGGCCGCCGTCGGCGTACGCGGGCGAGCTCGTGATCTTCGGAATCCACTCCTGGAGGAAGTCGTTGGCGCTGTGGAGGCCGCCCGGGCGGCCGTCGACGCAGGGCTCGTCGTGGCCGTCGCTGCAGAGGTCGGGGGTGATGAAGGAGTAGTTCGGCGTCTTGCTCTTGCTCGCCAGATCGGCCGGCAGCGCGTTCAGGTCGAGGACGTTGGTGGCGCAGATCGGCCGGTCGATGATCGAGTGGAAGTAGACGAACGGGTTGTGCCGAGCCGCGTACTGGTCCTCCTTGGTGGCGCTCTGCGTGTCGTCGCGCGCGTTCATCTCGGGGTGGCGGCAGGTCTTCGGCTCGCCGAGCGCCTGGTCCTCCATGTAGCCCTTCCACGTGAGCCCGTTCGCCTCGAGCTGGTCCGCGATCGTCTTCACCTCGGGCGGGTAGACGCAGCCCTGACCGACGGCGACCCCGTCCGCGCGCATCGTGCCGACGAAGTCCTGGAAGAACTGGCAGTCCGACTGGGTGACCGGGTTGGGCGGCTGGCCGCTGACCATCGTGATGTAGTTGTCGAGGCTGAGGTGGCCGGTGGCGTAGTAGTGCGTGAGCAGCTGGCCCTGGCCGGCGAGCGTCTTCGATAAATACGGCGCGGGCGAGTTGTCTCCGAACGTGACCTCGTAGTCCTTGTTCTCGAGGACCACGATCCACACGTGGTTGATCTTCGGCAGGCTCGCCGCCCCAGCGGGGGCGGTGGCGACGCCGAGCATGGCGGCGAGGACCAGGGCGATGGTGACGACGCGCATGGCCGCATGATGCCGTAGCGGAGCGGTCTCCCGCGTAGGTGGACGGTGTCAGTGACGGACGTGGTCTGCATTTGGCATGACTGTCATGCAGATTGCAGACCACGTCGGCTCGGCGCGCATCCCGCGCCGCGCCTGGCTAGACCTTGTGCCGCTGGAGCAGCTTCTTGCCGATCACCATGCGCTGGATCTCGGAAGTGCCCTCGCCGATCAGGAGCAGCGGAGCGTCGCGGTAGAGGCGCTCGATCTCGTACTCCTTCGAGTAGCCGTAGCCGCCGTGGATGCGGAACGAGTCCTCCACGACCTCCTTACCGGTCTCCGAGGCGAACAGCTTCGCCATGCCGGCCTCGAGGTCCGAGCGCTCGCCGGCGTCCTTCAGGCGGGCGGCCTTGCGGGTCAGGAGCCGGGCCGCCTCGACCTTGGTGGCCATGTCGGCGAGCTTGAACTGGATCGCCTGGTGCTCTGCGATCGGCTTGCCGAACGTCTTGCGCTCCTGCGAGTAGCGCAGCGCCAGCTCGAGCGCGCGCTGTGCGATGCCGACCCCGCGCGCCGCCACGTTCACGCGGCCGACCTCGAGCGCGTCCATCATCTGCCCGAAGCCCTTGTTCAGCCCCTCCTCGCCGCCGAGGATGCGGTTCGACGGGCAGCGGTAGTCGGTGTAGACCAGCTCGGTCGACTCCACGCCCTTGTAGCCCATCTTCTTGATCTGGGGCGGGACCTCGAGGCCCTCGAACTCACCTGTGTTCTTGGCCTCGCCCGGAACCTTCTCCGTGATGAAGCAGGTCATGCCCTTGTACGGCGGGCTGGCGTCGGGGTCGGACTTGGCGAGCAGGAACACGACACCGCTCCGCAGCCCGTTCGTCACCCACATCTTCTGCCCGTTGATGACCCAGTCGTCCCCGTCCTGCTTGGCGCGCGTGGAGATGGCCTGGACGTCGGAGCCCAGGCCCGGCTCGCTGAGCGAGAACGCGGCGCGCATCTCGCCCGTGGCCATCTTCGGGAGGAAGTACTCCTTCTGCTCGTCGGTGCCGAACTTCATGAGCAGGTAGGAGCCGATGAAGTGGGTGTTGACGATGCCGGAGATGCTGATCCAGCCACGGCTCAGCTCCTCGACGATCATCGCGTAGGTCGTGAGGTCGAGCCCCATGCCGCCGTACTCCTCGGGGATCGTGACCCCGAACAGCCCGAGCTCCTTCATCTGCTCGACCACGGCGTCCGGGAAGGAGTCCGCGTGGTCGTGCTCCTCGGCGATCGGGAGCACCTGCTCGTCCACGAACTGGCGGACCATCTCGGTGATCGCGCGCTGCTCGTCGGTTTGCTCGGTGTACGGGGTGGCGACGGCCAAAGCGGGCACTCCTAGTCGGCGGTTGACTGGCGAGTCAGTTTATCGCGAGGGCTTGGGTGGACACCCGCCCGGGCTCCCGAGCCGTGCCGTGGGCAAAGCGTCTCTGACAGCGGCGATCCGGTTGCCGCCGGAGAGCGGCGAGGAGCCCTACAGGCCCTTCGGATGCCGCGCGGTGAAGCCGCTCGTCGGGCGTGCCTTGCCCCAGCGCGGGCCGCTGCCCGGGTGCGTCCCGCGACGCACGCGGTTGTCGCGGAAGCCGGTGTCGAAGCGCAGCCCGGCGATCATGACGAAGGCGTGGCCCGGGTTCGTGTAGACCGTGATCCAGCGTCCCTTGCCGGCCAGACCCCACTTCATGAACGAGCTCGAGTCGAGCGGAGAGGTGAGCAGGCCGCCGCCGTGCAGCGCGTAGGAGACGGAGCCGGAGCAGTCGTAGCCCGAGTCCTTGAAGGTCGACTTGTGGCCGCCGCCGTAGCGGTACGGCATCCGCACGATCTCGTTGGCGGCCGCGATCGCGTTGACGACCTGCGGCGGCGCACCCTTGGGCGCGTACGCGATGCCGTTGATCAGCTTCGCCTTCTTCGGTGGCTTGAAGCGCGGATCGTCGGGCCCTACTCCACCGGTGGCCGCGGACGCATCGTCGCTGGCCGGGCCGGCACCGCCCGTGTTGGCGGCAATGGAAACGGAGGGAGCCAGGCATGCCAAACAGAACAGGCATGCGCTGAGCAGCGATGTGCGGAAACGTGGCGGCATATCTCTTTCGTCCGCCTACGGGGTTAGCTGACGGGCTAGCGCTGAAAGAGCTCGCGCTTCCCCCTAAAAAAGGAGGATTCGCCCCGACTACTGGTTCCCCCGCTCCGATTCCCACCTCTGCAAGGCAGGTTTCAGATTCGGCGTGATCGGCAGGCTATCAATCCTGCGTGGTCGATACTGCCCTCGGCGTCGGACGGCAAAACCTTTAGTC
This sequence comes from Thermoleophilaceae bacterium, assembly GCA_034664165.1. Classification (GTDB taxonomy): domain Bacteria; phylum Actinomycetota; class Thermoleophilia; order Solirubrobacterales; family Thermoleophilaceae; genus JACCVG01. The sequence continues at coordinate 139 of JAXDIE010000080.1, read as the reverse complement.
ACCCAATTTCGGGGACAGGCATCATGTCCGGCCGTGAACTTCGCCCTCGAGCTGGTCGACGCGGCGTCCCCCGGCCGGCTGGCGCTGGTGGCGCTCGGGCGCGACGGCACGAGAGCCGAGATCACCTTCGGGGAGGTCT
>JAXDIE010000007.1:0-2575 GCA_034664165.1 Thermoleophilaceae bacterium | reverse complement strand
CCTGCGGAGCAGCTGAGGGGTCCTCCTCGGCGTTCCCCCGACGCAGCGTCCCCTTCTGGGCAGTCGCCGCGGCAACGGCGCGACCGGCGGCGCGCTCCGGTTCCGGCCCTCCGGGTTCCCCGCGCCGGGACATTGATCGATAGACGCGGCGTTCGGCAGTGAATCTCCGGCACCCGCGCGGGTCCCGCGTTCCGGGTCCCCCGCGCCGGGCCATTTATCGATGGACGCGGCGTTCGGCAGTGAATCTCCGGCGCAAACGCACGTGCCGACCGGAGTCGGGTCGTCCCGCTCCGCGAGTCGTGCGTGGTGGCCCCGCTCGGTGCGTCGCAGGGGCCCAATTCCGGGCCGGGATTCTGCCGAAGACCGCCCCCATCGATATCCGTCCAAGGCGCCGCGTTGCCCACCCTTCGCGGGCCGGGAGAGGGGCGGGACGCTGTGCTAGCATGACCGCTCGCTTCACGCCGGCACGATCGAATCGACCGGCTGGCCGCCTGCCGAGGTGGCGGAATAGGCAGACGCGCTAGGTTCAGGACCTAGTGGCCGCAAGGTCGTGTGGGTTCAAGTCCCTCCCTCGGTACCATCCCTCGATTGGCCGGAAGCGGCGACGATGCCCAGGTGGCGGAATTGGTATACGCGTACGTTTGAGGGGCGTATGAGGCAACTCATCCGGGTTCAAGTCCCGGCCTGGGCACCAATTCGCTGATGACACGGCGGCCGGCAACGGCCGCCGTTCTGATTCAGCTTTCGGGACGGGCTTGCGACTACCATTCCGCCGCGGGCGGTTAGCTCAGCTGGTCAGAGCGCCTCGCTTACACCGAGGATGTCGGGGGTTCGAGTCCCTCACCGCCCACCACTGTCTGGGACAATCGGTCCCGTGACGGTCGTGCTCGTCGGCGCTGGCGGCTTCCTCGGGGCCGTGGTCCGCTATCTCGTCGACGGATGGGTGTCTCGCGCGACGGGCGGCTCGTTCCCGTGGGGCACGCTCGTCATCAACGTCTCCGGGTCGTTCGTCTTAGGCGTCCTCTTCGCGGCCGCGACCGAGCGCGCGATTCTTCCGCCCGAGATTCGGGCCCCGGTGATGATCGGCTTCATCGGCGCGTACACCACCTTTTCGACGTGGATGCTCGAGAGCTGGCGACTTGTGGAGCAGGGCGCGGTTCTCGCCGCCCTGGCCAACATCGGCGGTTCCGTGGTGGTCGGCGTCGTGGCGCTGGTTCTGGGGCTCGCCATCGGACGGGCGGTCTAGCCTCGGGCTGCGATCGGCTGCGACGTAGGGCCCGCGGCGTGGCGTTCGTCGCGTGCCAAACGTGCCTGTCGCCGTCAGTGTCGATGGCGTCGTCAACGCGACGGGTCAGGCGGGGGCTCGGCCCGGATTCTTCGCCAAGATGCTGGATGGTCGATGGCGTCGACATCCAGGTCGCGAACGACGCCTGCCACGAGCGAAGACGGCTTGTTCACCGCGGGGCCCGCGTCGTCAGGGCCTTGGTGACGACACCATCGACATCGGCGGCTTCAGGCGGGATGCGGCGCGCCGGCCAGACGGCTACGGGATGCGGCGAGGCCGCCAGACGGCGAGGCGCCAGACGGCGAGGCCGCCAGACGGCGAGGCGGCCAGACGGGCCACGCGGCATGCGGCGGCCACACGTTTACGCGGGATCCGGCGAGGCGGCCTCAGCAGGACGAGCGTTCTGGGGCTGCGGCTGAGCCTTGCCACTGGTTCGCGAAGGCCAGTGCCGCCGCCGGATCCCAGCTCGGCAGCAGCAATGCCCGGTCCCAGGCGAGCACGGCAAACGGGGTGGATATGTCGTCGAAGCGGACCGCGATGACCTTGTTCGGCACGCCACACGCTGCCGAGGACGGGTCGCCAACGGCGTCGTCCATCACCTTCCTGATCGAGTCCAGGGTCGCCTGATCCGGTGTGTCGCGATACAGCATCACCACCGACCCGTGTTCCAGGTTGTGCACCCAGTTGCCCGGGCGGAAGCTCTTGTCCGGGCCGTAGAACGCGCGCGGCAGCGGTGCCTGCGGCCCAAGCTGGAAGTGCGTTCCGCTCGTCGGCGGGCAGAACTCGTACGTGACCGACGTGCCGTTCGAGACGTGGTTGTGCCCCAGGTCGCTGGTTCCGAAGCCCGGCAGCGACTCGCTGGGACCGGGAGTCAGCAGCGATCCGCAGACCCACGGCTGCGCGTTCGCCGTCTGGAAGAACACGACGCCGACGATGGCAATCCCGACGATCGCGAACGCGACGAGGAGTGCGATTCGATAACGCTCGAGCAGCGACTGGCGAGGAGCGCGCGCCGCGGTCCGGGCGCGACGCCGGTCGGCGGCGGCCGCCGTGGAGCTCTCGGCCGCCCTGGAGTTCCCGGCCGCCGTGGAGCTGCCGACCGCTCTGGAGCTCCCCGCCGCCGCGGAGCTGCCCACCGCCGTGGAGCTCCCGACCGCCGTCGCGCTCCCCTTCGCCGTGGGGTTCCCCGCCGCCGCGGAGCGCCCGGCCGTCCCGGTCCGCGCCCTGTTCGCGGCCGACTGCCGCTGCTTCTTCGCCACTCGCCCCTCCGAACCGTCTTGCTTCAAGAGG
>JAXDIE010000056.1:0-6514 GCA_034664165.1 Thermoleophilaceae bacterium | reverse complement strand
GAGACCTTGTCGGGCCAGGTCGAGTACTGGAAGAACTTGGCCGGATCGGTCTGTGACCGGATCAGCGTCTGCGCCGTTGCACCGAAATCGAGCGAGGCCTCGGCGACGGGCTCCCAGACCTCCAGGAACTTGTCGCCGCGGAACGGATTGATGATCCACGCGATCTCGACAACCAGGTCGCCGGGGCTCCCGATCATGCGCCGACCTCCGCACGGATCGCACCCGGCCCGTCCTCGGTCTTGCCCTCGTCTTCGCTCTTGGCGCCCACGAGGATCGCGATCTTGCCGAGGTGCTTGTTCTCGTGGAGAAGCTGATGGGCGTCAGGCACGCCTTCGAAGCCCATCGTCTGCCACAGGACAGGACGGATCTTGCCTTCGGCCATCAGCTGGTTGGCCCGCATGCACTCATAGGCGTTGGCGAAGTGGGAGCCGATGATCTGCTTCTGGCGCATCCACAGGTAGCGGACATCGAAGTCGAGCGTGTAGCCCGATGTGGCTCCGCAGATCACGACCTTGCCGAACGGCTTGACCACGAAGACCGACGTGGGGAATGTGGCCATGCCCACGTGCTCGAAGACGAAGTCCGGGGCATCACCCAGGATCTCCTTGACCCGCTTGGCGAAGCCACGCGACTCCTTGAAGCGGGCCTTCTCCTCGTCGGGGGTCTCCTTGCCGGTGCGCATCATGCCCGCGAACTCGTTGCGGTTGATGTAGTCGACCGCGCCGAGCTGCTTCACCAGCTCGCCCTTGTCGTCGGAGGAGACGACGCCTACCGCGTTGGCGCCGGCGGCCTTGCAGAGCTGCACGGCGAAGACGCCGAGTCCACCGGCCGCGCCCCAGATCAGGACATTGTGGCCCGGCTGGATCTTGCACTGGTCGATCAGCATCCGGTAGGCGGTGAAGTACGTCAGGCCGTAGGACGCGGCCTCGGCCCAGCTCAGGTTCTGGGGGCGGGGGAGCAGCTGCTGCGCCTGGACCCTGGTGAACTGGGCGAAGGAGCCCCAGGTGGTCTCGTAGCCCCAGATCTTCTGGGAGGGAGCGGCCAGCGGATCGAGCCCGTGGACCTCGACGTCCTCGTATGAGGCCTGGTTGCAGTGGATCACGACCTCGTCGCCGACCTTCCAGCGCGTCACGCCCTCGCCGACCTTCCAGACGATGCCCGAGGCGTCGGAACCGCCGATGTGGTGGCCGTACTGGGGGTGGTCGCCGTAGCCGAAGACCGATACGGGCGTGCCCAGGGCCGCCCAGACATTGTTGAAGTTGACGCCGGCGGCCATGACGCGCACGGTCACCTCGAAGGCGCCGGGTTCCGGAACCTCGATCTCCTCGAGCTGGAAGGCGTCCATCGGCTCGCCCTCGCGCTCCTGGCGGATGACCCAGGCGGCCATCGTCTCGGGGAGGGTGCCGGGCTCGGTGCCGACGTCGGTCACGTTCGAAAGGTCAACAGCCATCTGCGGTCATCAGCTCCTAGGTAGTTATAGGCGCGGGATCGTAGCGCCGGAACGGATCTAGGGCAGTAGAAGTGTGTTCGACCCGGAGGGCCGCTCGCTTGTGACCTTGAGCTCCGCCGGCTTGATGCCGTCCTCGTTCGGGACGACAGTGACCTGGTAGTCGCCCTCCGGCAGGTCCTTCTGGATCGTCGCGGTGTCGAGCGGGTTGATCGGCCCGACCTCCTCCGGCTCCACATCGTCGCCGTCAAGGGTGACCGAGTGCGAGGAGTCGGTCTGGTTGGAGATCAGCAGCACGACCGGGCCGGCGCCGATCTGCGAGGGCTGGACAACCATCTTGTCCGCCGTGATGACGCCCGAGAGCTGCAGGGTCACGGCCGGCCGGGGCTCATTGGCGAAATCCTTGCCGCCGCAGCCGACGAACAACAGGGCACCCGCGAGTGCCGCCAGTGGGATCACTCCTCTCATCCGGCGGAAACCCTATCCGAAGGGCAGGTCGCAGACCTTGGCGGAAGCCGACGAGTCCCCGACGGCGACCTCATCGCCAGGCTCGACCTCGCGCCGGAGGATCGCCAAAGCGATCGGGCCGCGCAGCGGCGAGACGCACGAAGACCCCACGCTGCCGACCTCGCGGTCGCCGCTGATAACCGCATCCCCGGCCGTGGCGGGCTCCGAGAGCAGCAGGCCGCGGAGGTGGCGGTTGGGCCGCCCCTTGTAGTGCAGCCGCGCCACGGTTTCCTGCCCCACGTAACAGCCCTTCGTGAAGCTCACCGCCCGGGCGTTGAGGCCCGCCTCCTCCGGAATCGTCTCGCCACCCACATCGAAGCCCAGGCGCGGGCGGCCGGCCTCGATCCGCAGGCACTCGGCGGTGTCCTCGGACACCTGGGGGATCCCCAGGGATTGGATCAAGGCATCGACCTCGCCTGTCGGGCAGATGATGTCTACGCCGAGGTCGGTCGCCACCACCCGGCCGGCAGGCCCCATCACGTGCGAGTGCTCCTCGTGGCCGGGGTCAACTCCCAGCGCCTCCCTGGCCCCGGGGCCGAGCAGCGAGACAACCGTCAGCGCATCGGTCTGGTCGGCCGAGGTGACCTGCCTGCCCAGGCTGTAGGTCTGAATCGTCTTCCAGAGGATCGTGTGGCCGATGGGCTCGGTGTCGACCAGGAGCCCGTCGTCGGTGCGCAGCACGCGCATGTCCGCCCGGATCCGGCCCTTGTGGGTCAGCAGAGCGGCGTAGCAGCCGGTACCGGGCACCAGCGCCTCGATGTCGTTGGTCACCTGGCCCTGAAGGAATTCGGCGGCCTCCGCGCCCCCGAGCTCGATGAGCCCGCGCTCGCGGCGCAGCAGCCCGGCACGTTCGGTTACCAGCTCGTAGTCCGTTGCCGTGATCGCGCTCATGGACCAATGGTTGCAGGGTGTAGATTCCGGCTCATGGCTCTGGCTGAAGACTTCGGGTCCGTTCTGGAGATGCTCCCGCCCGATTGGACCAACCTCCGCATGGATTTGCGGATCTTCGACGAGGACCGCTACATCGAGGCGGCCACGCTACTGACGCAGATCAACGCCCAGCCGTTCTCCAAGCACGACTGGCATTGGCGTCTCAACGTGGCCAGCAAGTTCGGGCACGCAGCGTCGGCCCAGACGGTGGAGGGCACGCTGGCGTTGCTGGACAACTTGGGGATCGACGGCGAGATGATCGTTCGCGACGCCCGGTCCGGCCGGGTCGAGGTCACCCAGATGTGGGGCCGCCCGGAGTCCGTCCGCCAGGAGTTCCGCCGCCGCCGCTCGCAGTAGCCGTGGCCCGCGTTGCGCTGCTCTGCGCGGACCTCTTGTTCGGCTCGAAGGTCGAAGGGGCACTGGCTTTCGACAACGAGCTCAAGCGGTTCGCCACCGTCGATGCCGCGATCGCGAGCCAGGACGTGTTCGACGTGCTCGTGGTGGACCTGACCGATCCCGTCCTGGACGGCGTCGGCGCCATGGAGCTGATGCGCGAGCGACAGGCCATGGACGGCGTCGCGACGCTCGGCTTCTACTCGCATGTCGACCAGGACACGCGGACACGCGCGCAGGCCGCCGGCTTCGACCGCGTCGTGCCCCGCTCCCGCATGGCGCGGGAGGCCGCGGCGCTGGTTGCCGCCCTGGCAGCCCCGAGCTAGCGCGCCGGGAAAGCCTGGTTCACGTCGATCGGAGCCTTGAGGATCCCGAATCGCGCGTCGAACCGCGACCAGTCCTCGAGCGCCTTGCGATCCAGCTCCGGGGCTCCGTCGAACGCCCCGGCGAGTGCCTTGTACTGCGCCTCGACCAGGCCCTGGTCGGCCTCTGACGCCTGCGTGATCGCCTTCAGCGCGATGGCTGGATCCGCGGCCACCGCGCGATTGCCGGCGGCAAGCGCCGCGAGCACGTCGTCGACCAGGTCCGGCTGCGCGCGGGCGATCTCCCCCGTGGTGGCCAGGACCAGCTCCGGATAGCGCGGGGCCCCGTAGTCGTCGACCCGGAACTCGTTGACGGGGAAGTCCCGCTGCCGGAGCGCCACTCCCTCGGCATTCCAGAAGGTCACGACCGCGTCGACCTTGCCGGATACCAGCGAGGGAACGGCTGAGAAGCCGATGGTGACCGGATCGACCTTGGAGATGTCACCGCCGTCGTTCTCCACCACGGACCGGAGCACGGCGTCATCCGAGGGCAGGCCGGTCACGCCCACCCGCTTGCCCTCGAGGTCCCGCGGCCGCCTCACGTCATCGCGGGCTATCACCGCCGCCAGGGGCTCCTGGACGATGGCCCCGACACCCACCACGTCCTCTCCCTGCTCGCGGGCCAGACCAAGGTCGTGTATGTCGAGAACGGCGAAGTCCGCCCGGCCCGAGGTCAGAAGCTTGAGCGAGTCGGTGCTGGCGCCCGGAGCGCGGGGCTGCAGGTCGATCCCGTTCCCATCCTCCTCATCCAGCGACGCCTGGTAGATCCCGGCGTGCACCGCGTTGGGCGTGAAGTCGAGCGCCAGGGGCACGGGGCGCGGCGCGGTCGCGGGGGTGCCGCAGCCCGCAACAAGGATCCCGATTAGGGCCAGGCCTCCCGTCCATCTCATGGGCGGGAATCTAGTGACTCCGGGCGTGGATCTATGCTGGGCGCGGTTCAACCGTTTTCCAAGGAGGATTTGATGTCAACGCCCGTCTCACCGCCCGCTCGCGGCCCCGCTGCTTACGTCGCAGAGCTGATCGGGACGTTCACCCTCGTCTTCTTCATCTGCATGGTCGTGTCGGAGTTCGGCCCCTCGAAGGACTTCCTGACGATCGGGTTGGCCCACGTGCTGGTCCTGTTCTTCCTGATCCAGACCCTTGCGGTGGTCTCGGGGGCGCACTTCAACCCGGCGGTCACGATCGCGCTCACGGCCCTGCGCCAGATCAAGGCCAGCGATTCCGTGATCTACATCATCCTCCAGCTCACGGGCGCGATCCTGGGGGCCCTGGCGGTCAAGCTGCTGCTGCCCATGTGGGGCGGAGCGCCGTCGAACCTGGCCAACGTCGGGATCAGCCCGGAGTCCGGGGGAGTGGTCCCGGCCATGGCGGTCGAGCTCCTGGGCACGTTCTTCCTGATGTGGACGATCGTGGGCGTGGCCGTGAACGCCAAGACCAACGGCGACTGGGCCGGTTTCGCGATCGGCGGCACCCTCGGCGTTGCAGTGATCATCGGGGCACAACTCACCGGTGCGGGCTACAACCCCGCTCGCGCGTTCGGCCCCGCGCTGGTCTCGGGCGATTTCGGCGACGTCGGCTCGTTCGTCGCCGTCTATGTGGTCGCGCCGATCGTCGGCGCTCTGCTGGCCACCGCCGTGTACTTCCGTGTCGGGAGCCTGTCGGGCGCCCGGGGTGGCGGTGGCGGCGAGGGGCCCGTCGGCTGAGGCCCACTCGACGAGCCGGTTTCAGCCCGGCTCGTCGAGATGCAGGTCGTACAGGTCCACGTCGAGGATCCGGCCGAACTTCTGGCCGCAGCGCCGCTGCGTGCCGATGTGCCCGAAGCCGAAGGACGTGAACAGCGCGGTGCTGCCGGGGTTGCCGTCGGCGACCCGTCCGAGGATCACCGCGCCGCCCGTGGCGCGGGCCCGGTCGAGGATGGCCTCGAGCAGCTCGCTGCCGATGCCGCTTCTGCGCCGGTCGGCCCGCACGTACACCGACACCTCGCGCGTGCGGTCGTAGGCTCGCCGCGGGGACCACTGGAAGAGGCCGACCCAGCCGACAACGACCCCGTCGTCCTCGCCCACCAGCGTGGGATGGTGCGCGGGGTCGCGGGCGGTCAGCCAGTCCCGGTCGCGCTCGGGGTCCTTGGGATCGGTGTCGAAAGTCGCCGTCCCTCCCAGCACCTGCTCGTTGTAGATCTCGAAGATCGCCGGCAGGTCGGCTGCTGTCGCGTCTCGGATGTTCAGCGCGTCGCCACCCGCCGGTAGCGCCTGACCGCGAGCGGCCCGAAGACGGCGATCAGCCCGAACGACCAGACGAGCGCCCACAGGATCGAGCTCCCGGCGGGCGTGCCGAGGAAGAGCGAGCGGGTGGCATCGACCACGATCGTGAACGGATTGATGTCGGCGAACACCTGGAGCGGCTCGGGCATCGAGTCGACGGGCACGAACGCCGACGAGACGAACGTGAGGGGAAAGACCACGATGAAGCCCACAGATCCGGCCGACTCGGGCGAGCTGGCGCCGAGGCCCATCAGGGCGAAGATCCATGAGAACCCGAAGCCGAAGAGCAGAAGGAGCGCAACCCCGGCGAGTATCGAGAGCAGGCCGGTGCCGAAGTGGAAGCCGATGATGAGGAAGACGGCGATCATGATCACGATCGCCAGGAGGTTCATGCAGGCGTCGGCCAGCGTGCGCCCGGCCAGCACGGCGGCGCGCGCCATCGGCAGGGAGCGGAAACGGTCGATCAACCCCTTGCTCAGGTCCTCGTTGAGGCCCACCGCCGTCAGGAATCCGCCGAAGGCGATGGTCTGGGTGATGATCCCGGGCATCAGGTAGTCCACGTACTTGAAGCCCGGCGTCTCGATGGCGCCGCCGAAGACGTAGACGAAGAGCAG
>JAXDIE010000011.1:0-9378 GCA_034664165.1 Thermoleophilaceae bacterium | reverse complement strand
CCGGTGAGCTCGACGAACAGGTCGATCAGGGGCCGGTTGGCCGACGAAGCAACCGCGAGCGGCCACAGCTCGCCCAGCCGGCGGACCGCCTCGACGGCGCCGTCGATCAGCGGCAGCTCCCGCTCATAGCGCCGCCCCATCTCTGCGACGACCCGATCCGAGATGTCGGAGGGCGCCAGCGGAACACCCAGCTCGTCGTGCATGTAGGCCGACCACTCCACCGAGCTCATGCCCATCATGCGCGTCTGGGCCTCGTCCACCCAGTCGCCGCCCAGCTCGATCGTCAGGTCCTTCCGGACCTCATCCCAGACGGCCTCCGAGTCGATCAGCACGCCGTCGAGGTCGAAGATGACCGCGGCGACGCTCACGGCTTGAGGCCGTGGAGCAGAGCCAGGAGCGATTCCTCGACCTCGGCTCGGGCCGCGACCGGGTCCTCGGACTGGGCCATCATGATCGCTGCCTCACCCATTGCTGCCAGCATCAGGTGGCCGATGGTGGAGACCGGAAGGGGGGCGATCAGCCCGGCGTCCATCGCCACCTGGAGCACACCCGTGACCAGGCCCAGGCCGTATTTCTCATCGATGGCGCGCCACTCGGGCCAGCCGAGCACGCCAGGGGCGTCGATCAGGCCGATCCGCGACAACGCCGGGTCCTCGCACGCATCCAGAAAGCTCTTGACGCCCTGGGTCAGCAGCTCGATCGGGTCGGTGATGCCCTCGACCTTGGCCGCGAGCGCCATCACCAGCTTCTCCTCGTTGGCCTCGTGCACGGCGCGGAAAAGGTCCTTTTTGTCCTCGAAGTGGTGGTAGAGGGCGCCACGTGTGACGCGCGCCTTCTTGACGATCTCCTCGGTGCCCACGTTGTAGTAGCCGGGGTCGGTGAACAACTCGCGCGCCGCGTCCATGAGCGCCGCACGGGTCTCGTCGCTGCGCTGCTCCTGCCTGGTTCGCTCGGTCATGCGGAATGAAGCTTGACATACATACCGTCTGTATGTTAGATACATGGTGCTTGTATGTCTAGCCGCCAACCAAGGAGAAGCTGATGAGTGCCACAGCCCAGTCGATCCCGCTCCAGGAGCTTTTCGACCTCTACGGCCTTGCATGGGCCAGCCGTGATCCCGATCGCATTGCCATGTTCCACGCAGAGGACGGTGTCTTCTGCCTCCACGGCGCCGATGCCGAGGACGTGGTGGGACGCGACGCCATCCGCGAGACCTTTGCCGGGTTCCTCGCCGAGTGGCCCGAGCTGGGGTTCGAGCCGATCCGCGTGCGCGGTGGCGATGACTTCTATGTCGTCGAGTGGAGGTTCTCGGCCGAGCGCGACGGACAGCACATCGAGTGGGACGCCGTCGACGTGATCGCCTGGGACGGTGACTTGATCGCCCGGAAGGACACCTACGTCGACGCTTTGTCCGTCATGGCGCAGGTGCCGGAGCTGGCGGCTTGAGCATGGACATCCACGACTTCATGCGGACGTTCGAGGAGGGGTGGAGCACGCCCCGTGGAGGGCAGGCCTTCCTCGACCACTTCCTGCCGCACATGACCGACCAGACCCGCATGGTTCAGCCGATGGCCCCGGAAGCCGTGGGCCGGGAGGAGTTCGCCCAGATGTTCGCGGGCACCTTCGAGCTGATCCCGGACCTGCACGCGGAGATCCATGGCTACACGGCCGACGGCGACGTCGGTCACGTGAGCTTCGACCTGCTGGGCACTGTCGGCGGCCGCCCGTTCCGCCTTGTCTGCTGCGACCGCATCACGGTGCGCGACGGCAAGGTCGTCGAGCGGATCGCCCACTTCGACCCGCTGCCGTTGGTTCTGGCCCTGCTGCGCTCGCCGCGGTCCTGGCCGCGGGCGATCCGCGTCATGCGCCGCAAGGCCGCGGCGCGCCCTGTTTCACCACAACCCAACCGCTCGCCGGCCGGCGAGCCTGCCTGAGGAGGCACCTGATGAAGGAACGAGCAGTCTGGAGGGACCCCGCCCTCGGCCCCCCGCGCGAGCTGGAGACCCCCAACGCGACGATCAAGGTCCACGAGCGCGGCTCTGGTGAGCCGATCGTGCTCATCCACGGCCTGCTGAGCAACGCAAACCTCTGGCGCAAGCTGGTGCCGCTGCTGGCGCCCGACTTCCGGGTGATCACCCTCGACCTGCCGCTGGGTGCACACACCATTCCCGCGCCTCGCGTGCAGATGGACCTGGCCGGCATGGCCGGTGTGATCGCGGATGCGCTCGAGGCCTTGGAGCTCGAGGCCGCGACCGTGGTGGCCAACGACACCGGCGGTGCCGTTACCCAGGCGCTCGTCACCACCCGCCCCGAGCGGATCGGTCGACTGGTCCTGACCTCGTGCGACTGCTTCGACAACTACCTGCCGCCCACGTTCATGCCGCTTGTCAAGATGGCGGCGATTCCGGGCGCGCTGCTCGAGATCGCGACGATGCTGCGCCTACGCCCGGCCCGGCGCCTGCCGATGGCGTTCGGCTGGCTCTCCAAGACTGTTCCCGACGCGGCCGTGACTGACACCTACGTGCTCCCCATGGCCACGGACAAGGCGATCCGGTCCGACGTCAAGCGGTTCCTCAAGGGCGTGGACAAGCGCCTGACGGTCGAGCTCGCGGAAAAGCTGCCCGGCTTCGACCGCCCCACCCTGATCGCCTGGTCGCGCGAGGACCGGTTCTTCAAGCCCGAGCATGCGGAGAAGCTCGCGGCCCTGTTCCCCGACTCGCGGCTCGAGTGGATCGAGGACGCCTACACGTTCTCGATGGAGGACCAGCCGGAGCGTCTGGCCGAGCTGGTCGGAGCGTTCGTGCGGGAGCCGGCCGGGGTAGGAGCAGCATCATGAGCGCCACAGTGGGCCTCCCGGCCGGCAGGGATTTACGCGCCGGGAGCGCGGGACGGGCCGAGCCCGCCCCGCGTGCCGTTACGAGCTAGTTCGTGCGCTCCACGATCATGGCGGCGCCCTGACCGCCCGCGACGCACATGGTCTCGAGCCCGACCGTCTGGTCGTCGGACTCGAGCACGTTCAGCAGGGTGCCCATGATGCGGGCGCCCGTCATCCCGAACGGATGGCCCAGGGCGATGGCCCCGCCGTGGGTGTTCAGCTTCTCCAGCTCGATCCCGCACTCGTCCATGATCGGGATGACCTGGGCGGCGAACGCCTCGTTCAGCTCGACGCGATCGATGTCGCCGATCGTCATCCCGGCGCGGTCCAGCACCTTGCGCACAGCCTCGATCGGGGCGACGCCCATCAGCTCGGGCTCTAGTCCGCCGTGGGCCGCGGTGACGATCCGGGCGCGCGGGGTCAGGCCGAGCTCCTTGGCCTTGTCCTCGCTCATGACCAGCACCGCGGCGGCGCCGTCATTCAGCGGGCACGAGTTGCCGGCGGTCACGCCGCCACCGCCGAAGGCCTCGTCAAGCGCGGCGAGCTTCTCGTACGTCGAGCTGGCGCGCGGGCCGTCGTCCTTTGCCACCTCGGTGCCGTCGGCGCCGGGGATCGGGACGATCTCCTTGTCGAAGAAGCCGGACTCCTGCGAGGCGACGGCGAGCTCTTGGGAGCGCTGCGCGTAGCGATCCATGTCCTCACGCTTCACGCCGTACTTGTTGGCCACGTTGACGGCGGTGATGCCCATGTCGATGTAGGCGTTCACGCGCCCGTCCTCGCCGTTCACCAGGACGTTGCGATGTGCGACACCGGCCGCCTCCGTCTGCTCGTTGAAGTGCGACACGCATTCCACGCCACCGGCGATGTACACGTCGCCCTGGCCGGCCTTGATGCGGCTGGCGCAGTAGTTGATCGCGTCGAGGCTCGAGGAGCAGTAGCGCGAGATGGTGATGCCGTTCGTGGTGTTCGGCAGGCGTGAGAGCAGCACGGCGATGCGGCCGATGTTCCAGGCCTGCTCGCCCTGGGGCATGCCGCAGCCCATGGCGACCTCTTCGACGTCCTCCGGCTTGACCCCGGGCACGCGATCGAGAAGCGCGTCGAGGGCGAACGCCGCCATGTCATCCGGGCGGTGACCGATCAGCGAGCCCTTGAAGGCGCGCCCGATAGGCGTACGAACGGTTTCGACGATCACTGCTTCCGGCATTGAGGCGGCCCCCTTGGAGTCTGGAAAGAGTTCGGTTTCGGGCCGCGATGGTACGGGAAGCCGTCTCCCGCCGTGGTTCGTCAGGGCGTCAGAACGAGCTTCTTGCCCGGGAAGGCGGCCTGCCGCTCCCAGGCATCGCCGACCTGCTCGAGCGGCAGGGTCTCGTGATCGACGGCCAGTTCGCCCGCGGCCGCGTGCTCACACATGCGCTGATAAGCGGCGGCAGCGACGTCCGGCGGCGCGGCGAAGTTCGTGAGGCCCAGGATGCTCAGGAGCTTGCCGCGCACAGCGGCCGAAGGGATCGTCGCCTCGGCCCCGGCGGTCTGCCCCAGCTGCACCACCCGCGCACCCATCCCGGAGGCCTTGATCGCGGCCACTACCGGCTCGCCCCAGAGCGGGTCGACCGTCACGTTGACCTCGCCGCCCGCGGCGTCCCGGATGGCATCGGCCAGCGCATCGCTGCCCTCGTGGGCGGTCAGGTCCACGGTCGCGTCCGCACCCAGACGCGTGGCCCGGAGCAGGCCCTCCGGGTGGCGGGCGGCGGCCACGACACGTGTGGCACCGAGCAGCTTCGCGGCCTGCACGGCCACCTGGCCCACGGCGCCGCTGGCCCCGAGCACAAGGACGGTCTCGCCCGGCATCACCTGGGCTCGCCACTCCAGCGCCAGCCACGCGGCCAGCCCCGCCACGCCCAGACAGGCGGCGACGGTACCGTCGCAGCCGTCGGGCACTTCAATCGCGCGCTCCTCGTCGACCACCGCGAGCTCGGCCATCGCGCCGTCGCCGCCGTACCCGGCCGAGGTCAGGAACCAGACGCGCGTGCCGGGAGCCAGGCCGGTGCCACTCACGACTTCGCCCACGCCTTCCTGCCCGGGCGCGTAGGGCACGGTGGGCGGGCCGGCGTAGAAGCGGCCCGCGGCGATGGCCAGGTCGATTGGGTTCAGCGGGGCGGCCAGCACCCTGACCAGCGCCTGGGCTTTGCCCGGCACGGGGTCGGGGCGCTCGCCGGCTGCCGGGATGCTCCCGACCTCGGAGACGATGGCGGCGCGCATCCGGCGGCTACTTCGGCGCCATGCGCAGTGCGCCGTCCAGCCGGATGACCTCGCCGTTGAGCATGGTGTTCTCGGCGATGTGGCACGCCAGGCGCCCGTACTCCACGGGCCGGCCCAATCGCGGCGGAAACGGCACAGTGGCACCAAGCGCCTCGCGCGCCTCCTGTGGCAGGGCCGCCAAGAGGGGCGTGTCGAACAGGCCCGGGGCGATGGTGCAGACCCGCACGCCGAGCTTCGACAGGTCGCGCGCGGCCGGGAGCGTCATCCCGACCACGCCGCCCTTCGAGGCCGAGTAGGCGATCTGGCCGATCTGCCCGTCGAAGGCGGCGATCGAGGCGGTCATGATCACGGCCCCGCGCTCTCCGTCCTCGTCCGGCTCGTTGGAGGCCATGGCTGAGGCCGCGATCCGCAGCAGGTTGAAGCTGCCGATCAGGTTGATCTGGATGACCATCTCGAATGGGGCCAGCGTGGCCGGCCCGTCCTTGGTGACCGTCCGCTGCGCCCAGCCGACGCCTGCGCAGGCCGCCGCGAAGCGGATGCCGCCGAAGGCCTCCACGGCGCCGTCGACTGCCACCTGGATCTCGTCCTCCTTCGTCACGTCGGCAGGGCATGAGATCGCGGCGTCGCCCAGCTCGGCGGCCAGGGCGTCGGCCTTCTCGGCGTCACGGTCGAGGATTGCCACGCGCGCCCCGCGCGCCACCAGCTCGCGGACGGTGGCGCCGCCCAGGCCGGACGCGCCACCGCTGACGATTGCTCCTGCTCCTTCGAGGTTCACGCCTCACCGACCCGCTCGACCAGGAACGCCACGCGGATGTGCGCGCGCCATTCGTCGAGGTTCTCGCCCCTGAGCCCGGTCGAGACCACGTCGACGGCCTTGATGTTTCGCAGCGTTGCCCGCGCCTCTTCAAGCGCCTGTGCCACGGCGTCGTCGGAGCTCTTGGTCGATGCGCCGACGAGCTCGATGATTTTGACTACCGACATCGGCTCTCCTCAGGTTGGGGACTCGAACTTACCGCCACGCGGAATCGGTGTATGTTCCGGCCGATGGAGGGAGGAGTGAAAAGCGCTCAGGACACGCACGCGGTCGACGCGTCGAAACTGCTGCCCGCCGAGTACTACGGCTTCGTGGCGGCTCTCGTCCTCTTCGCATCGCTCTTCCTGCCCTGGTTCACCGCCGGCCCGCCGAACGGGCAGATCAACGGGCACATGGGCACTTTCAACGCATGGCAGACCTTCGGCGTCCTGGACTACGTGCTGGCTGCCGCCTGCCTCGCCCCGTTCGTCCTGGCGTGGATCATCATCCGCGGCCACAAGCTCACGTGGCGCCCGGGTGAGGTCACGATGATCATCGGACTCGTCGCGTTCACCCTGATCATGATGAACGGCATCATCCTCGGCAAGCCCGGGGACCCGCAGGACTTCATCTCGCGTGACATCGGCTACTGGGTCGCCCTGATCGGCGCCGCGGGCATCGTCGTGAGCGGCTTCCTGCGCCAGTCGAAGAGCATCAAGGGCCGCCGCCCGCCCGGGTCCGTCAACTGAATGGCTGATCCCGAATTCCCGCACCCACGGATGACGCCGTATGCCGTCGCTGAGCGGCACCCGCGGCACTCACCGATAGCGCTGCTATCGGTTTCGGCCCCGTGTACCACCCAGCTCGACCTACGGCGCCCCCGTGGGCACGGGAATTCGGAACCAACCATCTAGTGGCCCCGGAGCAAGTGCCAGCGGCCACGCGGCCGGATCGCAACCTCGCGCTGGAGATGGTGCGGGTCACCGAGTACGCCGCCCTTGCCGCCGCGCGCTGGGTGGGCAAGGGCGACAAGGAGGCCGCTGACCAGGCAGCCGTCGACGCCATGCGCCTGATGCTCGACACCGTGCACATGGATGGCACGGTCGTGATCGGCGAGGGCGAGAAGGACGAGGCGCCGATGCTCTACAACGGGGAGCGGATCGGCAACGGCGAGCCGCCCGAGGTGGACATCGCCGTGGACCCGCTCGAGGGAACGACTCTTGCTGCCGAAGGCACGCCCCGCGCGCTGGCCGTGATCGCCCTTTCCGCGCGCGGCACGATGTTCGACCCCGGCCCATGCGTGTACATGGAGAAGATGGCCGCGTCCAACCGCTTCGCGGCCCACCTTGACCTGGACCGGCCGCTGGGCGACACGCTCAAGCTGATCGCCGGCGAGAAGGGCACCGAGATCGGCGACGTCACCGTCGCGATGCTCCAGCGCCCGCGTCACGACGAGGCCGTCGCCGCCATCCGCGCCGCCGGTGCACGTATCCGCTTCATCACCCACGGCGACGTGTCGGCGGGCCTGATCGCCGTCGAGGAGGGCTCGTCGGTGGACCTGCTGTGGGGCATCGGAGGCACGCCCGAGGGCGTGATCACCGCCGCCGCGGTCAAGTGCCTTGGCGGCCGCCTGATCGGCCGGATGTGGCCGCGCAACGACGAGGAGCGCCAGGCGGCGATCGATGCCGGCTACGACCTCGACCAGGTGATCGACCAGGACCAGCTGGTCAAGGGCGACGACGTCTTCTTCGCGGCCACGGGCGTGACCGACGGCGACATGCTGGACGGCGTGCACTACACGGCGACGGGCGCAACCACGGAGTCCCTCGTCACGCGCACGCGCTCGGGCACCGTGCGCAAGGTCTTCGCCCAGCACGACCGGGCCAAGCTCCGCGAGATAACGGGAGGCAGGGCAGGCTGATGGATCGCGAAGCGCTCCGGGAGGTTCAAGCCCCGCTGAAGGAGCGCTACCGCGATGACCCTGCTGCCGCGACGCTCACGCTCGAGGCGACCGGCACGTTGGACGAAGGCATCGCCTGCTCGGTCAACACCGGGGGCGCCCTCGCTCAGGCCGGGCTCCACCCGCTGACGGGCGGCGATGGCACCCAGCTCTGCTCGGGCGACATGCTGCTCGAGGCTCTTGTGGCCTGTGCCGGGGTGACTCTGCGCTCGGTCGCGACCTCGCTCGAGATCCCCGTGACCGGCGGGACGGTGCGTGCCGAGGGCGACTTGGACTTCCGCGGGACGCTGGCGGTTGATCGCGACACGCCCGTCGGCTTCAGCGCGATCCGGCTGTTCTTCGAGCTCGAGTCGGACGCAGACGAAGAGCAGCAGGCCACTCTTCTGAAGCTGACCGAGCGGTACTGTGTCGTCTATCAGACGCTTGTGGCTTCGCCGACGCTGTCGGCGGCCGTTGTGCGCGTCTAGCTCGACGCGATCTCCGCGAGCTTCTCGATCCCCGCGTCCCAGCCGTCGAGGGTCCATTGATGGCGAATCGTGCCGCCGCGCGCGTCATAGACCTGAGATACCTCGTCGCTGAACTCGATACGGGAGAAGTTGGCTACCGACCGGACCATGGTGAGCGCGGCGAAGTAGGGCCCTCCGGCATCGGCGATCTCTTCGAGCTGATGGGCCATCGCCATGCTCTGGGCCATCTCGGCGAGGATCACCCTGATGCCATCGTGGCCGTGGTAGCTGGCGGTGGTGTCACCCAAGGTGAAGATCCGGGAGCCGGTCAAGTCGTAGACCACGGCAGGGTCGTAGAACGGCAGCAGCTTCTCGAAGTCGTGCGAACCCGCCGCGGCCAGGCCGACACGGAGGCTCTCTGTGATGACCCTGCGCCGGATCCGCGATCCTGCGGGCAGGCGCAGGGCCCGCCCGAGCGCCTTGGAGGAAAGCCCCGGCGCCGTGTCTGCGAGCCGCTGGGATACCCCGAACGGGCTCTCGGGAATTGCGTCCACCTTCCAGCGGACGATTTCGGTCACCCACCCTCCCCGGGCGGCAGGAGCGAGCCGACCTTCGACTCGGCCAGGTCCATCCGCGCCAGCGAGCGCAGGAAGGCGTGGGTCACGATGATGTGGATGCGCAGCTGGGTGGCGCGGTAGAAGATCCGGCCGACGCGGGCCGCCCAGCCCCAGCCGGCGAGTGTGGGGTAGAAGTTCGCCACCTCCGAGCTCACGCGG
This sequence comes from Thermoleophilaceae bacterium, assembly GCA_034664165.1. GTDB lineage: Bacteria > Actinomycetota > Thermoleophilia > Solirubrobacterales > Thermoleophilaceae > JACCVG01. The sequence continues at coordinate 272 of JAXDIE010000011.1, read as the reverse complement.
ATCGTGGCCTGCTCCTCGCTGGGCCCCGGCGCGCTGGCCACGGCCGCCCGGCTGTCGCCCTCGGGTGGGCGTGACACGGTGATCCGCAGGTAGCCACTCCCACGGCCACCAGGGGCCACGAGGAAGCCATCGTTGATACGCCATGTAACGGTGCCCTCGTCCGCCGAGGTCTCGTATTCGGGGGCGTGGAAGGTCAGCAGCGGGATGAAGAGGAACTTGACCGCGCGCGAGTCCGGGCCGTAGGCGATGTGGAGGAGGTGGAGCGAGACCCG
>JAXDIE010000108.1:0-3219 GCA_034664165.1 Thermoleophilaceae bacterium | reverse complement strand
TGCAGGAAGTTCGCGTCCGCCACCCCCTGCGGGAAGTTCGTCTCGTTGCCCACCTTGTTTGCCGGCTTGGATGCCGGGCTGGTCTCGTTGTTCGGGCCGCCGGGGCTCGACATCACCAGGAACCGCTGACCCGTCGCGACTCCGTCCCCGACGCTGAAGATGCTGGTCGCGTTGCGGAACAGGAGGGTCGCGTAGTTGCAGACCGATTGAGCCGGGGTCACGAATCGAAGCGTGGGAGTGAGGAAATTCGCGGTCTGGATTGTGCGCGAGATCCCTCCCTGGACGCCCTGACTCTGCGCGAAGCGCTCCAGTGACAGCGCGGTTGGCGCGAGCTGGGCGTTGAGCTCGGGGGCGCCGGGGAGCACCTCAGCGCCGGTCTCGAGCGCCGACGCAATCGCGGGCGAGTTTTGATTCAGCGCGTGGACCCCGGGGCGAAGATCGGCGAACAGGCCCGCGCTGTGCGCCAGCAACAGGTCAATCTGGGGCGATGTCCGGGTCAGGGTGTCCAGGGTCGGTGGCGTCTCGGTGATCGTGTCCTGGATGAACGGCCGTGCCACCGACGCAAGGGCGCCGAACGTCGTGTCCAGCGAGATGAACATGTGGGCCTGCGTCTCGGCTACCGGGGCCACCTCGGCGGAGATGGCCTCGGCGGCGCGGAAGAAGCGGGCCAATCCGGTCTTGCTGGAGCCGAGGTTCCGCGCCACCGGCTCGAGCCGGACCAGCAGCGGACGCAACGCGCCCAGGGCCTCGTTGATCTGCGGGCCGCGGCCGGCCAAAACGGCACCGAACTCGACGAGGTTCCGGCGGATGGCCGTCCGTGTCGCCCCGTTGAACGTGTTCAGGATCTCGTCGAACTCAACCGGCTGCGGATGGGCAGCTCTGAGCGGCAGGACTGATCCCTCCGGGTAGCCCTGCTTGGAGGTCCCCTGATCGATCTCGAGATACTTCAGGCCCAACGCGGAGCGGGCCCGGACGACGACCGTGGAGCCACGGGGAATCGGGTCCACGCTCTTGTCCAGCTTCAGATCGGCCTTGGCGGTCACCGTGCCATCCGGGTGGGAGACGGGCTCGACCGAGTCCACGAGCCCGACCCGGACGCCGCCGATCCGGACGTCGTTGCCGGGCACGAGCGTCTGCGCGTTCGGCACCTGAACCGAGATCCGGTAGCTCGGCACGAACGGCAGCCCGTTGTTGGCGTTGTAGGCCAGGAACACGGCCAGGATCACGATCAGCGTCGTGACCGCGCCGACCATCGTCGGGCTCGAGGCGATGGCTCCCACGCCGCCGCGCCTCATGGCCCCGCTCCCTGACCGGGCGTCGAGTCGTACGGCGCCGGCTGTTGGCTGCCGTAGTCAGTGGGCGGGCCCATCAGTGTGTCGAGGAGGTCGCGCGCGTCGTTGAGCGACGGAATGGCGGGCGTGGCCGATGGCTTCGGCCTGGAGGAGGAGCCCGTCGAGGACGAGGCGGAGCCACCGGCGAGGTCACCCAGGGCGTCGAACGGCACCCCGCCGCCGGAAGGCGGCGTGGCGGCGTGGGACGCCGTGTAGTCGCTCGGCGTCTGTCCGGAGGCAGCCGCCAACTTGGTAAGAGCGCTCTGGGCTCCCCAGTTCGCCGCGCAACCGGGGGCCACCGACGAGACCAGCGTCGTGCATGGGTTGATCACAAGGGTGGCGCGTAGGAAATGGCCGAACTTGTCGAAGCCGTTGATCGAGCCGGTCGCGTTGAAGAGCAGGCTCATCAGCTTCTTGTTGCCCCCGCTCTGGCGGAGGCTCGTGAGCAGTTCGCTGAGACTCTTGGCGCCTGGGCGAGCCTTCTCTGCCAGGTTCCGGATCTTCACCAGGATCGGGTCCGAATTGACGATGGGCTGGGCGCTCTTCGCCGCCGCGTCCCCGAGCGAGGTCAGCGCCGGTGTGGCCGCGTGGGCGAAGGGCCCGAGCGCCTTGGTCGAGCGGGTGATGTTCGGCGCGGCCTCCGCGAAGTCGGCGAAGGTCGGCCGCGCCTGGTCCGCAAACCGCTGGAGCTGAACCATCTGGAGGCGCAGCGCGTGAAGCGCGGGCGGGAACTTCTGGAATCCGGCCTCGAGGGCGGCGCTCCGCTCCGCGGTCGCCTGGCCGGCGGTGTTGGCGTTGTTGATGAAGCCGGCGACGTGCTGGCGCTCGCGGGCCAGCGGAGCCAGCGCCCGGTCGGAGTCGACGGCGAGCTTGTTCAGCACATGGCTCTGGCGCGCCAGCTGCGCCAGCACCTGGTCGGTCTCCCGCAGGGCCGGGTCGGCACGCCTGACGATGCCCTGGAGGTCCTTGCCACGGGCCGCGAGCCCGGCGCCGAGGTCGTTCAGGATCAGGCGGAAGCGGTCGGCGAAGGGCTCCCGCATGATGTTGTTGACGAGGTCGATGTCGACCTCCTTGCCGTTGTTCTCGAGCGGCAGGAAGTACTGGCCGGCGCCGGGCTGATCGGAGGGGACCACATCCAGCGGGGGTGGCGGCGGGGTCCCGGGCGCCCGCTGCTGCGTCGGGTTGCAGTCCACGTACTTCTCGCCGAGGAGGGAGGCCGGGCGGATGATGCACGAGGCGTCGCTGCGGAAGTCCTGGAACCCCGCGTCCTGGATGTCCATGACGACCACGGCCTTGCCGGGCTGCGGCGCGCCGCTCCGGTGTACCTCGTCGGTTGCCAGCGTCACCCCGACCGAGGTGACGCTGCCGACCTTCGCGCCGGCGATCCGCACGTCCTCGCCGGGGACCAGGAAACCGCCGTTGTCGAAGACCGCGCGGATCTCATACCCGCCGCTCGAGCCGCCGGAGCCAAGCCCGAAGAAGATCAGGGCCACTGCGCCCAGGAGACCGATTGTCGCGATGACCCGTCTCATGGCCCCGGTGGCACCTGGGAGGGGTCGCATGCACCGTCGAGGTTGCCGCCATCGAGGAACGGGTTGGAGCCTGAGATCGGCTGCGTCGCGCCGCCGGGGCAGCGAGTGAAGGTTCCAAAGTCCAGCCCGTTGAACTGCTGGCTCAGCGGGATGGGCTCCAGATCACCCGGCGAATGTCCGATGCACGCCGGGTTGGTGTCGCCGGTGGTGCAGTAGTGGAACGGGTTGGCCTCGGCCGTGGAGACCCGCACGTAGTGAGCGTTGGCGTCGTAGTACGAAGCGTCCTCGGCGAACTTCTGGAGCCACGCGAGGAGATCAGGTGCGTACGGGCGAGCGAAGCTGATCACGGGCTGCGA
>JAXDIE010000101.1:0-9406 GCA_034664165.1 Thermoleophilaceae bacterium | reverse complement strand
GCGCCCGTCGGGGGCGTTGGGGTCCAGCATCAGCATCAGGTCGTACAGGCGGTCCATAGGCCGGGGGACCTTAGCAGCGGTTTCGCTCCGGGAGCGGCGTGCGGCGGGGGCGAGGCCACCGGAAAGGTTCCTTATCCACGCATGGCAAGGCGGCGACCCGGCTCGAGCCCCGGTCTCATGGCCCGGGTTCGGTGGGGCAACCTCGGGCGGTTGGCCGCTCTGGTCGCTGCCGGCCTGACGTTCGCCCTCGTCCCCCGTGGCGGCCCTCCTCCCGGGCCTGCCGCGGGGGATATGGGTGTGGTTGAGGGGCCGGCGACGACCGAGCCCTCGAAGCCAGTGGCGCCGGTGCGCATGGCGCGGCGGCGAGATCGGAGGAACGGCGGCAAAGAGGGTGGCGGGAAGGGGCGGCCCAAGCCGAAGGCCGCGCCGCGTGCGTCCAAGCACCACAAGGCACCGCCGTCTACGGCAACAGTGACGGAGACACCGCCGGTTGCCGCGCCAGGTCCGCCGCCCGCTCCATCGCCGCCGGCCGAGGCTCCCGCACCCAGGCCGGCGCCGCCTGGGTCTGATCCGCCGGCCCATTCGGGCCCGAAGCGGCCCGAATTCCTCTAGCGGACCAAGCTCGAACTTAGGTCGGGACCGGCGCCAGGCCCTCGCGCTTGCGCTCGATGTCCGCGAGCTGGTCGTCGACCCAGTCACCCGGGTCGCGGGCGGTGACGATCGCCTTCAAGCCGTCTGCACGCCGCTTGCGCTCGGCCGGGTCCATCGTCAGCGCCCTGAAGATCGCATCCGCCTGCTCCTGGATGTCGAAGGGGTTGACCGACAGCGAGAACTCGCCGAGTTCCTCGTGGGCGCCCGTGTTCTCCGAGAGGAGGGACACGCCATCGCGCTCGTTCACCAGTGGCCCTTCCTTGGCCACCAGGTTCATCCCGTCGAACATGGCGTTGACGATCAGCAGGTCGTAGTGCTTGTACTCCGCGATCGCCTCGTCCAGGTTCTCGCGCAGCTTCAGGTGGATCGGCATCCAGTCGGTGGTGCCGTGACGGTGGTTGACCACGGCCACCAGGGCCTCGATCCGCTCCAGGTACTCGGCGTACTCCGGCACGTCCTGGCGGGAGGGCACCAGATGGGCGATGAACGTGACCTTCTCGTGGAACTCCGGATGCTGGTCGAGGAACAGGTCGAAGGCGGTGAAGCCGCGCAGTACGTTCTTCGACAGGTCCGCGCGGTCGACGCGGAGGATCAGGTGCTCGCGGCGGCGGCGGACGATCTCCTGCTCGTACTCGTGCACGGAGTCCCGCTCGGCGATCCGGCGGAAGGTCTCGGCGGATATCGGCAGCGGATATGACCGAACCCAGACCTCGCGGCCGTCGATCCTGACGATCCCGGCCTCCTCGTCGACATCGAAGTCGAAGAGCTCGCGGCAGCAGAGCAGGAAGTTGCGCTTATACGCGCGCGTATGAAAAGAGACGATGTCGTTGGCCAGGATCCCGCGGAAGATGTCCTCCCGGATGTCCCGGGGCAGGACCCGCCACGCGTCGGGCTGGGTCCAGGGGATGTGGATGAAGTGGTGGAGGAACACGTCGGGCCGCTTCTCCCGGATGAAGTGCGGCGCGATGTAGAGGTGATAGTCGTGGAGCATCACCACGGCGTCCTCTCCCTCGATCTCCTCGAGAACCGCGTTGGCCAGGTCCTGGTTCACCACGCGATAGCCCTGCTGGTAGGCCATCACCTCGTTCGTCCGGATGTCCGGGGCGTTGGACAGATCCCAGAGGTAGTGCTGGATGAACCAGAGCATCGGGTTGGCAACCACGTTGTAGAAGAGGTCGTAGGCCTCCGGATCGGACTCGACCAGCCGGACCCGGTACTCGGTGCCATCCACGTCGACGGGGAATCCGCGGCCGCCGTGGATCGCGGCTGCCTCTGCGTCCTCCTCGCTCATCGCGGAGGCAACCCACAGGGCGTCGCGGTGGTTGACCAGGCCGGTGAGGGCGGTGACCAGGCCTCCGCCGCCGCGGCGGGCCACGAGGTTGCCGGTCTCATCGCGCTCGAAGGTCGCCGGGCCGCGGTTGGAGACGAGGACGAGCGGGGTGGAGCTCACGAGGATGAGCCTATTTGACCCAGGCGTGCGATCCCCGAATCGAGCTCGACAAGGATCGCCGGCTCAGGTCAGCCCCCCTTGTCGTCTGGGGCGTGGACCGGGAGCACCAGCGTGAAGGTCGTGGCCTCCGGCCCGGCATCGAGCGCGATCCTGCCGCCCATCCGCTCGGCCAGCTCCTTTGCGATCGCCAGTCCCAATCCCGAGCCGCTCACCGCGTCGGCGGTGTAGAAGCGGTCGAACACGCGGTCCTGGGCCTCCTGCTCCATGGAGCCGCCGCTGTCGGCCACCGCCAGCTCCGCGGCACCGTTGCGCCGCTGGGCGCTGACCGTGACCTGGGCGCCGTCCGGCGTGTGGCGGAGCGCGTTGTCCACCAGGATCCGGACGATCTGGGCCACGCGGACCGGGTCGCACCAGGCCTGGATGCCGCGCTCCGGGAGGTTGGCCACCAGCTGGGAGTGGTGGTTGGTCAATGCCGGCCCGAACTCGCCCAGCACCGATTGGGTCACCTCACTCAGGTCGACGCGCTCGGGGTGGATCTCGAGTGAGCCCGCGTCGAGCCGGGAGAGGTCGAGCAGCTCGACCGACAGCTTGCCCAGCCGCGCGGTCTGCTCGCGGATCTGATGGATGAACTTCTCACGGGTCTCCTCGTCCAGGTCCTCGCTCTCCAGAAGCTCGGCGAACCCCGCCAGCGAGAAGATCGGCGTCCTCAGCTCGTGCGACGCGTTGGCGATGAAGTCGCGGCGTGCCCGGTCGACCCGGGCCAGCTGCTCCTGCATGTCGTTGAAGCTGCGCGTGAGCTGCCCCAGCTCGTCGTCGGAATCGATCGGCAGCGGCTCCACCTCCAGGCGCGCCGCCATGGCACGTGCGGCGTCATCCAGCCGCTTGACCCTGCGCGCGAGCGCCCGTGCCACCACATAGCCGCCGAAAAGGGAGATGACCAGCGCGATCAGGCCGGCGATGAGCACCTGGGTGCGCACCAGGTCGACCTGGCCCTCCACCTCCTCGAGCGAGCGCGAGTAAAGGGCCACCCATTCTGTGGGCTCGTCGCTGGTGTGCAGCGGGACAGCGGCCTGGCCGACGGTGTCGGGCCCGTCGCTGCCCACCCCGGTCGCGGCCTCACCGGTGTCGACGGCCGAGTCGGCCACCCCGTAGCTGAGGTTCACCTCCGTGGCCACCGGCGAGTCGCTGATCACGTAGAGCGCACCCGGATTGGGGCCGGAGCGCTGAACGCCCAGTACGGTGACCCGGGCGCCGCTCTCGTCGGCCACGCTCCGCACCCGCTTGTCGAGCTTTCCCCGGGGGATGTCGGCGCCCATCATGGCGGCCAGCCGGTCCTGGGTCCGGGTGGCGGCGTGCGAGAGGTCCGTGAGGGACTGCTGCGCCAGCGACTCCCGTAGCTGGGGGACCACGTAGAGGAACGAGGCTCCGAACGCGACCACCGTGATCGCCGACAGAAGAAGGGCGACCTTGTTGGCGATCGTGTCCGGCCGCAGCCGCTCCGTCAGCCGGCTCATCGGTCCTTGAAGTGGTAGCCGACGCCCCTGTCGGTGATGAGCAGCTGCGGGTCGCGGGCGTCCTCCTCGAGCTTCTCGCGCAGGTGGCGGATGTGGACGTCGATCGTACGCGGGTCCCGGTAGGCGGAATCGCCCCAGATGCGTTCGAGGAGCTGGACCCGGCTGAAGACGCGCCCGGGGCTGCGGGCAAGCGCCGCCAGGATCTCGAACTCCACGTAGGTCAGCTTGACCTGCTCCCCGCGGCAGTCGACCGACCGCTTGGCGAAGTCCATCGCGACCCCGTGCCGCTCGAGCGGCCGCTCGCCGTCCTCGGGCGCCTGGGCGGTGCGCTCGAAGCGCCGCAGAACAGCCTTGACCCGGCTCGTGAACTCACGGACGGAAAACGGCTTGGTGATGTAGTCGTCCGCGCCCAGCTCGAGGCCCAGCACGGTGTCGATCTCCTCGGCCTTGGCCGTGAGCATGATGATCGGCACGTTGCTCGTGGCGCGGATCTGGCGGCATACCTCGAAGCCGTCGACCCTGGGCAGCATGAGATCGAGCACGATCAGGTCGAACTCCTGCTCCCGCGCGCGGTCAAGTGCCTGCTGACCGTCGCCCGCGGCCACGACCTCGAACCCCTCCTTTTCCAGGGGGTAAGAGAGAAGAGTCTGGATCGATTGCTCGTCATCGACCAGCAGGATCCGGGGTGTCGCGTTCATGGTTGTGCGTGGTGAGGCAAGGTCCCACGAGATTGTAGGTTCACCGGGGTGACCGAACTGCAGTGATCGAACCGCGGGTATACCGCGCGGCCTTCCTCCCGGCGATTCTCGCGCTGGTGGTGGCCGCCTTTTCGCTTACCGACCGGCCCACCGCACTGTCTGCCGACGTATCGGCGGACATCCTCTTCGACGGCGGGGCCGCCGCCGACGAGGCGGGAATCGTGGTCAACCGCTTCCCGGATCGCAGCCCCGGCTCGGCCGGGGACCAGAGCTCGGCCGAATACGTGTCCCAGGAACTGTCCGCGCTCGGCTTTGACGCGGTCAGCGACCGGTTCGCGGCGGGCGATCGCCAGTTGGTCAACGTGACCGGCACCCGGACCGGCGCCACACGGGAGCGGCTGGTGGTGATGGCCCCTCGCGACTCGTTCTCGTCTCCGGATCTGACCGGAAGCGCGGCCGACACCGCCACGCTGCTCCAGCTGGCGCGGGCTCTCGAGGGAAGGGCGACGAACAAGACGATCGTCCTGGTGTCCTATGACGGGTCGGCACTCGGGCAGGCCGGGGTCCGCCGCTTCCTGGAGTCGGCCGAGGACCCCACGCGGATCGAGCAGGTGCTGGCGCTCTCGGACGTGGGCGCGGGGCCGCCGGCGGTGCCCGGGATCGTGGACTGGTCCGAGAACCTCCGGATGGCCGGCCTGGGCCTGACCCGGACTGCTGAAGCCGCGCTACGTCAGGAGCTGCCCGACGCGGAGCGCCCATCTGGCGCGCTCGACCAGCTGGTCCACCTGGTCCTGCCGATCGGCCCGGGGGCGCAGGGCGTCCTTCTGGCCAACGGGTACAACGCGGTGAGGATCTCGGGCAGCGGCCAGAGCCAGCCGCCGCCGGGCCAGCAGGAGATCGCCAAGAACCGCCTCGGATCGCTCGGCAGGGCGGTGTTGACCACCCTCTCGGCGCTCGACGAGGGTGCGCCCCTGGTGCAGGGGCCGGAGACCTACATCAGCATCGGCACGAAGCTGCTCCCCGGCTGGGCCGTGTCAGTGCTGGCCGTGGCCCTGATCATCCCGGCCCTCGTCGCCTCGATCGATGCGGCGGCGCGGGCACGTCGGCGGCGCGAGCCTGTGGTTGTCTGGCTGCTCTGGATCGCCCGGCCCTGTCTGGCCTTTCTGGCGGGCCTGATCCTCGCGCTTCTCCTGGGCCTGGTCGGCATCGCCCCCGATGTGGGAGCGGCGTCCCCACCCCCGGGAGCAAATCCATTCGACTTCGGCGCGGCCGTGGTGTTCCTGCTCGTGGCGTCCGTGGCCGCGGGCACGTGGCTGGCGCTGCGCCCGCTGGCCGAGCTTGATGAGCTGGGCCGGCCCGATCCCACCATTCCCGGCGCGGGGGTGGCGGCATCACTGGTGTTCAGTGTCGTCGCGCTCCTCGTTTGGCTGCCGGTGGTCGGCCTCGGCAACCCCTACGCCGCCCTGGTGGTAGTCGTCCCGCTCCACCTGTGGATGCTCGCGACGCTCGGGGATGCGCCGATGCATCTGCGCACGCGCGCGCTGCTCTACGTGCTGGGGTTGGTTCCCGTGGCGCTCGTGGGCGCGTACTACCTCCTCCGGCTCCACCTGGATCCGGCGGCGGGAGCCTGGTACCTCTTCCAGCTGGTCACCGGGGGCCAGGTACAGATCCGAGCCGCCCTGCTGATCTGCCTGTTTCTGGGGGTGGCGGTCGCGGTGCTGGCGATCATCATCACCCAGGGCCGAGGACGGCGGGCAAACCCGGACGAGCCATTGGTGCGCGGTCCGGCGACGGACCTGTTCATCTCCTCGCGCGGCTAGTCCCCCTCGCGCGGCTAGGCCCTGCCGTGCTCGTAGCCGGTGACCTCGACGGGGTCGCCGGCGGCGTCACGCAGCGTCACTCCTTGCCCCGAGGTAACCGCGCCGATCCACGTGACCTGCCCGGCGGCCTCGATTGCCCTGACCCGCTCCGGTGGGGCGGTGAACAACAACTCGTAGTCGTCGCCCCCGGAAGCGGCAATCACGGCGGGGTCGATCCCGACAGCGCGGGCCACATGGAGAAACCCGTCCGCCAGGGGCAGGGAGGGCAGGTCGACCTGGATTGCCACCGCGCTCTGGGCCGCCAGGTGGCCGGCGTCAGTCGCCACCCCGTCGCTCACGTCGATCATCGAGCTGACCCCTGCTCGCACCAGGTCACGGCCCAGGCTGAGCAGCGCCGCGGGGCGCCGGTGCCTCTCCTCCAGCGCGCGGCGGACCGAAGGATCGATCTCCGCGGCCAGCCCGCGGAGCAGCAGAAGCCCGGCCTGCGCCCCGCCCAGCCGCCCGGTCACGCCCACGAGGTCGCCCGGGCGCGCGCCGCTGCGATAGGCGAGTTCGTCCTCATCGCGTGCCGACCCGACGACGGTCACGGAGATCACCAGCTCACCGCCGGAGGTCACATCGCCGCCGGCCACGTCGACGCCCGCCAGGCCGGCAAGCGATGCCAGTCCCTCCACCAGCTCCTCTGCGTCTTGGGCCGAGAGGTGGGGCGGAACGACCAGTGCGACGTAGGCCTGCTTGGCCGCCGCACCCATCGCCGCGAGATCCGAGAGCGCCGCCGCCAGGGCCCTGTGCCCCACATCCGCGGGACTGACGACGTCGAGGTCGAAGTGAACTCCCTCGACCACGGTGTCGACCGACGTGACCGACAGGCCGGAGGTGCGAACCACTGCCGCGTCGTCTCCGGGCCCCCGCAACAGGTCCGGGCCGGGGTCGGGGAGCAACCGCCGGATCGCCGCGATCAGGTCGAGCTCGGCCACCTAGTTTCGGCCGGCGAAGCCCTCCGAGTGGATGACCTCGTGTGGGCCGTCGTTGGGGTTGCCGCCCCCACCGCCCGTATCGCCACCGCCACCGGTGTCGCCGCCACCACCTCCGCCGTTGTCTCCACCAAAGCCACTGCCGCCACCGGTGTCGCCGCCGCCGGGGCCACCACCACCGGTGTCGCCGCCGCCCCCACCGTTTCCACCGCCACCGCCGCCCGCATTGGGATCGAAGAAGTCCGGATCCGCGTTGGGGTCCTTCTTCTCCTTGGCGGTGGTCGTGGTCTCGGTGGTGTCCGTGGGGCTGACTGTGTTGTCGCTGTCGAAGGGCTTGAGCTCGGCGGGCTCCGTCGGGGTGGGGAACGCCTCGCACTCCGGGTTGGCCACCGTCATGAACGCGTGCCAGATCGGTACCGCCAGGGTGGCGCCGGTGGCCCCTCCGCCGTCGATGGCGCGGCGATCGTCCGGGTAGCCGACCCACACCGAGGTGCTCAGCTGCGGCGTGTAGCCGACGAACCACACGTCGCTGGCCTCGTCCGTGGTGCCCGTTTTGCCCGCGGTGCCCTCGTCACATCCGATGTTGGCGCCGGTGCCGGTGCCGCCGAGGACGTTCTTGCGCAGGACGTCGGTCACCGCGTAGGCCTGGCCGTCGGTCATCACGCGCTCGCCCTCATCGTTGCCGAACTCCTTGGTCGAGCCGTCCGGGAACTCGATCCGGTCGATCGCGTGGGGCTCGTGCTTGATCCCTCCGCTGGCAAGCGTCGCGTAGGCGCTGGCCATCTCTAGCGGCGAGACGCCGATCTCGAGGCCGCCGAGGCCTTCGGCGGGATAGCCGTTCAGCTTGGAGGTGATCCCGAGCAGCTGGGCTGTCTGCTTGACGTTCTCCGGGCCGACGTCCTGGATCAGCTGGGCGTAAACGGAGTTGTCCGAATGCAGCGTCGCCTCTTCCAGCGAGATGTTGCCGAGCGATTCGTTGCCATAGGTCTTGACCTCCCACGGCGCCTGGCCCGGGATGTTGATGGTGATCGGCGACTGGGACTCGTAGTAGGTCGTCTTGGGGTCGATCCCCTGCAGCACCGCGGTGGTGAGCACGAACACCTTGAAGGTCGACCCCGGCTGCCGGTGGCCTTGCGCGGCCAGGTTGAAGTCGCGCTCGCCGTAGGTCCCGCTGGATGCCATGGCCCGGATCGCGCCGTTGCTCGGGTCGATTGCGACGACCGCGCCGCTCGGGTCGACCGGCGGCGTCAGCTCGGCGTTGATGGCCGCGCGGCCCGCCTCCTGAAGCGACGGGTCAATCGTTGTGTACACGCGCAGGCCGCCCTGGCGGAGCGTCTGCACGCCGTACTGGTCGATCAGCACCTGCTGCACGTAGTCGAAGAAGTAGCCCTCGCGCTTGGTCGTGAACTTGTCGGTCGACTTGACGTCCAGCGGGCTTGCCTGCGCATCGGCCGCTTCCTCCTGGGTGATCATCCCGTTCTTGGCCATGGCCGCCAGGACCTCGTTTCGCCGGGCGATGGCGCCACGGGCGTTGAGGAACGGGTTGTACTGCGAGGGGGCCTGGGGGAGGCCGGCGATCAGCGCGGACTCCGGGAGCGTCAGGTCCTTGGCCTTCTTGCCGAAGAAGGTCTCGGCCGCGGCCTCGATGCCCAGCGCGGTGCGGCCGTTCACCGTTCCGTAGGGCACCGTGTTCAGGTACTGCTGAAGGATCCACTCCTTCGTGTGGGCCTGCTCGAGCTCCATCGCGATCTTGGCCTCGACGATCTTTCGCGACAGGTTTCGCTCCGGGTCGGAGATGTAGAGCGTGCGCGCGAGCTGCTGGGTGATTGTCGAGCCGCCCTGAAGGGTTCCGCCGGCGGAGGCGTTCTTGATCGCGGCACGGGCGATGGCCCCGAAGTCGACCCCGTTGTGCTCGTAGAAGTTCTCGTCCTCGATCGCGACCGTGGCGTCCTTGATGCTCTGCGGCATCTCGTCGAAGCGGATGGGCTCACGGAGGGTGTCGGAGGAGACGAAGCCCAGGCGGGTGCCGTCCGCGGCAAAGATCACCGATGTCGATCCCGGGTTGTTCTTCTTGAGCTCGTCGGCCCCCGGCGCCTCGGAGGCCACTGCCAGGACCCAGCCCACGCCGGCGGCCAGGCCCACGCCGCCGATGATCAGGACCCCGAGGACGAGGACGCCGAACAGGCTGCGCCCGCCGCCACCGCGCCGGCCACGTCTCTTCTTTCGATCGCGATAGGTCATAGAGGGGTAGTTGCCCGCGCCCATCCTGAGGATAGACGTCCGCAGTACCCGTTTCGCC
>JAXDIE010000099.1:0-16639 GCA_034664165.1 Thermoleophilaceae bacterium | reverse complement strand
AGTACCTGATGCGAAACGAGCGGATCGTGGTCTCGCGCCAGAAGCTGCTCGAAGACGTCTGGGACTACTACGCATTCGCCGAGACCAACACGGTGGATGTGTTCATCTCCACCCTGCGGCGCAAGCTCGAGAGCAACGGCGAGCCCCGCATGCTCCACACCGTTCGCGGCGCCGGGTATGTGCTGAGGGCGGAGTAGATGCGCCGCTTCCTCCTCCCGATCCGCTGGCGGCTCGCGCTGACATCCGCCGGCCTGACCTTCGTGATCCTGCTGGGGTTCGCCGGCGTGATCGCCGCATTCACCGCGTCAAGCCTGCGCAGCAACCTCGATTCCGGCATCGCGGCCGATGCGTCTGACATCGCCTCGCGGCTCCCGACGCGCCACGGCCTCCCGACTCTGGAGCAGCCTCAGCGGCTAGCTCTGAAGATCGCCAGCCCTCAGGATTCGACGATACGGGTGCTGTCAGCCGACAAGGAGGGCCCGCCGCGAGCCACGGTCGGCAAGACCGCGCTCGGACCGGTGAACGCAGACGCGTTCTCGACGGCCTACGACCCGGTATGCCACTGCACCTACCGGGTCTACACCAAGCCCGTGTTCCTCACCGCCAGGAACCTGCCGAAGGTAGACAGCCCCACCGGGTACGTCCAGGTCGGCCGACTGACGACACAACTCGACTCGACCATCCGTCAGGTTGACATCTTCCTGGCGCTCGGTGTCCTGGTGGGCACCGGGCTGGCGCTTCTGGCGGGCCTCGCGGTGGCCAGGCGGGCGATGGGCCCGATCTCCGACCTGACCTACGTTGCCCGTCACGTCAGTCGCACGCGCGACCCGGGCGTGACGCTGCCACGAACCCGGGCCAACGACGAGGTGGCCGATCTTGCCCGCACTCTCGAGGCCATGCTCAAGGCGCTCGAGCAGGCACAGAGCGAGACGGAGGCGACCCTCACGCGCGAGCGCGAATTCGTGGCCGACGCCTCGCACGAGCTGCGAACCCCCTTGACCAGCGTCCTGGCCAACCTCGAGATCCTGCAGGCCGAGTTGCAGGGAGACCAAGAAGAGGTTGTGGAGTCGGCCCTGAGGTCGACGCAGCGGATGCGCAGGCTCGTGGCCGACCTCCTGTTCCTGGCCAACGCGGACACCGGGCGCGAGACCCCGCACGAGCCCGTGGACCTGGGCCGAGTGGTGCGCGATGCGGCGGCCGAGACCGCGCCCATCACATCCACCCACCAGGTCCGCCTAGAGGCGCCGGCCGGGATCTTCGTGTCCGGCGCGGCCGACGACCTGCACCGGCTGGTGGTCAACCTGATCCAGAACGCTGTGAACCACACCCCCGAGGGCTCGGTCGTCCGGGTCCGGCTGCGTAGGCGTGACGGGGCGATGCGCCCCACTGGCGGCGACGAGCCCGAGGCCGCCGTGCTCGAGATCTCCGACAACGGCCCCGGGATCCCGCCCGAGACCCGCGAGCGGATCTTCGAGCGCTTCGTGCGCGCCCCCAACGCCCTGGCCAGCGAGTCCGCGCGCGGCGGCAGCGGCCTGGGCCTCGCGATCGTGGATGCCGTGGCCGCGGCCCACAGCGGCAGCGTCAAGCTGAGCGAGTCGCCGGACGGCGGCGCCCGCTTCGTGGTCCGGATCCCGACGACGGCCTCCCCCGAGCCGGCGCCCACACCGGCGCCGGCCGAGCCCCGAGCCCCGGGTCAGACCTCCACTACCACCGGAAGCACAAGAGGCCGCCTCTTCAGGCGGTCGTAGACGAACTTCGCGACGTCCTCGTGGAGGTGGTCCTGAAGCAGGTCGATCTCGCGGATGTCGTCCTCGGCAGAGCGCTCGAGGGAGTCGTCCACCGCCGCGCGGATCTCCTCGACGATCGCGTCCGAGTCATCCAGGAAGGGCACCCCGCGGAAGATGATCTCGGGCGGGACCACCGACCGGCCGTCCTCTTCGGAGATCGTCGCGACGACAATGAAGATGCCGTCGGCAGAAAGCATGCGCCGGTCGCGGAGGGCGACGTCCTCGATGTCCCCCACGTCGACCCCGTCGACGAAGATCATCCCCGACTGCTCGTGGTCGCCCCATTTGGCGCCCGACTCGCTGATCTCGAGTGGCCGTCCGTTCTCCCCGAGGAAGATGTTCGCGGGGTCGATGCCCACGGCTTCCGCGAGCTGGCCGTGGAGCCGCAGCCGGCGATGGTCGCCGTGGAACGGGAACACGTGGCGCGGGTGCGTGAGGTTCATCATCAGCTTGAGCTCTTCGGCGTACCCGTGACCCGAGGCGTGGATCGGCGCGTCCTTGGCGGTTATGACGTCGGCGCCCAGGTGGTAGATCCGGTCGATCGTCTCGTTCACCGCCCGCTCGTTGCCCGGGATCGGCGTGGCTGAGAAGACAACGGTGTCGCCGCGGCGCAGATCGACCTGCGCATGGTCGCCGTGGGCCATGCGGCGTAACGCGGACAGCGGCTCACCCTGGCTGCCGGTGGAGATGATCACGAGCTTTTCCTCCGGGAAGTCGGCGATCTCCTTGGGCCCCACGAGCATGCCGTCGGGGATCTGGATATGGCCGAGCCCCTTGCCGATGTTCACGTTTTTGCGCATGGAGCGGCCGATCAGGGCGACCTTGCGTCCGAGGGTGGCGGCTGCGTCCACCACCTGCTGGACCCGGTGGATGTTGGAGGCGAAGCAGGTGACGATGATCCGGCCCTCGCAGCGCGCGAAGGTCTCGACCAGGTGCGGGCCCACGCTGGTCTCCGACAGGGCCACGCCCGGCCGGTCGACGTTGGTGCTGTCGCCACAGAGCACCAGCACGCCCTCGCGCCCGAGCTCGGCCAGCCGCGCAACATCGGCGGGGATCCCGTCAACGGGGGTCTGGTCGAACTTGTAGTCACCCGTGACCAACGCGGTGCCGAGCTCGCAGGTCATGGCCACGGCGAAGGCGTCGGGGATCGAATGGGCCATCTTGATCATCTCGAATGAGAAGGGGCCGACCTCGACCGGGTCACCGGGCATGACGGCCTCGAGCGGGACCTCCTTGAGCTTGTGCTCATCGAGCTTCGAGCGCACCATCTCGATGGTCAGCGGGCCGCCGAAGACCTCGGGGTCGTCGACCCCGGCCTTGCGCAGCTCGCGCAGGACGTACGGAAGCGCGCCGACGTGGTCCTCGTGGCCGTGGGTCAGCACGATCGCCTCGATGTCCTCCGCCCTGTCCCGGAGATAGCTGAAGTCGGGCAGGACGAGGTCGATCCCGAGCTGGTCGGGTTTGGGGAACATCAGCCCGGTGTCGACTACGACGATCCTGTCGTCGTACTCGACGACGGTCATGTTCTTGCCGATCTCGCCCAGGCCGCCCAGGGGCAGAACGCGAAGTGTGCCGCTCAAACCGTGCTCAGTAGCCCAAGCTGCTCGAGGGCGCCACGTACCGTTGAGGCGTCCTCGTCGGAGAGGTCGACCATCGGCAGCCGGAAGCCGCCTGTATCCATCCCGATCATGCCAACCGCCGTCTTGATCGGCATGGGGTTGGTGGTCACGGAAAGGGCCTCGTAGAGAGGCCGCAGTGAGGCCTGGATGTCGTGGCGGTTCTCGGGCTCGTCGATGATGCGCCGCATCTCGGTGCCGACCAGGTGCGAGGCGACGGTGATCCCGCCCGTGCCGCCGACGTCCATTACCTCGGCCAGCATGTCGTCGTTGCCCGCCAGCAGATCGATGCCGTCCAGGGCCTCGAGGTCCTCATAGCGGGCCTGCTTGACGGCCGTGACGGTGGGCACCTCGTCGGCCAGCCTGCGCAGCAGCTCATTCGGGATATCCACCACGCAGCGGCTGGGGATGTTGTAGGCGATGATCGGAAGGTCGGTCTTGGCCGCGACCGCCCGGAAGTGCTCGATGATCCCGCGGGCGTTGGGCTTGTTGTAGTAGGGCGTGACGATCAACACGGCATCCACGCCGATCTTCGTGGCCATCTCGCTCAGGTGCGCTGAGTGGGCCGTGTCGTTGGAGCCTGTGCCGGCGATCACCGGGGCGCCATCGGCAACGTCGACCGCTATCTGGAACAGGCGGCACTTCTCCTCGTCGTCAAGGGTCGCCCCCTCCCCCGTGGTACCGGCCACGACCACGCCATCGGATCCGTTGTCCAGCAGGTGCCGAATCAGGCGCGCCGTGGCCTCCTCGTCCACCCGGCCATCGCCGTCGAACGGGGTGATCATCGCGGTGAGAATGCCTCCAAGATTCATGGTCTGAGCTTACCGCCGCGCCTGCGCCGGCGTGGGCAGATCGCAATAGGATGCCCGCACCGGGTCATCACGGAGGGGACAGCAAATGCGCGCAGCGATCGTCGCAGGGATCACCGCCACGCTTCTTCTGGCCATGGCGGGCGTGGCGCGCGCTGCGATCACGGTCGGACAGGCACCACCCCTGGAAGGCTCCCCGATCCAGACCTGCAGCGCCAATACCGACCAGGTGAACACCCACGTCTCCTCTGGCCCCAGCTACACCGTTCCGGGGCCGGGCGTGATCACCGGATGGCAGGCCTTCGGTAGCGGACCGTTCGACATCGGGGACGCGTACGCCATGCGCGTCTTCACGCAGGGAGACGCGACGCACCTGACCCCCGTCTTCGACAGTGGCGAGCGCATCGTGGCAGCCGGCCTCAATACATACCCGGAGCGTTTCCCCGTGCGCGGCGGGGAGTTGATCGGGGTCAGGATCCCTGTTGGACCCGCCCCGGACTGCGGGACCGAAACGGTCGACTCGTCGGGGCTTATTGCCGTGAGCCCCCCACTCGGGACCTCCACGCTCTACACCCCTACCACGGTCTACAGATATGACGTCGCCGCCATCATCGAGCCGGACGCCGACGGCGATGGCTATGGCGATGAGACCCAGGACGGCTGCCCGAGCACCCCGGGGGCCTGCGTGCCCGCGACGGCCATCGGCAAGCTACATCCGCCCAAGCGCACCACCGCTCGCAAGGCCAAATTCAGCTTCTCGGCGGATGACCGCAAGGTCACCTTCCAGTGCAAGCTCGACAAGGGCGCGTTTACGCCGTGCGTTTCCCCCGTCAGCTACAAGAAGCTCAAGCCCCGGAAGCACACCTTCCAGGTCCAGGCGACGGCGAATAACGGGACCGCTGGGACCGTCGACACCCTGAAATGGCGGGTCACCGGGGGGTAACGGGAAGCTCCTTGCAGGCCGAGCTATCCCAAAGGTCATAATTAGCAGGGGAAATGGCCAAGGAGCGGGACTACAGCCACCGAACGGTGGTTCAGAAGCTGGGTGTGAAGCCCGATGAGCGCGTGGAGGTCGCGGGCGATGTCGGCCCCACCCTCAGAACCGATCTCAAGGAGGCCATCGGGCGAGGTCTGGTCAAGGCCGGCGAGCTTGATGGAGCGGTGGTGGTCATCGAGTCCCTGGACGACGCCCCCGAGGCCATACTCCGCTACCGCGCCCGCCTGCGGGACACCGGCTATCTCTGGGTCGTGACCCGCAAGCGCGGCCACGAGCGCTACGTCGACCAGATGAAGCTCGTGCCCATCGCCAAGAAGCTCAGCCTGATCGACAACAAGACCTGCTCGATCGATGACGGCCGCTCCGGGATCCGCTTCGTGATCCCCCGCGCACTGCGCAGCTAGAGTCATCTGGCCGGCACTTACGTGACAAGTGTCACACACCCATCGGGCTACTTACCGATAATAAGTTGATGGTAATTTCTCTCAAGGACGGGCATCGGATGGCGATCCGGGAGATCACCCCGGATGACAAGGACGCGCTCACCGAAAGCCTCCACCACATGTCGGAGGAGAGCATCTACAAGCGCTTCCTCTCCCCCAAGCCCGACTTCAGCGACGGCGAGCTCCGCTACCTAACGGAGGTCGACGGTTGCGATCACTACGCGCTGGTCGCCACGCCCGACACCCACCCCGACCAGATCCGGGCAGTGGGCCGCTTCGTGCGCCTGGCCGATGAGCCCGAGACCGCGGAGGTCGCGATCGTCGTGGCCGACCACCTTCAGGGGCAGGGCCTGGGCCGCCAGCTCGGGCTGGCTCTGGCCGACGCTGCCCGCGAGCGCGGAATCCGCCAGTTCACGGCGACGATGCTCGGCGACAACGTGGCCGCCCAGCGCCTGCTGACCACGATCAGCAAGCGCGTGCGCGAAGGCGTCGCCGGCGGGGTCCGGAACCTCACCGTGGAGCTGGGCGACGGCATGGGCCTCGGCCTGGCTGCCTGAGCGCCCGCTCGACTCAGCGACGTTCGTCGCGGAACATCGCCAGGGCGTGGGCTCCGGCAGGGTGCGCCCTCATCTCGTTGACCACCGCGGCCATCCCTGGCGACAGCTCTGACGGGCTCGGCAGCGGGACCCCGTACTGCTCGGGCATGGTCACCGGGGCCGAGAGTGCGGCGAAGGTCAGGTCCGCCGCCGTGAACGAGTCGCCCATCAGGTAGGGCCTGCCGTCGGCCAGGCGCTCACCCACCTCGTCGAACGTGGTGCGCACCCGGCCCAGCGAGTCGGCGGCAGACGCCGCACTGATGTCCAGGCAGCGGTCCAGGACCGGTGGCAGCAGGCGGGTGGTCACGGGCATGCTCCAGCGCTGCCACCGCGGGACGCCCGTGCCTCCATAGGCCTTCATCAAGCCCTGTTCATGGCGGATGCCGTCATACATCCAGCGGCGGCCGTCCGGGCCCAGCCGCAGGTTGAAGTCCCGCTCGAGCTCGCGCGTCTCGGCCGCGAGCCGCGGATCCTCCGGGTACAGCCCTCGTCCCGCAGGGGCCTGCGCGTCGGCGTAGTCGAGGATGTCTGCCGACTCCGCCAGCACGAAGTCATCCGCCACCAGGACCGGCACTGTGCGCCCGCCGCCGGCCCGGCGCACAGCGACCCTGTGCAGCAGCTGAAGATGGGCCACCTCGACGTAGGCCACGCCGGCCCGGTCGAGCGCCCAGCGAGCCTTCTCGCAGAAGTGGCTGATCGGAATCGTGATCAGCCGGGGCGTGGCCATCCTCAGGAGAAGAGCAGCTGCTCGAGCCCGAACGTCGGCGAGCTCTCCAGCGAGCCCACCTTGCGCACGGCCAGCAGGACACCCGGCATGAACGACTCCCGGGTGATCGAGTCGTGGCGGATGCTCAGCGTCTGGCCCAGGCCGCCGAAGATGACCTCCTGGTGGGCCACGAAGCCCGGCAGCCGAACCGAATGGATCTCGTGAACGTTCCCCCCCGCTTCCGTGATCAGGTCGGCGGTGCGGGCGGCGGTACCAGAAGGCTTATCCAGCTTCTGATCGTGGTGCAGCTCGATGATCTCGCACTCGGGCATGTGCGGGGCGGCCAGCTTGGCGGCCTCCATCATCAGCACCGCCCCAATGGCGAAGTTGGGGGCGACAAAGAGATTGGCGGAGCCCACGCCTGCGAGCTCGTTGAAGTCGGCCCCGGTGGTTCCCATGACGCAATGGACGCCTGCCTCGAGGCACTCGCGTGCGTTGCCGAGCGCCGTGCTCGGGATCGTGAAGTCCACAACCACGTCGGCGCCGGGCAGGACATCGGCAAGCGCCACGCCCAGCGATGGATCGGCACGGCCGGTCAGCTCCATGTCCTCCGCACCCTCGACCGCCGTGCAGACGGTGGCCCCCATGCGCCCGGCGGCGCCCGACACGGCAACCCTGATCACGCCGCAAGCAACTCCGGGTTGACCGCTGCGGCGGCCTTGCGGAAGACGTCCTCGTCGACTCCGACCCCAGCCACGCACATTCCCTCAGGGCGGTAGAGGTCGGCCACGAGCTCCGAGATCTGCTCGGAGGTGACGGCGTCCACAGCAGCGATCATCTCGTCGATCGAGAGCAGCGGCACGCCGGTGAGCAGGCCGCTCAGCATCCGGTTCATGCGGGCCATGGTGGACTCCATCGAAAGCACGGTGCGGCCCTTCACGTTCTCCTTGGCCCGTGTCAGCTCCTCCGGTGTGACGCCCTCCTGCGCCAGCTTGCGCAGCTCGGACCCGATCACCTCGAGCGCCTCCCCCACGTTGTCGGGACGGGTGCCGACGTAGATCGCGATCTTGCCCGCATCGACGTAGGGGCTGGAGTACGAGTAGACCGAGTAGGCCAGGCCGCGCTTCTCCCGGACCTCCTGGAAGAGCCTCGACGAGGTCGAACCTCCCAGGATGGTGTCGAGCACGCGCAGGACAAAGCGGCGATCGTCGCCGCGCTGAATGCCCCGGCCGCCCACGCAGAGGTGGTACTGCTCGGTCTCCTTCTGGTGGAAGCCGAGCTTGGGCGCACCCGCGTCGGGCGCGGCCTCGCGTACCGAGGCGGTGGCCGTGGTGCCCGATGGAAGCTTGGAGGCGCACGCCGCCTTGGCCAGCTCGACGATGCGGTCGTGCTCCACGTTCCCGGCCGCCGAGATCACGAGGTTCGTGGGCGCGTAACGGGCGTCGTGGTAGGCGGCGATCTTGGGGACCGGCACCGACCCGATCACCTCGGCGCGCCCGATCACGGGGCGGCCCAGCGGGTGATCGCCGAATACGGCGACGTCGAGAACGTCGTGGACCTTGTCCGAGGGCTCGTCCTCATACATGGCGATCTCCTCGATCACAACCTGCCGCTCCGAATCGATGTCCGGGTAGGTCGGGCGCAGCACCATGTCGCCCATCACGTCGAATGCGCGATCGAGGTGCTGGTCGAGGAAGCGGGAGTAGACCGTCGTGGTCTCCTTGCCCGTCCCCGCGTTGATCTCCGCCCCCATGCCGTCGAAGATCTCGTCGATCTCCGTGGAGCTGAAGCGGTCGGTGCCCTTGAAGAGCAGGTGCTCCAGGAAGTGGGAAAGCCCGGCCTCCTCGGGGCTCTCATCGCGAGAGCCCACGAGGACGCCGAAGCCGAGCGCGATCGAGCGGACCCCGGGGGTCCGCTCGGTCACCACTCGAATCCCGGATTCGAGCTCGGTTACCCGATGCCCTGAGGGATCGGCGCTCAGCGCCGGTCCCTTCCGTGCCCGCCGCCGCCGTTGCGGCCACCGCGGCCGCCCCGGTCGCCGCCACCGCCGCCGCCGCGCTTGGCGGCGTCACCGGTACCGACTGCGATGAGCTCTTCCTTGCTCTTGCCCGAGATCGAGGGATCGTCGGCCAGGCGCAGGCCGATGCGGCCACGCTCCTTGTCGACCTCGACCACGCGGACGTCGATCTCCTGGCCGCGCTCGAGCACCTCCTCAACGGTCTCCGGCCGGTTGCCCGGGGAGATATTGCTGATGTGGAGCAGGCCGTCTGTGCCCTTGGAGAGCTCGACGAACGCTCCGAACGTGGTGGTCTTGACGACCTTGCCCTTGTACTCGTCGCCGACCTCCACCTCCTTGGTCATCTGGCGGATCCGGTCGATCAGGCCGTCGCCCTGGGCGCCCGTCTGGGCGTACACCAGGATCGTGCCATCGTCGGAGACGTCGATCTGGGCCTCGAACTCCTCGGAGAGGGCGCGAATGGTCTCGCCGCCCTTGCCGATGACCATGCCGATCTTGTCGGTGTCGATCTGAATCGAGGTGATGCGCGGTGCGTACTGCGACAGCTCCTCGGCGGGAGCGTCGATGCACTCGGCCATCTTGCCCAGGATGTGGGTCCGGCCTTCCTTCGCCTGTGACAGGGCGTCGGTGAGGATGTCGAACGTCACACCGGTGATCTTGATGTCCATCTGCAGCGCGGTGATGCCCTTCTCGGTGCCTGCCACCTTGAAGTCCATGTCGCCGAGGTGGTCCTCGACGCCGGCGATGTCGGAGAGCACGATGTAGTCATCGCCCTCCTTGATCAGGCCCATGGCGATACCCGCCACCGGGCGGGCGATCGGCACACCGGCGTTCATCAGCGACAGGCTCGATCCGCAGACCGAGGCCATCGACGAGCTGCCGTTGGACTCGAGGATGTCCGACACGACGCGAATCGTGTACGGGAAGTCCTCCTGGTCCGGGATGACCGGGACCAGAGCGCGCTCCGCCAGGGCGCCGTGACCGATGTCGCGGCGCTTGGGGCCGCGCATGAAGCCGGCCTCTCCCACCGAGAACGGCGGGAAGTTGTAGTGGTGGAAGTAGCGCTTGGTGGTCTCGAGGCCGAGCGTGTCGAGCCTCATCTCCTCGCGCGTCGTGCCCAGGGCAGCCACCGACAGGGCCTGCGTCTGGCCGCGGGTGAACAGCGCGGAGCCGTGCGTGCGCGGAGCGAGGCCTACCTCGACCGCGATCTGCCGGATCTCCTGTGCGCCGCGTCCGTCGGGACGCTTCTTGTCGACGGCGATGCGCTGGCGGATCGTTTCCTTCTCCACCTTGGCGAAGGCCATCTGCACGGCGGCCTTCTTCTCGGAGTAGTCATCGGCGGACTCGTCGCCGGCCAGGGCCTCGAGGATCTCGGCCTCGACTGCCTTGGTGGCGTCCTGGCGCTCGAGCTTGTCCTCCACCTGGGTGGCGGCGCTCAGCTTGTCGCCGAACTTGCTCTTGAGCTCGCTCAGGATCGACTCGTCGACCTGCGGAGCCTCGACCTCGATCTTCGGCTTGCCGGCCAGCTCACGCAACTCGTGCTGGGCCTTGCAGAGCTTCTTGATCTCCTGATGGGCGATGTCCAGGGCGTCGAGGATCTCGGCCTCCGAGACCTCCTTGGCGCCGGCCTCGACCATGAGGATGGCCTCCTCGGTGCCTGCGACGACCAGGTCCAGGGAGTTTTCGGGGATGGTCTCCTCGTCGGGGTTGATGACGAAGCCGACCTCCTCGTTCTGACCGATCCGCACTGCGCCGACCGGAACGGGCACGGGGATATCGGACACCATCAGAGCGGCGCTGGCGCCGTTCATCGCGAGGATGTCGTAGGGGTTCACGTGGTCGATCGACAGCGGGATGGTGACCAGCTGCGTCTCCCGGCGCCAGCCCTTGGGGAAGAGCGGGCGGATGGGGCGATCGATCATGCGGGCGGTCAGGGTGCCCTTCTCGCCGGCACGACCCTCGCGCTTGAAGAAGCTGCCCGGGATCTTGCCCGCGGCATACATGCGCTCCTCGACATCCACCGTGAGCGGCAGGAAGTCGACGTCACGCTCATTTCCGGCCGTGGCGGTGGCGAGCACCATGGTGTCTCCCGCCTGAACGACCACTGCTCCGCTTGCCTGCTTGGCAAGCTTGCCCGTCTCGAAGGAGATCTCGGTGCCTCCAACGTCTACCGAGACCCGGTGGACGGGCCCATTTACTTCACTCATTCTGTTCTTCCTTTCGCGCCGCCCGGTTGGCGGCAGTTGTTCAAAGACCTCTCGATAAAAAGATCGTTCGGGATGCTAGCAGCGCATTCCCGCCGCACCCGGTCATCGGGCGGAGTCGCGCTGCAGGCGCTCCAGCAGCTCCGGCCCCGGGATGCCGCCGAACCGATCACCGTCGACGAACAGCGTCGGCGTGGTGGCCACCCCGGCGCGGATCCCGGTACGGAAGTCGGCCGCGACCCGCTGCTCGACCGCATCCGAGCGGCGATCCGCCTCGAAGCGGTCCATGTCCAGGCCGAGCCGCTCCGCGCGCTCCCACAGGTGCGGCACGTCAAGGTGGCCCTGGTCGCCGAAGAGCGAGTCGTGCATCTCCCAGAAGGCCCCCTGGAGCGCCGCCGCCTCGGCCGCGTATGCCAGCACCCGCGCCCGCGGATGCTTTGAGACCACCGGGAAATGCCGGAACACCCGCTTGAGGCCGAAGCCCGTGACCATGAGGTCCGCCTGCGCGCAGTACGGGCACTCGTAGTCGCCGTACTCGATCACCACGACCTGCCCTTCGCCGCGCACGTGATCCTCCGGCCCGACCGGAGGCAGTGGTGCGCTGCCGAGGTCGTGTGTCAGGCGTCGAGGGCGTCGAAGATGAGGTTGGCCCCGGGGATGTCCAGGGGAGTCTTCTCCCGGTGCCAGTGCTTCACGTTGCCGTCAGGATCGATGACCACGAACCCGCGGTGGTTGTGCCCGCGGCCGTCGATGTACATGTCGTAGGCCTGTGCCACGGCGCCCTTGGGCTCGAAATCGGCGAGCAACGGGAACGTGAGGCCCAGCTTCTCCTGAAAGGCCTTGTGGGCGAAGGCATGGTCGACCGAGATGCCGAACATCTTGGCGCCGCGCTCCTCGAACTCCGGCAGGACCTCCTGGTAGACGCTCAGCTGGTCGTTGCAGACCGGGCTGAAGTCGAGCGGGTAGAACACCAGGACGACCTGGTTGCCGCGAAGCTCGGAAAGGGTTACCTGGTTGCCGTCCTGGTCGGCGAGGGTGAAGTCCGGCGCTACGGAGCCGGGCTCGGTCATCGGCGCAGGCCGAGCTCCTGGATCAGCGACCGGTAGCGATCGAGATCCGAACTGCGCAGGTAGTTGAGCAGCCGGCGGCGCTGGCCGACCAGCATCAGCAGGCCCCTGCGGGAGTGGTGATCCTTCTTGTGCTCGCGAAGATGCTCGGTGAGCTCGGTGATCCGGGCGCTCAGAAGAGCAACCTGGACGGCGGTCGAGCCGGTATCCGACTCGTCCTTCCCGAACTTGGTGACGATCTCGCGCTTTGCGTCTACGGTCAGTGTCATCGGCCGGGAACGGTACCAGTCGCGCAGATTCTGCGGACTTCCTCCACGTCGCGACCCATCTGCGCCACCAGCAGCTCGACGCTCTCGAAGCGCCGCTCGCCCCGCAGCCTCTCCATGAACGCGACCCGCAGGGTCTGGCCATAGAGGTCGCCATCGAAGTCCAGGAGGTGGGCCTCGACCAGCAGCCCCCGGCCGGTGTCGAAGGTCGGCCGCACTCCGACATTGACCGCCGCCGGCTGCCCGTGCGCCCATGCCGCATACACGCCATGGCCCGGGCAGGCCAGGTGATCGTCGGGAACGATGTTCGCGGTGGGGAACCCGAGCTCGCGCCCGCGCCGGTCGCCCGGCACGACCTTGCCCTCGATCAGGAACGGCCCGCCCAGGCAGCGCGCCGCGGTGGCCACCTCGCCGGCCGCCACGAGCGCCCTGATCCGCGATGAGCTCACCGTCTCCCCCTCCAGCTCGACCAGCGGCACCACGCGGGTCTCGAAGGCCTGGTTGGCCGCGAGCATCTCCACGTCGCCCCGGGCCGCGCGGCCGAAGCGGAAGTTCTCGCCCACCGAGACCTCGGCTGCTCCCAGCTGCTGAACCAGGATCTCCTCGATGAAGTCCTCGGCCTCCTTGGTGGAGAAGTCGCGGTCGAACGGGATGACCACGAGCTCCTCGACCCCCAGCCCGGCGATCATGTCCCGCTTGGTCGAGGGCGAATCCAGGAGCTTGGGCAGCGCGTCTGGATGCAGAACCGCCAGCGGATGCGGCTCGAAGGTGAGCACGGTGTCGGCGCCCTTGATCACCTCACGGTGGCCGATATGGATGCCGTCGAACGTCCCGATTGCCACATGGCGCACCTTTGGCGCGCCGGGGGCGTGTGGCTCGACGTCTGGGAGCCGCGTGACCTTCATGCCGTGAATACCACCACAGGTTTCATCAGGCCGTCCTGCGCCCGGCCGATGGCCATCAAGGCGCCCTCGTGCATGAGCCTCATATCGCCGGCCTCAGCCCCCTCGAACTCGAAGGGCCGGCCGTCCCTCATGCCCCGTGCCTGCTCGCCCTCGAGCTCCAGGGCCGGAATGAACTCCAGGGCGGCATCGAGGGGTACCAGGACGTCGGGGTCGGCGTCCTCGAGCCGAAAGCCGCCGATCGCCGTGCGCTCCAGCTCCTGACAGTAGGCATCCCCCAGCGCGGCAACCAGCTGGCGGATGTACGTGCCCGCGGAGCACTCGATCTCGAACTCGGCCGTTTCGCCATCCAGCGCCAGCCGGTCCGCGCGGTAGACGGTGACCGGCCGGGCCTCGCCCTCCACCGGGTCCCCGCGCCTGGCGCGCTCGTACAGGCGCTCGCCGTCGACCTTGACCGCGGAGTATGCGGGCGGGCGCTGGAGCTGCTCGCCGACGGGTATCACCGGATCCGCCGGAATGCGCCCGGTCTGGGTGAGCACGCCGTCGCGGTCGCCGGTATCCGACACCCAGCCCAGGCGGGCCACCGTCCGGTAGGTCTTCGGCAGGCCCATCAGGAACCGCTGGGCCCGTGTGGCCTGGCCGACCAGGACCAGGAGCAGCCCCGTCGCGAACGGGTCGAGCGTGCCCGCGTGGCCCACCTTGACCTTGCCGTGGGCCTCGCGCAGCCCGCGGCGGACTCCGGCCACGACGTCGTGTGACGTGACTCCTGCCGGCTTGGGAAAGAGCAACACGCCCGTGGGTCCCATTTGGGGAGGGCGCGTTAGAGCTGGGCGCCGATTTGCTCGCGGAGCTGGGCGACCAGATCCTCGAGCGAGAGATCCGTGAAGAACCCGGCCGCCTGGCGGTGGCCTCCGCCGCCGAACTCCCGGGCGATCTTGGACACGTCCACCCGCTCGTCGGTGGCCCGCAGGCTCACCTTGCTGGAGTTCTCATCGCCCTCGGTCAGCCGCGCCCTGACGAGCGCGCCGACGGCGGTGTTCTCGACGGCACGGAAGTAGTCGACGACGCCTTCGGAGTCACCCTCCCCCGTCTGCGTCGCGTCGAAGTCGGCGCGCGTGAGGTGGGTCAGGGTGAGGCTCACGTCGTCGTAGCGCTCGAGGTTGGCCAGGGCGCGGCCCAGCAGCAGCAGCCGCGGGATCGGCAGACCCTCGAACAGCTCCCGGTAGACCTTCGGCACGTCGACGCCCGCGTCGAGCATCCTCGATGCCACGCGGTGGGCCTCGGCGGAGGTGTTCTCGTACATGAAGCGGCCGGTGTCGGTGAGCAGGCCGACGTAGAGAGGCTCCGCGATCTCGGACGTGATCTGGACGCCGAGCGCCTCGGCCAGGTGGAAGACGATTTCCGCCGTGGAGCTCGCGTCGGCGATCACCAGATTGACGTCGCCAAAGCGGGTGTTGTCGTGGTGATGGTCAATGTCCAGGATCCGCTTGCCACCGGTCTTGAGCTCCTCGACGGGCATCCGGTCGATGTTGCCGCAGTCCAGGAACACCACGATTCGCTCACCTAAGTCGCCCGGGACTTCGCTGACGATGTCGCCGAGCGGCATCCAGTCGAGGTCGTCGGGCAGCGGGAACTGATCGGCCGCCATGAACATGACGCTGTCCTTGCCCAGGGCGCTGAGCGTCTCGTGCATGCCCAGCAGCGAGCCCAGCGCGTCGCCGTCTGGGTTCAGGTGGGTGGTGAGGAGGAACTTGTCGCCCGCGCGCAGCTCGTCGAGGATCGGCGTGAGGTCCGGCTTCTCGCTCATCAGGCCTCCTCGTCGGCACCGAGCTCACGAATGAGCCCTTCGATCTTGAAGCCCTCGTCGGTGGACCCGTCGTAGACGAACGCCAGGGTCGGGGTGTTCTTCATCCTCAGCTCGCGGCCGATCTGCGCCTGCAGGTAGCCCGCCGCCGAGTTGAGCCCTGTGAGGGCGTCGCTCCTGGCCTCGTCGTCGCCAAGCACCGTCACAAAGACGTGCGCATGGCGGAGATCGGGGCTTGTGTCTACAGAAGTCACAGTGACGAAACCAACGCGGGGGTCCTTCAGATCATCGGCAATGTGGGTGGAGACAACCTCTCGGATCGCCTCGTTGACCTTGCGCATCCGCGCGCCGGGCATCGTATTGATCGGTGGATCGAGAGGACGCGCCGCACGGCTACAGCGTTTTCTCGACCTGCTTGGTTTCGTAGACCTCGATGACGTCGCCTTCCTTCACGTCGGCGAAGTTCTCGAGGACGATGCCGCAGTCCATGCCGGCCGTGACCTCGCGGACGTCATCCTTGAACCTGCGCAGGGAGCCGATCTTGCCGTCGTAGACAACCGTGCCGTCGCGCACCAGGCGAGCCGACGCGCCTCGGCGGACGGTGCCGTCGCCCACGTGGCAGCCGGCGATGGTCCCGATCTTCGAAGCCTTGAACAGCTCCCGAACCTCGGCCGTGGCCACGGTGGACTCGACCTCGTCGGGCACGAGCATTCCCTCCATGGCCGCCCGTAGCTCCTCGATGACGCGGTAGATCACCGAGTAGGTGCGAATCTCGACGCCCTCGCGCTCGGCCACCGAGCGGGCGTCGCCCACCGGGCGGACGCTGAAGCCGATGATCACGGCGCCGGAGGCCGAGGCCAGCATCACGTCGGACTCGGTGATGCCGCCCACGCCGTCGCGGATCACGTTGACGTTGACCTGGTCGTGCGGAAGCTTGGCTATCTCGTCCTCGAGGGCCTCGAGGGAACCTGCGACATCGGCCTTCACGATCAGGGCGAGCTCGGCAAGCTGGCCGGCCTGGGCCTTTGCGAAGACGTCCTCGAGCGAGATCTTCACGCCCTGGCGGCGGGCGATGGCCTCTGTCTTGAGGCGGTTGGCCCTGTCACCGGCGATCTGGCGGGCACGGCGGTCGTTCTCGACCACGTGAATGTGCTCGCCGGCCTCGGGCACGCCGTCGAAGCCCAGGACCTCGACGGGATCGCCCGGCTTGGCCTCCTTGATGCGGGTTCCGCGGTAGTCGTGCATGGCGCGGACGCGACCCCAGTTGCCGCCCGCAACCAGCGCGTCGCCGATGTTCAGGGTGCCGCGCTGGACAAGCAGCGAGACGACGGGGCCGCGGCCGGGATCCAGGCGGGACTCGATGACTGTTCCCGAGGCCTCTGCCCCGGGGTTGGCCTTGAGCTCCTGGATCTCGGCGATCGTGAC
>JAXDIE010000087.1:0-6483 GCA_034664165.1 Thermoleophilaceae bacterium | reverse complement strand
GCGGACTGAGCATGAAGACCTTGTCCGCGACCTGCTGCATGCCGCCATCGAGGGCGTAGGTCAGGCCGGACGCGAAGTCGATCAGGCGCCGGGAGAGATCCGGATCGGCGCTCTGGAGATTGAGAATCACCGGAACCTGGTCCTTGAACCGGTCCGCGATCTGCTGGGCGTCGTTGAAGTTCTTGGGCACTACCAAGTGGACCTGGACATCGTTCCCGCGGCCATTTCCGACGGAGCGCAACACACGCGTTTCGCCACGATGCGCGGTTACGGGAGCCGCATCGTCGGCGAAGATGTCGTCGATCTCGTCGCGCCGGCGGCGCGCGTCAAGGCGCCTGACGTTCGGGCGCTCGCGATACTGGTCATCGGGATGGGATTCGGGCTCCAGATCGTGGTGATCGTCGTGGTACATCCCCTCCTCCTCGGCCAAGCCGAAGTAGACGAGCGAGCGATGCCATGTGTCACGTAGCGCCATTGCCGGTGCCTTTCGCGAATCGGGACGAAACTCCTTCGACTACAAGTTACCCACCGATGAACCCCGCGATGCCCGAAAAACTGCCCGATCCTGTGGATTTCGACGTCGATGCGGGCGATGCGCGGATCTCGGGCGAGCGTTCGGGATCCGGGCGGCCGATCGTGCTGCTGCACGGCCTGACCGCAACGCGCCGTTACGTCACCATGGGCTCGCGCCTTCTGGAGCGGCGCGGATTCGATGTGATCGCCTACGACGCCCGTGGTCACGGCCTCTCCGGGCGGGCAGCCACCCCCACCGCCTACGAATACACGGACCTGATCGGGGATCTCACTGCAGTCCTCGACCATCTGGGCCTCGAGCGGGCGGTGCTGGCGGGCAGCTCGATGGGCGCCCACACCGCCATGGCCTTCGCCCTCGAGCACCCCGACCGGGTCTCGGCCCTGGTTCAGCTGACCCCCGCCTACCCCGGGGTGCCATATGAGGACCCCGAGGGCCTCGCGGCCTGGGACGCCCTGGCCGACGGGCTGGAGCAGGACGGAGTCGAGGGGTTCATGCGGGCTTACGCGCCGCAGATCCGTGGACGCTTCGCCGAGTCGATCGAGCGCCTCACCCGCCAGCGTCTGGAGCGCCATGGTGATCCGGCCGGGCTGGCAGCACCCGTTCGGACGGTCCCCCGGTCGGCCGCGTTCCACGGGCTCGAAGTGCTCGAGAGCCTGGAGGTGCCGACCCTGATGATCGGCAGTCAGGATGAAGCCGATCCCGGGCACCCACTGGCGGTGGCTCAGGAGTACAAGGCCCGGATCCCCGTGTCCGAACTCGTCGTCGAGGAGCCAGGCAAGCCGCCGATCGCCTGGCGCGGTGCCCATCTGTCCCGCGCGATCGCCGGCTTCCTCGAGCGTCACCCCTCGTAGAGGACGGTGCCCAGGCGGACGATCGTCGCGCCTTCGGCGACCGCGACCTCGAAGTCCTGCGTCGTTCCCATTGACAGCCGCCGCAGGCCGTGCTCGGCGGCGAGCTCTGCCAGATGGGCGAAGTGCCCGCGGCTTTCCTCGGGGTCCTGGACCGCCGGTGGCATCGTCATCAGGCCGGTGACCGGCACAGGCGCCCGTGCCAGGAAGTCGCCCAGCGCATCCGGAGTGATTCCGGCCTTGCCGTCCTCGCCCGCCACGTTGACCTGGACCAGGATCTCGGGGGCCGGGTGAAGGGCCAGCTGCGCGAGGGCGGATTCGGATCCAACGGAATGGATCAGCCGGGCCCTTGGCGCCACGTCCTTGATCTTGCGGCTCTGGAGCGCCCCGATGAAGTCCCACGAGAACAGGTCTCCATGGATGTCCTGGGCCTCTGCCAGGCGCTGGGCCCGGTTCTCGCCGACCAGCGTGATGCCCGCCTCGGCAAGGACCGGCAACTCCGGGACAGGCACGTACTTGATCGCCGCACAGATCTCCACGCCATCCGGATCGGCGCCGGCCGCCTGGATCCGCTCGCGCACCCGCAGCAGGTTGGCAGCGACGCGTGCCGGGTCCAGACCCGAGAACTCGCGGGTCACGTCTTCTCCAGCCAGACCAGCCCGGCCTGCCGCCCGGTAACACCCTGGTCCCGGCGATGGGAGAAGAAGAGGTCGGATCGGCAGCTGGTGCACAGGTCCACGTGCCTGACGTCCTCGATCCCGGTGGCTCTCAGAAGATGGTCGGCCACCGCTCGAAGATCGAGCATCCGGCCCGCGAGCGCGCCCGGGATTCCCTCGAAGGCCCGGCTCACCTCGTCGCCGACCTCGTAGCAACACGCCCCGATCCCGGGGCCGACCACCGCGACGGGTGGGGCGTCAAACCCCTCTGCCCCACGCTCGATGATCCCTCCCGCCAGCCCGCGCCACCCGCAATGGAGCATCGCCACACGGTCCTCCGCGGCCAGGGCCACCGGGTAGCAGTCGGCCGCGAGCACGGTCAGAGCGAGGCCGGGCAGTGAGGTGCTGTGGCCGTCCACCTCCTCCAGCGGGGCACCAGGGGAACCGGTCCAGTGCTTGATGTCCGTTCCGTGCACCTGGCGCCCCATCGCCATCGCGGCATCCAGGCCGGCCTGCCCGGCCAGCCGGGCTCGGTTCTCGGCGACAGCCTGGGGATCGTCCTCGGTGAGGATTCCGAGGTTGAGGGATTCGTATGGCCCCTTGCTGACCCCACCCTCGCGGGTCGAGAAGGCAACCCGGGCCGCCCCGACGCTGAGCTCGATCATGTTCCGGCGCGGGCCAGGGACAGGGCGTGCCGCAGCTCCTGCTCGCGGCCCGACAACTCGCCGTCGAGCTTCCGGTGGAGCGTCTCGCGCAGCACCCGCCCGAGCTCGGGCGACTCGGGGAGTCCCTCCGCAATCAGGTCGGCGCCGCTGATCTCGAGCGCCGTGTCCTGGATCTCGTCCAGGTAGAGCTCCACCTGGTCGGGCGGGGCGCCCAGGGCGATGGCAAGCGCCAGCGTCTCGGGCGGGGCCCCGGCCAGCAGCTCGTAGACCTGGGAGGGCTTGGGCCGGGTGCCCAGCTTTGCGGCCACGGCGCGGGCGGAGGAGGCCGCTGCAATCACGGCGTCGCGTGCCTGCCGGTCCAGCCCGAGGCTCGTGACCCACGCGGCCAGTGTGTCTCTCCCGGGTTCGACCAGCGCCGCGAGGCCCGTCAGGCCCGGGTCGGCCTCGGCCACGCCGGCAGCCAGAGCCGCGGCGGCTACGAGGCCCGAGTCGACGGCGAGCCCCGGGTCCAGGGCGGTGTCGATGCCCAGGGCACGAAGATGTTCGAGCCCGCGCACAGGAGTGCGCTCGGCCAGGAGGTCGAGCAGCTCCACCCTGAGCCGGTCGCCGGAGATCGTTGCCATGGCGCCCCCCTGGACCGCCGCCGACGCCAGGGCCTCCGTGCCGGGCTCGAACTCCAGGCCCAGCCGGGTCTCATAGCGCAGCCCCCTGAGTATCCGCGTGGGATCGTCGACGAAGCTCAGGTCGTGCAGCACGCGCAGGTGCCCGGCCTCCAGGTCGCCGGCGCCCCCATGCGGGTCGATCAGGTCTCCGAGCCGGTCGGGCACGAGGGCAACCGCCATCGCGTTGACGCCGAAGTCGCGCCGGCCCAGATCCTCGTCGATGTTCGCCGGGGAGACCTGGGGGAGCGCGCCCGGCGCCGCGTAGGTCTCGGTGCGTGCCGCCGCCAGGTCCACCGAGAGCCCCGGTGCGCGCACGGCGGCGGTGCCGAAGCGCCCATGCTCGGCCACCTCAGCCCCCACGCTCTGCGCCAGGGTCCGGGCCGTGGCGGCGGAGTCGCCCTCCACCACCACGTCGAGGTCAACCGCCAGCTCGCCGCGGAGGGCGTCCCGCACGGCTCCTCCCACGAGGTAGGCCGGAGCCAGGCCATCAAGGGCCTCCAGCAGCCGATCGAGCCCGGGTAGTGCCCGGACGCGCTCGGCAAGATCTCGATTGTCCGGGCTCACACCCGGATTGTGACCGCAGCGCCACACGGCGCCGCGTGCGACCTACTGGATATCGATCCGGAAGCGGCTGAGCAGGGTCTCGCCGTCGACCCGCCCGCCCGCCGTCATGTCGGTGAGCGGCGTGAGGTAGGCGGCCACGGCCGCAAACGTCGGATCCTTGTCGAGCCCGAAGTTCTTGACCGCGAAGTCCAGCAGCGGGCCGAGCCCGACGTACATCGAAGGGTCGTAGTCAGCCCCAAGCCTTGCCACGGCGGCCTGGTAGGCCGGATTGGCGCTCAGGCGGTCGTCGGTGCCCAGTGCCGCCTCGGCCGAGGCGGCACCCAGAGCGATGGCCAGCGCGGAGCCGCGCTGCTCGACCACAACGGGTGCAGGCAGGTCCTTGGACTCGATCGAGAAGCCGGCATCGCCATCGACCTGGGCCTTGCCGAGCGAGACATCCTTCTGGTCTCCCAGGAAACCCTGGATCTGCTTCAGCGAGTCGGCCGATGCCGCCGGGTCCTTGCTCTGGATGACAAGCCCGCCGCCGGCGTCCGAGAGGCTCTTGCCGCTCACGAAGATCCCCGTGTTGCCGATCCAGTCGAGCATCCCGAGGGCATCGATCCCGAACTGGGACTTGGCGATCGAGTTGATCATGTCCGGGTCCATGCCGGCCGAGCTGCCGGCCTGGGTCAGGCTGGCCTTGGCGGATGCACCCAGGTCGGGGATGCCCAGCGCCACGCCGGAGTCGCCGGGCAGGTCGCCCAGGACGTCGGTTCCGGGCTGCGGCACGACCATCCCGGGCACCTTGGTGGTGGCGGAGTCGACCACGATCCCGTTGGCGTCCGCCGACACCGAGCCCACGACCGGCTTGATGTCGTTGAGCGCGGCCTGCTGGGCCGCCATCTCAGGCCCGCCGATCCCCGCCGAGCCGGCGGTGAGGCTGACCAGCGCCTTGGGGTCGACGAAGAAGGCGGCGATGCGGCTCTCCGGCAGGGCGCTGACCGCGTTGTCATAGGTGTCGGACTCGCTCAGCGAGTTGCCCTTGGAAGCCGCGATCACGGATGTGTACGCGGTCGGCGTGCCGATCACGACGAAGTTGTCTACCACGCCGACTGCCAGGTCGCCCTGGGGCCCGAGGCGGTACTTCACGCCTTCGACCGTCTTCTCGGTGCCGCCGGGGAAGGCCTTCTGAAGCGCGGCCTCGGCCTGGCCGGCATCAGTCGTCGAGAGCACCAGGGCCACCTCGGGCTCGGTGCTGTCGGCGTTGACCCCCGTGACGAACAGCGAAGCCTTCTGGCCGAGCCACGGCTGGATGTCCTCGGCGTAGTTGATCGGAGCACCCGCCGCGGTAAGCCCGTCCTGGATCAGCGAGCTGATGAACCCGCCCGACGCGGCCGAGTCGCCACCGGGGAACTTGGCCAGAAGCGCGCGCACGGCGGTCTCCTGGTCACCCTCGGGATCGACCGTCGCCTCGAGGAGCACGGGCGTGGTGGCCGGGGCGATCGTGGCGGGGTCGGTGTCACCCGAGCCGGCGGGTCCGAAGCACCCTGTGAGTGCCAGCAGGGCACAGGTCGCCGTCGAGGCAAGGGAGATACGGATGAGAAGTCGGAAAGAGGTCATCGCCGCCATCGGTCGGGTGCGCGCCTAATCTAGCGGCGCACGGCGATTCCGGCCTCAGCCATGCGGTCCTTGGCCTGGCCGACCGTGTAGGCGCCGTAGTGGAAGATCGACGCGCACAGCACGGCATCGGCTCCACCCTCCCTGATCGCATCGACCAGGTGGTCCAGCTTCCCGGCTCCCCCGGAGGCGATCACGGGCACATCCACGGCGTCGCTGACGGCCCGGGTCAAGGTCAGCTCGTAGCCATCCTCGGTCCCGTCGCGATCCATGCTCGTCAGGAGGATCTCGCCGGCGCCGCGGCCCGTTCCCTCCCGGGCCCACTCCACGGCATCCTGTCCCACCGCCGTGCGCCCGCCGTTGACGAAGACCTCGTAGCCGGAGCCGTCCGGCTTTTGCCGGGCGTCGATCGCCAGGACCACGCACTGCGCGCCGAAGACGGCGGCCAGCTCGTCCAGAAGCTCCGGGCGGGCAACGGCCGCGGAGTTCACGGAGACCTTGTCGGCGCCTGCGTCCAGCACCGCCTGCGCATCCTCCACGCTGCGGATGCCTCCGCCCAGCGTGAACGGGATGAACACGTCGTTCACCGTGCGGCGGGCCAGCTCCACCATGGTGTCGCGCTTCTCGTGCGAGGCCGTGATGTCGAGAAACACGAGCTCATCGGCACCCTCGGCCTCGTAGCGCGAGGCCAGCTCCACCGGATCGCCGGCGTCCCGGATGTTTACGAAGTTCGTGCCCTTCACAACCCGGCCCTTGTCCACGTCGAGACACGGGATGACCCGGCGCAGCAGGGCGGAATCGGGCGCGCTCACCGGTCCAGGGCCTCCTGCCCCTCGCGGACCGTGAAGCGGCCCTCATACAGCGCCTTGCCGCTGATCACGGCGCTGAGGTTGGGCAGGCCCAGGCCGGCCACCGCACGGAGGTCTTCGACCGTTCCGATCCCGCCCGAACACACCA
>JAXDIE010000075.1:0-13095 GCA_034664165.1 Thermoleophilaceae bacterium | reverse complement strand
GCGGCCGCAGCGAGCATCTCGATCCCCAGATCCCGGAGCTTGTTTTTCTGGACCTTCCCGGTCACGGTCATGGGGAACTCGTCGCAGGCGACCACGTGGCGGGGGATCTTGTAGTGGGCGATCTTGCCGCGGCAGAACTCCCGGACCTCCTCCTGGTCGAGTTCGGCGCCCTCCTTGGCGATCACCCAGGCCATGACCTCCTCACCCAGACGCTCGTCGGGGATTCCGACCACCTGGACGTCGGCGATGGCGGCATGGCCATAGAGGAACTCCTCGATCTCGCGCGGGTAGACGTTCTCGCCGCCGCGGATGATCATGTCCTTGATCCTTCCGACGATCTGTACGTAGCCGTCCTCGTCCATCGTCGCAAGGTCGCCGGTGTGCATCCAGCCGCCTGCGTCGATGGCCTCGGCCGTGCGCTCGGGATCGTTCCAGTAGCCGGACATGACCAGGTAGCCGCGGGTGCGGAACTCGCCGGGCTCGCCTCTGGCGACGGTCCGCTGGGTGACTGGGTCCACGATCTTGATCTCCGTGTGCGGCATTGCCTGCCCGACCGTTTCGCACCGGTGCTCGAGCGTGTCGTCGGGGCGGACCATCGTCGAGGCCGGCGAGGTCTCGGTCATGCCGAAGGCGATCGTCATCTCCTTCACGCCCATCTTCGATCCGACTTGGCGCATCACCTCGATCGGGCAGAGCGAGCCGGCCATGATGCCTGTGCGCAGGCTGCTCAGGTCGAACTCGTCAAAGCGCGGATGCGCCAGCTCGGCTATGAACATCGTGGGGACCCCGTAGAGGCTGGTGCAGTGCTCGCTCGCCACGGCCTCGAGGGTGGCCAAGGGGTCGAAGGCCTCGTCCGGGTAGACCATGCAGGCGCCGCTGAGGCTGCACGCGAGGTTGCCCAGAACCATCCCGAAGCAGTGGTAGAGCGGGACCGGGATGCAGACCCGATCGGCCTCGGTGTAGTTGAGCGTCCCGCCCTGAAGCAGTGCGTTGTTCAGGATGTTGTGGTGGGTGAGGGTCGCCCCCTTGGGCCGGCCCGTCGTGCCGCTCGTGTACTGGATGTTGATCGCGTCATCGAAATCGAGGGTGGCCATCCGCTCGCGCAGAGACGCATCCGGAACGCCGCTGCCGCCGGCCGACAGCGCGTCCCACTCCGGGCTTCCGAAGAGCACCACGCGCTCCAGTGCGGGCAGCCCTGCGCGGACCTCTTCGACCATCGCGCCGTAGTCCGAGCCCTTGAACTCCGGAGCCGCGACGAGCACGCGGCATCCGGACTGGTGGAGCGCGTATTCCAGCTCGGACGTACGGTAGGCGGGGTTGACGTTCACCAGGATCAGGCCCGCCTTGGCCGTCGCGTACTGGACCAGGGTCCACTCGTAGCGATTGGGGCTCCACACGCCGACCCGGTCGCCCTTCTCGAGCCCGAGGCCCATGAGGCCGCGCGCGAGCAGATTGACCGCCTCGTCCAGCTCCGCCCACGTGAACCGGACGTCCTGATGGCACGACACCAGGGCGTCGGCGTCAGGGACCCGAGCCACCGTGCGTTCGAGGTTTGCGCCGATCGTCTCGCCGAGCAACGGCGTGTCGCTCGTTCCATGTGCGTAGGAGACCGCTCTGGGTTGGGTCACACAGGGAGGTATACCCGGATTGGGATGGCCCGCGATACTCCATCGCGATGTCGGAGGAGAGGACGAGGGGGCTTCGGGTGAACGTCAGCGCGACCACGCGCGCGGCGGCGCTGCTCTGCGTGCTGGCCCTCATGGCCTCCGCGCCCGCCCACGCCGCCGACCCCGGGACCACGGAGCATCTGAC
Source organism: Thermoleophilaceae bacterium (assembly GCA_034664165.1). Lineage (GTDB taxonomy): Bacteria > Actinomycetota > Thermoleophilia > Solirubrobacterales > Thermoleophilaceae > JACCVG01. The sequence continues at coordinate 11,283 of JAXDIE010000075.1, read as the reverse complement.
CTACCAGAGCGGCGGGGCCACCTTCCCCTACATCGTCTACACGCCGAGCACCTACCGCCGCGGCCACGCCGTGCCGCTGGTCGTGATGACGCACGGGTGCCAGACCACGGCCGATGAGCAGATGCGCGCCAACCTCTACAACCAGCTTGCCGAGCGCAAGGGCTTCATCGTCCTCTACCCCGATATCGACCCGCTGGGGAATCTGCAGCCCGGCCCGCTGAACAAGTGCTGGCGCTTCATCCTGCCCAACAGCTGGACCCGCGGCAGCGGCGACGCGGCCGCGATCGCGGGCATGACACGGGCCGTGATCGCCGACCACGACATCGACCCCGGCCGGGTCTACATGATGGGGATGTCGGCCGGCGCGTTCATGTCCTCGATCATGATCGCCGCCTACCCCGACCTCTACGCGGCGGCCGGGATCATGGCGGGCGGGCCCTACGAGTCAGGCCTCACCTGCGCCCTCCAGCCGGTGACCCAGGACGTCTTCTCACCCCAGGTGGCGGCGAATGAGACCCACAGGGAGATGGGGTCACGGGCGAGAGTGATGCCGGTCATCGAGTTGCATGGCGATGCCGACGCCGGCATCCCGCAGAAGTGCGGGAAGAACGCTCTGTTGTCGGTGCTTCGCGCCGACAACCTGACGATCAGCGGGTCACAGACGGACCCGATCTCGCTCACGCCCGCCAAGACCCGGGAAGGTCAGGTTCCGGGCGGGAGGTCCTACACGGTCGACACCTATCGCGATCCGTCCGGATGTGAGATCGCCGAGCACTGGGTGGTCCACGGCATGAATCACTTCTGGTCCGGCGGCTCCGACGATCCCTCGCTGCACAACTTCACCGACCCGGCGGGCCCGAGCGCCGCCAAGGCATCCTGGAACTTCTTCAAGCGCTTCCGCCGATCGAAGACGTCGATGCCCTGCGCCGAGTCGAGGCGGCGCTGATGTCGCAGGACAACGTGGAGATCATCCGGCGCCTCTATGAGATCTGGAATGGCCCCGAGCCTGCGGAGGCGCTGCTTCCGCTCATCGCCCCGGACTTCGAGTACGTGAATCCATCGAATGCGGTGGAGCCCGGCATCCGCAGCGGGCATGAGGGAATGCTCGCGGCACAGGCCAACCTCGATGGCGCCTTCGACCAGTACGAGCACGACGTGGATGAGCTGGTCGACCTGGGTGATCGGGTCCTGGCGTGGACCATCTTCCGGGCCCTGGCGAAGACGGGCGGGCTCCGATACGACCAGGCCGAGGCGCAGATCTGGACGCTGAGAGACGGGCTGATAACCCGCTTCGAGTGGTTCCACGATCGTGCCGCGGCCCTGGAGGCGGTGGGTCTCTCCGAGTAGTTAGGCTGCCCGCTCACGGACGACTCTCAGATCAGGAAAGGGCGGATTCTTGATGGGCACTCTGCGTTATCGGATCTATTGGCCGCTGGTGCCGGCGATCGCGATGGTGATGATCGACTTCACGATCGTCAGCATCTCCGCGACGACGATCCAGAAGGACCTGGGGCTGTCGGAGACGGGTGTCCAATGGCTGGTCACCGGCTACGCGCTCTCGACCGCCGCCTTCGTTGCTCTGGGCGGGCGCCTCGGCGACATCCTTGGTCACAGACGGATCGTCAGGGCGGGCATCGTCCTGTTTGCGCTGAGCTCGCTGATGTGCGGCCTGGTGCCCGAGGGCAGCTACGCGGAGATCTGGCTGATCGGCTTCCGCGTGCTCCAGGGAGTCGGTGGTGCCCTGCTGATCCCGTCGGCGACGGTCCTGGTGCTGAACGCCTTCCCCACGGAGGAGCGCGGCAAGGGCGTGGCCACCTTCTTCATCGTCGCCGGCCTGTTCACCGCACTCGGCCCGATCGCGGGCTCGTATCTGACCGAGTTCTGGACCTGGCGCGCGATCTTCTGGATCAACGTGCCGGTGGCGCTGCTCGCCCTGACCGAGCTCTACTTCGTCAAGTTCGCCAACGAGACCAGCCCCGCGAAGATCGACTGGGCCGGCACCGTGCTGATGGTCGCCGGCATGGGCCTCACCGTCCTGGGCATCCAGCAGTCGACGGTCTGGGGCTGGACCAACCCCGCGACGATAGGCTCGATCGCCGGCGGCATCGTCCTGCTTCTTGCGTTCCTCCGGGTCGAGCGCGGCGTAAAGGACCCGCTCGTCGACGTGAAGGGCCTGTTCTCCAACCGCGCATTCGCGCTGGACAATGTGATGACCTTCTTGGTCTTCGGCCCGTGGCTCGGCGTGTTCTTCTTCGGGAGCATCTACTTCCAGGTGGCCGTGGGCCAGGCGCCCACCCAGGCGGGCTTCTCGATCCTGACCATGTTCATCGGCTACTTCATCGCCGCCCGGATCGGTGGCGGGTGGATGGACCAGGGGGGCGCCAAGCGGCCGGTGGCCCGCGGTTTCCTGCTCGGAACCGCAGGGCTCATCGTCTGGGCCCAGGAGATGAGCAACGTGGCCAACGACAACGCCACGATTCCGGGGATGATCATGACCGGGGCGGGCTTCGGCCTGATCCTCTCGCCCCTGGCCACCGACGCGCTGAACCGCCTGCCCGAGGCGATCCGCGGGCAGGCCTCCGGCGTGAACCAGACGTTCCGGAACTTCGGCTCCGCGATCGGCGTCGCCGTGATGGGCACGATCATCGCCGGCGCTACCGATCTCGGCGGCGCGGAGGGCGCAGCGAGCTTCGCCAGCGCGATGCAGGTGGCCTACTACGTTGCCGCGGCCTTCATGGCGCTCGGCTTCCTGGCGAGCCAGACGATGACGGGCGGCAAGCAGGAAGGGATGACTTAGCGCCGGGTCAGAGGCCGGCGGGGTGGCGGGCCACGTAGCCCGAGGTGCTGGCGTTGTTCGGCTGCCAGCGCGTGCCGGCGGCCGATAGGCCGCTCGTGTCGAAGCGGCGCCCGTCGACGACCATGAAGGCGTGGCCGGAGTTGGCGTAGACAGTGATGCGCTGGCCTTCGCCCGCCTGGCCCCAGCTCTCGAAGCCGGTCGAGTCCAGCGGCGTGGAGACCAGCCCGGCGCCTGCCAGTGCGTAGCTCACCGAGCCTGAGCAGTCGTAGCCACCGGAAGCTCCGCCGTGGCCGCCGCCGTACACGTAGGGGGTGCTGGCGATCTGGTTGGCCGCCGCGACGACCTTGGCCACGATCGCGTCGGCGCCCTTCGCGCCGGCAGGGATCTTCGGCGCCTGCGCGGTGGCGGTGCTCGCACTCACGGCGCTCTGGGCGGCAGCGGCCTGCTGGTGCTCGATCTTGGTGATCTGCCCGCGGACCGAGGCCAGGCGCTGGGCCATTCCCTTGCGGTGGGCGAGCTGCTCTGCCTGGCGCTGGAGCAGGGCGCTCTGAACGACTGCCGCGCGGTCCCTGTCCTCGATGGCCGCCTTCGCCAGCTCGCTGTAGTGCTCGCGCAGCTTCTCGACCTCATCGCTCTTGTCCACAACCGCGGCGTGGGAGTCGCGGGTGTTGTTCAGCAGCACGGCGTTACGCTCGGCGACCTTCTCGTAGAACTCGACACGCTCGAGCATCTCCGGGAAGCCCTTGGAGTTGAGGATCACGCTGACGAAATCCGGCTTGCCCGCCTTGTAGGAGGCCACCAGGTTCTTGCCAAGCGTGTTCTTGGCCTTCGCCTCCCTCTCCTCCAGACGCGTGAGTTCGATGCGCAGCTTGATCAGATGGTTCTGGGTCTGGTCGAGCTGAGCCTGACGCTGATCTGCCTGCGCCTGAAGGGCGGCAAGCTCCCGCTCGGCCTGGGCCACGCCCTCGCGCGTCTTGGCGATCTGGCGGCTCTCGGCCGCAACCGAGGCACTCAGGCGATCGGCAGCCGCCTGCTGGGCCGCCAGGTCGCCCTGCCCAGCGGGTACCGCTCCCGCACCGGTGGCGAGAGCGCCGGAGACGAGCACGGCGAGCAGGGGTGTATTGCGAAGACGTGAAGGCATGGAAAACCGGCCCCAGGCGGGCGGCAACATGCCCCGGGCGGTGACGACGCTAGTGCCTCGGCGGGCAAATTCCGCTTTTTGAAACAGATCTTGCAGGCATCCGACGTTCGTCCGCAGGCGGCGCCCGTGGCGGGATGGGTCCGTACGGTCGTCCTGTGCCCGATCCGCTCGTGCGAAGAACGTGGGTGACCGGGCTGATCCTGGTCTCACTGGCCATGGGCGGCGCGGGCTGCCAGAACGCGTCTGCCTACGAGCCGGGTGCGCGCAGCGCCGCGGACCCTCTTTCCCCGGGCGTCGGCAACGGTGGCTACGACGTCAGCCACTACGGGCTCGACCTCCGCTACACCCCGTCGACGGGCGTCCTCTCGGGAACCGCGACGATTTCGATGACCGCGACTCAGGATCTGTCCTCCTTCAGCCTCGATCTGCGGGGCATGCGCGTGTCGGCTGTCCGGGTGGGCGGCGTGGCTGCGGCCTTCGAACATCCCCGGGGCAAGCTGATCGTCACTCCGGCGACGGGCATCGACCGGGCAGCCGGCTTCACGGTGGCCATCACCTACTCGGGCAAGCCGGGGCCTCTCCTGACACGGGGCGGCGACACGGGTTGGCTGCACACCTCCCGTGGCGCGCTGGCACTGGGCGAGCAGGAGGGCGCAGACACGTGGTTCCCGGCCAACGACCGCCCAGGCGACAAGGCCAGGTTCGATGTCTCGATGAGCGTGCCGAACGGGCTGACCGCGATCAGCAACGGGCTGCTGGCCCGCGGCGTGCCAGCGGCCGAGACCGGTGGGGCGGGCTACCGGCGGTGGACGTGGCACCAGGATCTACCCCAGGCCACCTACGTCGTAGCCATGGTGATCGGGAAGTTCGACTACAAGCCCTCCGAGATCACGCTCGATACCGAGGGCGGGGGGACCCAGACGCTCCCTCTCTACAACTTCGTCGATTCAACCTTCAGCCCGCGGCAGAAGGCAGCGATCGGCCGGATGCTGCGCACCCAGCGGGCGATTTTGGACCGGTTCATTGCCAGGTTCGGTGACTGGCCGTTTTCGTCGGTCGGGGCGATCGTGGTGAGGACGCCGCGGTTGGGCGATGACGATTCGATGGAGACCCAGGGGATCCCGACCCTGCCGGTCCCAGCCGGCTCGAGCCAGACGCCCAGTTGGAGCACGTTCGCCCACGAGTACGCGCACCAGTGGTTCGGCGACGCCGTGACGCCCGGTGCCTGGGCCGATCTGTTTCTCAATGAGGGCTGGGCGCGGTTCGGAGAGATCTACAACGCGGAGCTGGCCGGGCCGCCGTTCGACTTGCCGAGCCTGAAGCCCAGCGGCTCCTGGAGGGTCCCACCGGGGCGGCCGCCGGGCCCCGACGACCTGTTCACCGACTCCGTCTACGACCGCTCGGCCAGAGGCCTCGAGGTGCTCCGGCACGCCGTGGGGGACGCCACCTTCTTCAAGATCGCGCACGACTGGATCGCGCAGAACAGGTACGGGAACGCGACTCACGCGGACTTCCTGGATCTCGTTGCCCGGGACGTCGCCGGGAGCGGACGGGGTGCCGCCTTCGACGTGCCCCGGTGGTTCAGCCACTGGTTCTACGACCGCGGGAAGCCGTGACATCATTCGGGTCATGACCGATTTCGCAGGCCCGGTCGACCTGACCTTCAACGAGGGCCCGGTGACCGACCCCGACGCGCTGGTCAGCCAGAGCGGCGCGGCATCCTGGCTCTTCCTCTGCGGGGAGGAGTTCGCATCGATGGAGGGCGGGATGTCCTACGCCAGCGTTGAGGCGGCCGTGCCCGAGTCCGCCCGCGTCGTGTCCGATCCGCCCCGCGTGGTCGACATGGACCTGGCTCGCCGGCAGATCGCCGCGCTGGATCAGCTGCCCCGCCCGACGCTCGTCACGTGTCGCAAGGGTCCGCGCTCGTCCGCCCTCGTGTATCTCTACGCGGGCCTCGAGGCCGGTGCGCAGCCGGCGGAGGTCCTTGCCCGCGCGGATGCCGACGGCGCGCCCTTCGCGGGATCGGACGAGCTCCGCGCGTGGGTCGTGCAGGGCCTCAGCGAGCTGGGCTGAGTTCGAGCGGCCCGGGCCGCAGAACTCCCGCGTCGTGCCCCGGGAGCACACGGCTACCGGAGTCGCGCATTGCCTTGAGGCGCTCGGCGGAGCGTCCCTGTGCCTCCAGATCGTCGCCGAACAGCGGGAAACGGTGATCGTCCAGCCCCTGCGCGAAATGCACGACATCGCCGCCGATCACGAGATCGCCGACCTGGACCGACTGGTGGCCCGGCGTGTGCCCGGGAGTGAGCAGCAGGCGGATCGACCCGTCGCCCAGCAGGTCGTGGTCGCCCTCGACCAGCTCGACCTGGCGGTCCGTGCCCGCGTAGGAGCTCGGTAGGAAGAAGTTGCGCTCGATCGCGGCTTTGTCGCGGCCGGCTTCCCACTCGGCACGCTGAACGACGAGCGGAACGTCGGCGGGAACCAGCGCAAGCGCGCCGGCATGATCGAAGTGGAGGTGGGTGAGCACCACCTTCGTGAGCGTGGTCAGGTCGATCTGGTCGGCGATGCTCAGCTCCTGCTCGAGCTCGAAGGGCCCCAGAGGCTGCCCATAGAAGGCTTCGGGGTCAGCCACTGCTGAGGGGTGCAGCCCGGTGTCGACCAGGATCCGCTCCGTCGCGGTCTCGATCAGGTAGGCGGGAACCGGGTAGCGGGCGGGCTCGTCCATGGGCTCACCGGCCCTGAAAAGCCCGGCTGGTGATGTGAACCAGCCGACGTTGAACAGCTCGACCTTCATGCCCGATGAATACAGCAGAGCGAAGTCAGCCGCTCATGCCAACCGACAGGCCGCCGCTCACCGGCAGCACCTGACCCTGCACGTAGTCCGAGCCGGGTCCGCACAGGTAGACGATCCCGCGGGCGGCCTCCTCGGGGCTCGCGCCGCGGCCCAGCGGGATATGGGCGGCAAGCCCGGTGCGCGCGGCATCGGGCAGATCGGCGGTCATGCGCGTCTCGATCAGGCCGAACGCCACCGCGTTCACGTTGATGCGCAGCGCGCCCCACTCCTTCGCCAGCGACTTGGTCAGGCCAACCGCGCCGGCCTTGGCAGCCGCATAGGCGGTCTGGCCGGCGTTGCCCATCACCCCGGCAAGCGAGATCACGTTCACCACCTTCCGGTACACCTCGCGGCCCTCCGCCAGATCCCGCTTGGCGGCCTCGCGCATGTGGGGAGCGGCGGCACGCAGCACGCGGAAGGGGACGATCGTGTGGATGTCCAGCATTGCCTGCAGCTGTTCATCGGTCACCTTGTGCAGCGGCGCGTCCCAGGCGTAGCCGGCATTGTTGACCACGATGTCCAGCTGCCCGTAGTTGTCGATCGCGGTCTGCACCAGCTGGTCGCAGGCCCCGGGCTGGGTGAGATCACCGGCGTGGAACTCGGCTCCCAGGTCGGCGGCCACCGCGGCGGCCACATCGGCATCGATGTCGTTGACCACGACCTTGGCGCCCCGGTGGGCCAGCTCGCGGATGGCGGCTTCGCCGATGCCGCGACCCGAGCCGGTGACGATTGCGACCTTGCCGGCCAGTTCTCCGCTCATGGCGCGCCACGATATCGCACAACCAGTCTGGACAGGCTGTCCTGTAACGGGTCTGGTTTCATCCCTTTCATGGACCAGGGTCCCGGCGCAGGCGTGATCGCGGCCGCAGTGCGCATGCGCGACCTGGGCCTGGCGGCGCACACCACCGGCAACGTGAGCGCGCGCGTGCCCGGCGGCATGCTGATCACTCCTACGCGCCGCTACCCGGAGGACCTGGGAGCCGGCGATCTGGTCGAGGTGCCGCTCACCGGCCCCGTTGGCGGCGAGCCTTCGCTCGAGTGGGCAATGCACGCCGCCATCTACCTGAGCCGGCCCGATGTCCACGCGGTGGTCCACACGCATAGCCCACACGCCACGGCCAGGAGCTTTGATCCCGCGCCGCTGATCGTGCTGACCGAGGAGCGCGTCTACCTCGGCCTCGAGCGGATCGAGGTGGCCGCGCTCGCCGAGTCCGGCACGCAGGAGCTCGCGGCGGCGGCGGTTGCCGCGCTGGGCAACAGGGACGCCGCGTTGCTCGCGCGCCACGGAGTGGTGGGCGTGGGCGCGGACCCCCGCGAGGCCCTGGAAATCTGCGCGGTGGTGGAGCAGCAGGCCACAATCGACTCGGTTCTGAACGCCAACACGAACGGGGCCCCTTCCGGGACCCCGTTCGCAGGCACTTCCTGAGGTTTCGAAGGCCTTATTCAGGCTGCGGCACGATCCTCATGTAGGGCAGCGGGCTCTCCCAGCCGTCCGGGTAACGCTCGCGGGCCTCGTCATCGGACACGGAGCCGGCGATGATCACGTCGTCGCCCTTCTTCCACTGGGCGGGCGTCGCAACCTGGTGCTTGGCCGTCAGCTGGAGTGAGTCGATGACCCGCAGGACCTCGTCGAAATTCCGGCCGGTGGTCATCGGGTAGACCAGGACCAGCTTGATCTTCTTGTCGGGCCCGATGACGAAGACGTTGCGGACCGTCGCGTTCTGGGCAGGAGTCCGCTCGGTCGGATCGCCGTCGACGTCGGCCGGGAGCATCCCGTAGAGCTTGGCGACGTTGAAGTCGGAGTCCCCGATGATCGGGTAGTTGGGCGCGGTGCCCTGCGACTCGGCGATCTCCTTCGACCAGCGCTCGTGGTTCTCGATGGGGTCGACCGAGAGTCCGATCACCTTGACGCCGCGGCTTGCGAAATCCGGCTCGATCGAGGCCATGTAGCCCAGCTCGGTGGTGCAGACCGGAGTGAAGTTGCGGGGGTGCGAGAAGAGCACCGCCCACGAGTCGCCGATCCAGTCATGGAAGTCGATTTCGCCCTCGGTGGTCTGGGCGTGGAAGTCCGGCGCGGTGTCGCCGATTGTCAAGCTCATTGGTTGCTCCTTGGTGGGTCGGGAGGGAGGCACCCCAATTGTGGCTGACGGCCGGCCTCGGCCCGCCGGCGCTACGGGTACTTGATCAGGATCTCGTCCAGGAAGGCCTTCGACAGGAGCGCGAAGTCGTCCACGCTGAGGCCGATTGAGTCTCCGTACTCATAGCCAAGCAGTGATTTGGCGGGATCGAGCGTGATGGTGCTGTCGGCGGTCATCACGCCGTCGTGCTCCATCAGCGAGGTGCACAGGACGCGGGTCTCGTTCAGCGGGTTGCCATCCTTCTTCTCTACCCCGCGCAGCCGGTGGACGAAGTAGTGATCCAGGGCCAGGACCATGTGGTTGAAGAAGAGCGGCTCGAGCTCCGGGCTTGCAGGGGCCGCTCTATAGGCGGCGATCTGCGCATCAACCTTCTCGCGACACGCCTCGACGTATGCCTTCGGGTAGCTCTTCACTCCAAGCATGGGGACCTCCTTGCGTTTGGGCTGTTCAACCTAGGAGACGAACGGGATTCCCGGAAATCGACATAGTCTCCGTTCATGAGCGATCAACCCGATGTGATCGTCGTAGGCGCCGGCCTGGCCGGCCTCGTCGCGACACATGAGCTGGTCAAGGCCGGCCGGAAAGTCCTGGTGCTCGATCAGGAGAACCGCAAGAACCTGGGTGCCCAGGCCTTCTGGTCGCTGGGCGGCCTCTTCTACGTCAACAGCCCGGAGCAGCGCCGCATGGGCATCAAGGACTCGCACGAGCTGGCGCTCCAGGATTGGCTCGGATCGGCCGGCTTCGACCGCGATGTCGAGGATCGTTGGCCGCGGCAGTGGGCCCAGGCCTACGTGGACTTCGCCACCAACACCAAGCGTGACTATCTCCGCGACCTCGGCCTGCGGGTGCTGCCGCTGGTCGGCTGGGCCGAGAGGGGGAACGGGTCGGCCACCGGCCATGGCAACTCGGTTCCGCGCTTCCACATCACCCGTGGGACCGGCCCCGAGGTGGTCCGGGTGTTCCTCGAGCCGGTTCTCGAGGGCGAGAAGAACGGGTTGGTCGAGTTCGCCTTCCGCCACCAGGTCGACGAGCTGATCGTCGAGGGCGGCGCGGTCACCGGGGTGCGCGGCACGCTGCTCGAGCTGGACGAAGCGGAGCGCGGGGTCAAGTCATCGCGGACCCCGATCGGCGACTTCGAGTCCCGCGCCCCGGCCGTGATCGTCACCTCGGGCGGGATCGGCCACAACCACGAGCTCGTGAGAAAGAACTGGCCGGTCGATCGCCTGGGCCCACCGCCCAAGTCGATGATCTCGGGCGTGCCCGCCCACGTGGACGGGCGCATGCTCGGGATCACCGAGAGCGCCGGCGGCAACATCGTCAACCGGGACCGGATGTGGCACTACACGGAGGGGATCAACAACTGGGACTCGATCTGGCCCGACCACGCGATCCGGATCATCCCCGGCCCTTCGTCGATGTGGTTCGACGCGAACGGGGTGCGGATGGAGGCGCCCAACTACCCGGGCTTCGACAGCCTCGGCACGCTCAAGCGGATCCTCTCGACGGGCTGCGACTACTCGTGGTTCATCCTCACCCAGTCGATCATCGAGAAGGAGTTCGCCCTCTCCGGCTCCGAGCAGAACCCGGACATCACCAACAAGGACCTCAAGCTGACGGTTCAGAGCCGCCTGGCGGAGGGCGCGCCGCCGCCGGTCGAGGCGTTCAAGAAGCACGGCGTGGACTTCGTGGTGGCCGACACCCTGCCCCAGCTCATCAAGGGGATGAACAAGCTCGCGCGCGGGCCGCAGCTGGACCTGGCCGCAATCGAGGCGCAGATCGTGGCGCGCGACCGTGAGCTCGACAACAGGTACTCCAAGGACATGCAGCTGATGGCCATCACCAACGCACGGCTCTTCCGGACCGATCGGATGATGCGGGTCGCCAAGCCCCACCGGATCCTCGACCCGGAGCATGGGCCGCTGATCGGAGTCCGGCTGAACATCCTCTCCCGCAAGACCCTCGGCGGGCTCGAGACCAACCTGGACTCACAGGTGATGAAGCCCGACGGCGCGGCCTTCCCGGGCCTGTACGCGGCGGGCGAGGTGGCCGGTTTCGGCGGCGGCGGCGTGCACGGCTACAACGCGCTGGAGGGCACCTTCCTCGGTGGCTGCATCTTCTCTGGCAGGGCAGCCGGGATGGCGTTGGGACGGTCGCTGGATGACTGATCCGGCCGGCTCCGCCAACGTCGAGGTCGTCAAGCGCTTCTACGAGGCCATAGAGACGTTCCTCAAGTCCTTCGATGACGACGAAGCGCTGGTGACCGCGCTCAGCGAGGAACAGCAGGAACTCAGGCGCAGCGTGACAATCGAGGAGGCCCAGGCGCTGGTCGCTGCCGACGCACTCTGGGAGCCCCTCTGGAGCCCATCTCCATTTCGCG
>JAXDIE010000032.1:0-19286 GCA_034664165.1 Thermoleophilaceae bacterium | reverse complement strand
CGGCGGCGACCAGGATCCCGTCGTCTACGCCGACTGCGTCAAGCCCTCGATCCAGCCCGAGTCGATCACGATTGCCTGTGGCGACGGCAACATCGTGAAGTCCAAGATCACCTGGGACTCCTGGGGCGATGCCGAGGCCGGCGGCAGCGGCACGGCAGAGGTCGACCTCTGCGACCCGAATTGCGCCGACGGGACCATCGGCAAGTACATCTCCGGCGTGACCGTCTCGGACCTCAAGGACTGCAACGGTGAGCAGGCCTATCTCGCGATCGAGATCGACTTCATGGATGAGGCTCCCAAGGGCTTCGACGACCCCTATAAGACCAGCCTGGGGTGCGGAGAGAAGTGAGCTAGGCCGCGAGTGGCTCGGGCACCGCGGCGCCGGGCTCTTCGGGCCGGGCGTGGGTCGCCGTGCGCAGCGGGATCTCCTTCAGCAGGCAGGCGAGGACGAAGGCGACGGCCGTGAGCGCGGCGCCCACCAGGAAAACGGGCTGAAGGGCATCGACGAACGCCAGCAGGAAGTCGTGGCGCACGGCCGGAGTGAGCGCCGCAACCTGGTCCGGGCGGATGTTGATGCCGCCGGAAAAACGCGCCGCCACGTTGGCGGGCAGCGATGCCAGCTCGCCCGCTAGCCGCGAGGCGAACACGGCGCCGAATAGCGCCACGCCGAGCGAGCCGCCCATCGAGCGGAAGAAGGTGGCGGTGGCGGTGGCTACTCCAACGTCGCCCGCGGGCGCATCGTTCTGCACCACCAGGACCAGAACCTGCATCACGAGCCCCAGGCCGACGCCGACCACCAGCATGTAGACCGAGGCCAGCCAGGGATCCGTATCCACCTCGAGGGTCGACAGCAGGAAGAGCCCGATCGTGGTCACCGCCGTGCCGGCGATAGGAAAGGCCTTGTAGCGCCCGATCCGGGTGATCACCCGGCCGGAGGTGATGCTGGCGGTCAGCAGGCCCGCCATCAGCGGGAGCATCCGGAGGCCGGAGCTGGTCGGGCTGACTCCGTAGACCAGCTGCAGGAACAACGGGATGAAGATGATTGCCCCGAACATGGCCAGGCCGACCACGAACCCCAGGCTGCTGGCGATCCGGAAGACGCCCGAGCGGAAGAGGCCCAGCGGGATGATCGGCTCGGCCGCCCTGCGCTCCTGCCGGACGAACGCGGCCAGGAGTGCGGCGCTTGCTGCGGCCAGGCCGATGATCATCGGCGAGCCCCACGCGTACTCGTTGCCGCCCCAGGTCGTGACCAGAATCAGCGCGCTGACGCCGGCCGTGAGGAGCACCGCGCCCAGGTAGTCGATCGCGTGGCGCTGCGCCGGTGTATGCAGGTGCAGCCGGGTGGCGACGATGAACACGGCGAGGATCCCGATCGGCAGGTTCACGTAGAAGACCCACTGCCACGAGATGCTTTCGACGATGAAGCCTCCAAGCAGCGGGCCGGCGATCGAGGCCACGGCGAAGACGGAGCCGATCAGCCCCATGTAGCGACCCCGCTCGCGGGGCGGAACGATGTCGGCGATGATCGCCTGGGCGCCCACCATGAGACCGCCGGCACCGATGCCCTGGATTGCCCGGAAGGCGATCAGCTCGCCCATCGACTGGCTCAACCCGGACAGCATCGAGCCAGCGAGGAACACGAGTATCGCGGCCATGAAGACGGGCTTGCGCCCGTACATGTCGCCCAGCTTCCCGTAGAGGGGAGTCGAGGCGGTTGACGCAAGCAGGTACGCGGTGACCACCCAGGAGAGGTGATCCAGTCCGCCGAGGTCGCCGACGATGGTCGGCAGGGCGGTGGACACGATTGTCTGGTCGAGCGCCGCGAGGAACATGCCGAGCATGAGCGCGCCGAACACAGGCAGCAGGGCCCGGCCGGCCAGGGTGTTGTCCTGGGTCGTGGCGCTCACGGGCGAAGCCCTCTGACCAGCGTCGTGAACACCAGGTCGGTGACCTTTCCTGCGGGCACCGTGCCGTCATCGACCGCACGGACCCCGGCCAGCAACAGCGCGCCGAGCGACCGCGCAGCCCATTCCGGCGCCAGCTCGGTCGCGAACTCGCCCGAGGCCTGGCCGCGCTTGATCAGCGCCCTGATCTGCGCGCCCATCTGGCGATAGCGCCCCTCGAGCTCCTCTTCGCCCTTCTTGAGTTCGCCCTGCGCCAGGAGATGCGGCACCGCGTGACGCCGGGCAACGTCGAGCCATCCGGCGACCAGACGGCGGAGAGCCTCTTCGGCGCTGTCCTCGTCCAGACGCGCTTCATCGAGTGCACGGACGCTTTGCTCCGCCGTCTGTCGCTGGATCGCCTCGACCAGCCCCTCGCGGGTCGAGAAGTGCCGGTACACCGTTGCCCGGGAGACCCCGGCCGCCTCGGCAACCTCGCCCATGCCGGCATGCGGGTCGCCTCCCAGCACCTGGGCTCCCACCTCGATGATGCGCTGCAGGTTGCGTTGGGCGTCTGCGCGCTTGTTTTCGGTGACGGTCTCCATCTGAGACATCAATGTATCAGATAAGTGACACAGCCACGTCTCGGTTGTTAAAGCACCGAGGCCGCCGGGCGAACCCGGCGGCCTCGGAAGAACTGCTTGGAACTAGAACTAGCCCTTGTCGTTACCGGCGACTGCGGAACGCAGCTTGCCGTGGGACTTGTCGTTGTTCTGGTCGCCCTTGACCTCGATGCGGGTCTTGCCCTTGCCCTCACCATCAGTGAGACGCTCGGAGAGCTTCTTTTCCTTGTCGCACTCACGCTTGCCGTTCGTGTCGACCTTGATCTTGCCCTTCTTACCATGGGCCTTGATCTGAGCCTCGTTCGGCGAGTACTTGCGCATGGACAGGGTCACGCAGACCTTCTTCTTGCCACGAAGCTCGACGATGGCGACGCCACGGCCGTCACCGGTGAGCTTGGCGAAGTACGTCGGGTTGCCGCCATTCTTGGCGCCAGCAACCCCAACGGGAATCAATGAAATGACGCAGACTGCCATGACTGCGGCAATCAGCTTGAAACTACGGGACATCTGGGACCTCCCGGGTCGTTGAACGTCATTGGTGTCACACCTGATCGGGTGTGACTGACCGCGTCCCTTCTGACGCTGGAGAACGGAAAAACCCGTCACACCCAGCGCCCTCTCAAGAACCCGGCGCCACCTAGCATATCCGGGAGGACGCCGGAAGCACGGTCTCCTATGAATTTCTTTTCGGATCCCGCCGCACCGGGCCCGCAAGCCGACCGATCCGGATCGCTACGGTGAGGGCAGACCATGACTGAACCTCAGCGGACAACTTCTACTCACGCGGGCGACCGGGAGCGCTGGATCGCGCTCTACGTGCTTTGTGTCGGGATGCTCATGATCGTGCTGGACGCGACGGTCGTGAACGTCGCGCTGCCCGCGATCCAGGACGATCTGGCCTTCTCCTCCTCGACCCTCGCCTGGGTGGTGAACGCCTACCTGATCGCGTTCGGCGGGCTTCTTCTGCTCGCCGGGCGCCTCGGTGACCTGATCGGACAGCGCACGATCTTCCTCTCCGGCCTGGCGATCTTCAGTGCGGCTTCTCTGCTCTGCGGCCTGGCCGAGAGCCAGGCCGTGCTGGTCGGAGCCAGGTTCCTCCAGGGGCTCGGCGGCGCGGCGACCTCCGCCGTGATCCTGGGCATGATCGTCACGATGTTCCCCGGGAAACGGGAGCAGGCCAAGGCGATCGGCGTCTATGCCTTCGTTGCTTCCGCGGGCGGAGCGGTCGGGCTGCTGCTCGGTGGGATCCTGACCCAGTCGATCAACTGGCACTGGATCTTCTTCGTCAACGTGCCCATCGGTGCCGCGACCGCCTTCTACGCGCTGAGGCTCCTCCCCGCCGACCGCGGGATCGGCTTCGGCAAGGGGGCCGACATCCCCGGCGCGGTGCTGATCACGAGCGCCCTGATGCTCGGCGTCTACACAATCGTCAAGCCGGCGGCCGAGCTCGGATGGGTGGCTCCCACCACTCTGCTGCTCGGCGGGCTTTCTATCCTGCTCCTGGCGGCTTTCTTGGCCAGGGAGGCGACCGCGGACAATCCGCTCATGCCGCTCAGGATCTTCCGCTCACGCAACGTCTCGGGGGCCAACTTCGTGGAGGTCCTGTGCGTGGCCGGGATGTTCGGCATCTTCTTCCTCGGAGCCCTCTACCTCCAGCGGGTCCTGGGCTATGACGCGCTCCAGACGGGCCTGGCTTTCCTGCCCGTGACCATCGCGATGGGCACGTTGTCCGTGCGCTACTCGGAGCCGCTGATCATGCGCTTTGGAGCGCGTACGGTTCTCGTGCCCGGCCTGGTGCTCATCCTCGTGGCCCTGGTCCTCTTCACGGGAGTTCCGGTTGACGGCGAATACCTGACGGATGTCTTCCCCACCATGCTCCTCCTGGGAATCGGCGCCGGGATCTCGTTCCCCGCCCTGATGACGCTCGCGATGTCGGGAGCCACCAAGGACGACGCCGGCCTGGCGTCTGGCTTGACCAACACCTCCGCCCAGGTTGGCGGCGCCCTGGGCCTGGCCGTGCTGGCCACGCTCTCGACCACGCAGACCAAGGCCCTTCTGGCCGGCGGGGCTTCCCCAGCGGCGGCGCTCACCGGGGGCTACCACCTCGCCTACTGGATCGGCGCCGCCCTGGTGGGCGTGTCGATCCTCGTGTCGGTCGCCGTGCTACGCCCGGAGGACGAGGCCGAGGAGGCCTCCGCCGCGGACGGCCGCCATGCAGGTCAGCCCGCGTACTCGGAAGCCGCCTGACCCGTGATCCATCCCGCGCTGCTCCTGGTTGCACTGGGCGCGGCGCTGGCGCTGATGACCGTGACCTGGGCGCTCAGCCTGGTCGTGCGCGATGCCTCGATAGCCGACATCGCCTGGGGGCCTGTCTTCGCGCTGATCGCCTGGCTGTCGGTGCTCGAGTCCGACTCCCTCGGCGTGTCGCTGCCTGTCGCGATCCTGGTCAGCGCCTGGGCGGCCAGGCTCGCCCTGCACATCGCGCTGCGTCACAAGGGCGAGGATCCTCGCTACGCGGCCATGCGCAAGCGTCGCGGGGCCGCGTTCCCGATCTGGAGCCTGGCGTCCGTCTTCTGGCTCCAGGCCGTGCTGGCCACCGTGGTCGCACTGCCGGTCATCGCAGCCACCGGACGGGCGGGTAGCTCCATCCCGCTGATCGCCGGGTTCGCCATCGCCGCAGCCGGCCTGGCCTTCGAGGCGGTGGCGGACATCCAGCTCACCCGCTTCCGCGGCGATCCCGCCGGCGCCGGCCAGGTGCTGGACACGGGCCTCTGGCGCTATTCGAGGCATCCCAACTATTTCGGCGAGAGCGTCTTCTGGTGGGGCATGTGGCTGGGTCTCGCGGCAAGTGGCGCCACTCCCGTATGGACCGTGATCGGGCCTGTCCTGATTACCGGACTGCTAATTCGGGTATCAGGGGTCACCCTGCTGGAGCGCTCAATCACGAGCCGCCGGCCTGGGTACGCGGATTACGTGCAACGGACAAGCGCGTTCGTCCCCCGTCGGCCAAATCCTTAGATTTCGCTGAATCCCGCATGACCACCGGGATTCAGCGGTACCGCCGGCAGCCGGACGCGGGAAACCGGTTGACGCCCGTCCCTCTCATTCGCTAGCGTGCCCCCTCGATAACAGGTAAAGCCGAATTCCGTGCATGACCATGTGCGGAAGCGGGGGAACCAATTCCTGGGGCGAATCCACCTCTCGGGGTGGGAGCGCGGCTCCTTTAGCGCCAGCCCGTCAGCTAACCCCGCAGGCATGAACAAGGAGACTTGATGTCCTTTCGTACTCGGAAGCAGGGTTTTGCCGCGAGCCTCGTGCTCGGCGCGGCGCTGATCACACTCGGCGTCCCCGCTGCTCCGGCCTTCGCCGGCGGCGCCAGCGGCTTTGCGGCACCCAGCCCGGACCGCAGCTCGGACAACGGCGGCGGCGACCACAGCGGCGGCAATGACAGCTCGGGCAATGGCGCCTCCGGCTTCACCGACGAGGGCGGCGGCAAGGGCCATGCCGATGGCGGCAAGCCCGGCAAGGCCAAGCTGAAGCACGGCGACGCCGTCGCGCCCGACAACGCGCCCAAGGAAGTCGTCAAGGCCATCAAGGCCGCCAACAAGATCAACAAGATGCCCTACAAGTTCGGCGGCGGCCACGGCAAGAAGAACGACAAGGGCTATGACTGCTCAGGCGCCGTGAGCTACGCGCTCGCCGGCGGCAAGCTCCTCAAGGGCCCGGAGGACTCCAGCGGCCTGGCCAAGTGGGGCAAGAAGGGCCAGGGCGACTGGATCACGGTCTACGCCAACTCCGGCCACGCCTACGTGGTGATCGCCGGTCTTCGCTTCGACACCTCGTCGGGTGGCGACGGGACCAACGAGGACGGCCCGCGCTGGCACACGGAGAAGGCCCCCACCAAGGGCTACGAAGCGCGCCACCCCGACGGCCTCTGACCCTCTAGCCGGAAGCCGCTCCCAGCAGTTCCTGCAGACGGTGGTGCGCCAGCGCCACCGCCATTGCGCCCTCCCCCACCGCGCCGCCCACCCGCTTGGTCGATCCGTGGCGCACGTCCCCTGCCGCGAATAGGCCCGGGATGCTGGTCTCCAGCGCCAGCGGATCGCGATCCAGCGGCCAGGAGCCAGGCCGGGCTCCGGCGGGGCCCAGCAGGTCCGGGCCGGTCATCACGTAGCCGCGGTCGTCCACCTGGACGCCCGTCGCCTCGGCCCACCACGTGCAGGGCTGCCCGCCGATGCAGATGAAGAGTGCTGCGGCCGGCACCCGCTCCGCGTTTCCTCCGGCACCCATGATCGTGACCGCCACCAGGTGATCCGCCTCGTCGAAGACCTCCGTGACCTGAGACTCCAGGCGTAGCTCAATCAGAGGGTGGACGTCGATGCGGTCGATTAGATAAGCCGACATCGAGGCAGCCAGAGCCGAGCCCCTCACAACCATCCGCACCCGGGCACCCGCGTTCGCCAGGTTCAGCACAGCCTGGCCCGCGGAGTTCCCGCCGCCGATGACCACGACGTCATCGTTCGCGCACTGCGCGGCCTCGCTGCGGCCGGCTCCGTAGTAGACGCCCCGGTCCAGTAGCTCGTCGACGCCGTCGACCTCCAGGCGGCGCCAGACCATTCCCGTGGCCGCGATGGCAACCGAGGCGGTGATCTCGTATCCGCCGGCCAGGCCGAAGCGCATGGGCTCCCCCGGAGTGAACACGCCCGTCTCGACCCGCCGCAGCATCTGCAGCTCGGTGCCGAAGCGCTCCGCCTGACGGCCCGCCATGCGGGCCAGCTCGGCGCCGCCGATCCCGTCCGGGAAGCCGAAGAAGTTCTCGATCATCGAAGTGTGGGAGGCCTGCCCGCCCGGGACGTCCTCGTCGATCAGCGTGGTCGAGAGGCCATCCGAGGACGCGTACACCGCGGCGGCCAGCCCCGCCGGCCCGGCGCCGACGATGACAATGTCGTAGTGCTCCTGCAGTGGCGGGCGGCTGGCGCCCCAGGCGTCCGCCACCGCCTCCACGGATGCCGGTGCGAAGACCGTGTCGCCATCGAGCAGGATCGGGAGCGGCAGGTCGTCGAGGCCCAGTGACAGGAGCAGGTCGGACGCCTCGTCGCTGCCCGCCTCCAGGAACCGGTGCGGCTGGGCCGTCCGGGTGAGGAAGTCCCGCAGGCGGTGGTCCTCGGGCTCCATACGCCGCCCGATAACCGTCACGTCGGGCCGGATTGGGCTCATTCGGGCGGGACGAGCTGGAACATCAGCTCGTCCACGTAGCACCAGCTCCAGTCCTCGCCCGGTTGGACCGAGCGCGCGATGGGGTGCGAGTCATCAGCCGCGTGGTGGCTGGCGTGCTGGTTCGGGGAGGAGTCGCAGCACAGGATCTTGCCGCACGTCTGGCACATGCGCAGGTGGACCCAGCGGTCACCGGTCTTGAGACACTCCTCGCAGCCCTCGACGGGCCCTGTCGGCTCGAGGTATTGGACCTGGTCCAGGTGGGTGCAGGTGGCCATCGCTAGAGGGCCGATCCGCCAGGAAGCCGCTCACCGGCAACCCAGGTCGCGTGGAAGCCAAGTGGAATCCGGGTGGGCACCCGGACACGACAAACGGCGTCGCCCAGCACGTCGGCCGCGTCGAGCACCAGGACCTCCGAATGGCCCTCGCGCTCGTCGTACAGATAGCTGACCAGGTATCCGTCGTCCTCGGCGGTGGCGCCCGGCCGGGGCGCAAACGATGCCTCGCTGCCCCAGCGGTTGTCGCCGAACGGCCTTGTCTCGGCCACCCCCGACTCCAGGTCGTACTTCATGAGGCCATCGAACAGGAGCGAGGCCTCGGGCGAGATGTGCATGTTGTAGGTGAAGCGCGATCGCCTGCCGGCCAAACCCTGGTTGATCGCCGGGAACTCGCTGTTCTCGTCGTCGATCACCTGCTCGGTGGTGGCGCCGGTCACCAGGTTGAAGCGGTAGCGGTGCACATGGGCGTCGAGGCGCATGTAAGTGAGCATCTGGGCCAGCGGGCCCGTGATGTCGGCACGTGGCTTGGGCTGCTTGACGCGACACACGTCGAGGACCACCTCGTCGCCGTCGTCGTAGGCGTTGATCGCGTGGTAGATGTAGCAGGGGGCCGCCTCGAACCAGCGAATCTGGTCGGCGCTCCCGTGTCGCGGGATCACCCCGAAGCGAGCCGGCATGTCGGTGCGGAACGACAGGCGGTAGCGGCCTTCGGCCCGGGCCTTCGTGTCGTTCAGAAGCGGCAGGTCCATGAGAATCGAATGGGTGGCTGTGATGGCCATGTCGTGCGGCAGCCGCGGCCCCGGCAGGTCGATCGGCACGAAGTGGGTGATGCGGCCGTCGGAGGCCACCACCCCGTAGCGCATGTACGGCGGCTTGATCCCGTAGTCGAAGAACATGAGCTCACCGGTTACCTCGTCGGTCTTGGCGTGCGCAGAGACCTCGCACCTCAAGGAGCCGCCGAAATCGTCGGTCTCGAGCGTCTCGAGCGTGACCGGGTCCAGCGCATAAGGCTTTCCGGCGCGGTACCAGAGGGCCAGCAGGCGATCGTGGTGGAAGACGACGTCTGTGTTCGCCGTGTCCTTCTCCGGGATCCCTTCGGGGTTCTGCTCCCAGGGCTCCATGATCCCCTTCCAGAGGCCTTGGCCGGCCTCCTGCTCGCGCTCGAAGCCCTCCGTTCGCACCCAGCGGTTGCGATACGTGGCCTCCCCCTCCGCGAAGTGGACGGCGTGCACCATGCCGTCCCCGTCGAACCAGTGGTAGCGGCCCTGTGGCTCGTACTGCGGGTTGGGCCCGTTGCGCACGTAGACGCCGTTCAGGTCATCCGGGATCCGCCCCTCGACCACCTCGAGGCCCCGCAGCGTCAGCTCGTCCATCGTCGGCGCGTAGGCACCGGCGATGTAGGGATTCTCCGTGGCCTGGGCGACCGGGTCGAGATGGAGGGTCATCCGCGGCCCAACCTACGCCCCGGGCGGACACGGGTCAAGCGTTGACGGCCACCGTCTCCGCGGGCGCGGCCGAGCCCGCCTTGGCCAGCACGTAGTCGCCCTCGTCGAAGCGGCGCGTGCGCAGCCGGTAGCGCCAGGTGAACTCCGGCCAGAGCGTGGTGTTGCGGCCGTTCTTGTCCAGGTACCAGCTCTGGCAGCCGCCCGTGTTCCACACGGTCCCTGCCATACGGGTCTGGAGCTCGCGGTTGTAGGCATCCTGGACCTCCTGCCGTACCTCCACGCTCTCGACGTCCAGGGAATCCATCCGCCTGATGGCGTCCATCACGTAGTGGATCTGGGCCTCGATCATGTACACGACCGAGGTGTGGCCTAGGCCGGTGTTGGGCCCGAGCAGGGCGAAGTGATTGGGGAAGCCGGCGATGGCCGCGCCCAGATAGGCCTGCGGGCTGCCGTCCCACGCCTGGTCGAGTGTCCGGCCGCCCTGGCCCTTCACGTTTGCCGCCCAGGGCAGGTCGGTCACATGGAAGCCCGTGCCCATGATGATTGTGTCGACCTCTGCCTCGGTGCCGTCGGCCGCTACGACCGTCGAGCCGCGTACCTCGGCCAGGCCGCTCGGCACCAGCTCGACGTTGGGCTGGGACAGGGCCGGATACCACTTGTTCGAGGGCAGGATCCGCTTGCAGCCGATGGTGTAGTCCGGCGTCACCTTGGCGCGCAGATCCGGATCCTGGACCTGCCTGCGGAGATGGGCCTCTGCCACGCGCTGGAGGATCCCGAGCAGGCGGCTGTCGAACACCAGCCCGAGCACGAGGAACTCGCGGGACCAGTAGATGCCGCTGCGGATCGCCTTCTGGATGAACGGGAAGCGGCGATAGATCGCCCGCTGGAGAAGCGGGATCGGCCGGTCGCCGTGGGGCAGGATCCACGGCGGAGTGCGCTGCAGCACGTGCATCTGCTCGACCTCGGGCTGGATCCGCGGAACGAACTGGATGGCGGACGCGCCTGAGCCGATCACGGCGACGCGCTTGCCCGTCAGGTCATAGGAGTGGTCCCAGCGGGCCGAATGGAAGATCTTGCCCGGGAAGTCCGCCAGCCCCGGGACATCGGGGATTGTGGGCTCGCTGAGGCCGCCCGGTGCCGAGATCAGCACCTTGGCGGTCATCGGCCCGGCGCTGGTGTCCAGATGCCACAGCATCTGCTCCTCATCCCAGGTGGCGCCGAGCAGCGTGGTGCCCAGGCGCAGGTGCGGCCGCAGCCCGTGGTCGTCGGCGACCTTCTGGAGGTACTTCCAGATCTCTGGCTGCTTCGAGTACGTCCGGGTCCACTCCGGGTTGGGCGCGAACGAGAGCGAGTACAGGTGTGAGGGGACGTCGCACTGACAACCGGGATAGGTGTTGGCCTGCCACGTGCCTCCCACCTCGTCCGACCGCTCGAGGATCACGAAGTCGTTGCGGCCCTCCTTCTTGAGCCTGGCTGCCATGCCCAGGCCTCCGAAGCCGGCGCCGATCACGATGATCGGGAAGTGGGTCTGCTCTGCGGTCATCGGGCTGCCTCCAGCTTCTTGGTGTCCCAGCTGCTTCGCGCCATTCCTACGGAAGCGTAGCATATTCCTACGAAGTCGTAGGAACGGCCCCTCAGGGACTCTGGCGGAAGCTCGCGATGAGGCTGGCCACGAACTGCCCGAGGCGCTCCGGCGTGTAGCGGTCCGGGTCGGTCAGAACCAACCGTGCCTGGTGCTCGGCGAACGCCTGCATCGCGAGCGCCGCCAGGTGGGCGTCGACGCCCTCCAGCTCGGTGCGGCGGGCGGTCGCCCACTCGACGATGCCCTCGAGCTGGCGGGCCACGCCCCGCCGGGCGGTCTCGACGTGCTCGCGGACCAGCGCGGGGGTGCCCTCGGCGGGCAGCAGGATCAGCTTCCAGCGGTCGACGCTCTCGGAGACCGCCTGCAGGTAGGCCGTGAAGGCCTGGACCATCAGCTCGTCGGGGTCGATCTCCTCGTCGAGCATCTTCGGCAGCAACTCGCCCAGCTGCTCCAGAGCGCCCTCCTCCTCGCGCTCGAGCAGCGCCCGCACGAGCTCGCCCATGTTGGGAAAGAGGTCGTAGACCACCGGCTTGGTCACCCCGGCCCCCCGAGCCACGGCCTCCATCGTCACTGCCGCGTAGCCCTCGCTGAGGATCAGGGTGAGTGCAGAATCCAGCACCTCTTCCCTGCGCTCCTCGCGAGGGATCCGGCGCGCATAGGGGCGCCGGGGGGTCTCGCGCCGGGCGGTTGCCATGGCAACAGTGTGGCACCAGGCCCGGCTCGCGTTAGCCTGATCCGGTGTCCACGGGGAGCGCGCTCGAGCGTGAACTGAGATCGATC
Organism: Thermoleophilaceae bacterium; assembly: GCA_034664165.1. Taxonomy (GTDB): domain Bacteria; phylum Actinomycetota; class Thermoleophilia; order Solirubrobacterales; family Thermoleophilaceae; genus JACCVG01. The sequence goes on along the minus strand of JAXDIE010000032.1, from coordinate 7,484 downwards.
GTCGGTGAGGACGGCGTCCTGCCGACGGACACACGGGCCTACCTGGCCGACGCCACCGAGAGCCGCAGCATCTCGGGGCGGGCCGACGCGGTGGTCCTTCCCAGCACCGCCGAGCAGGTCCGCGAGCTGGTGGCATGGTCCGACCGCGCCGAGGTGCCCCTTATCCCCCGCGGCGGCGGCACGGGCTTTGCCGGTGGCGCGGTGCCGGTCGATGGCGGCGTGGTGGTGGCCCTGGAGCGGATGACCGCCATCCGCGCCTTCGACCCGGGCCTCTGGCGGATGCAGGTCGAGGCGGGGGTCACCACCGCAACCGTGCGGAGGCTCGCCCGGGAGAACGGCCTTGTGTTCCCACCCGATCCGGGCGCCGGGGAGCAATCGCAGATAGGCGGCAACATCGCCACCAATGCAGGCGGCCCCCACGCCTTCAAGTACGGCGTGACCGGGGCCTGGGTCTCCGGCTTGGAGGTGGCGGTGGCCCCGGGCGAGCTGATCACGCTCGGCGGGCCGATCCGCAAGGACGTGGCGGGCTATGACCTGCTCAGCCTGCTGGTCGGCTCCGAGGGCACCCTGGGGATCGTCACGGCGGCCTGGCTGAAGCTGATTCCCGCTCCGGAGGCGGCGCTCCCCGTGGTGGCGTTCTACGACGGGATCCAGGCCGGTTGCGCCGCCGTGGAGGCGGTGATGGCCTCCGGACTGCCCGCGGCGGTGCTCGAGTACCTGGACGCGGGAGCGCTGGCGGCGGCCGGCGGATCGCTAGCTGCCGGAGTCCCGGAGGGCGCGGCTTTCGCCGTGATCTCGGAGGCGGATGGGTCGGGCGCCGAGGCCACGCGGGTACGGGCCGGGCTCGTCGAGGTCCTCGAGCCCGGGTCGCTGGGGGTTCACTCACCGGAAGGGCTCCGCGAGGTTGCGGAGTTGTGGCGCTGGCGGGATGGCGTGTCGATCGCCGTCACGGCGCAGCGCGGCGGCAAGGTCAGCGAGGACATCGTGGTGCCCGTCGACCGCCTGCGCGACGCCATCACGGGGACGCTTCTGATCGGCAAGAGGCATGGGCTGGAGGCGTGCAGCTGGGGCCACGCGGGCGACGGCAACATCCACTCCACGTTCCTGATCGAGCCCGGTAGCCAGGCGGAGCTCGAGAGGGCGGAGGCAGCGGCGGGCGACCTGTTCGCCCTCGCGGTGGAGCTGGGCGGGTCGATCTCGGGCGAACACGGGATCGGCCTGGTCAAGGGGGGCCGGCTGGCCGGCCAGTGGGATCCGTCGGCCATCGCCATTCACGGCCGGATCAAGGCCGCGCTGGACCCCAAAAACCTCATGAATCCAGGGAAAAAGCTCGCGGGCGGCCCCCTGCAAGTGTGACCACCGTCACAGAACACATGTTCGTGCTCACCTACTCTTCCGCTCTCTAACTCGACCCCGAAAAGTGGTGTTGGGCCGGCCTGCAGGGGCGGCCCTTTTCTTTTGGGCGGGTGTCGGACGCTGCCTGTCAGAGGCAGCCCGGTGTGGCGCCGAAGGGTGCCCCGCGGCGGCTTTGAGCGCCTGCCCGCGTCCCGCTCCTGCACCCAAGGAGGCAGGACAGTGTTCAGCCCCAGGCCGATCCGTGCGCTCGCGCTCACCGGCATGACAGCAGTGACCTTGACCCTCGCACCCGCGCCCGTCGCGGCGCAGGGCCGGACCCTTCGCGAGGCGGCCACGGCCAGCCCGCCCGGGCCCATCCCGTGGCTACCCAAGCCGGGTGACCGCGACCCCGTCCGTGGACGCTCGATGGCCGCTGATCTTCGGGTCAGCGCCAAGCGGATCGAGGAGCGCCAGATGGCGACCGCCTTCCCGGTGGACGGCCGTCACGACTACGGCGACGGGATCGCTCGCTTTGGCACGCCGCGTACCGGCCACATCCATGAGGGCCAGGACGTGTTCACCGCGGAGGGCACGCCCCTGGTCGCGGTGCGGGACTCGGTGGTGCTCGAGGCCGGAACCGACTCGAGCCGTGGCAACTACGTGGGCCTGTTCAGCCCGGAGGCCAAGAAGACCTACGTCTACATGCACATGGTGGCCACCCCCGAGGTCAAGGCCGGCGACAAGGTCAAGGCCGGCGACAAGCTCGGCGGGGCAGGCTGCACCGGCAGCTGCGACGGCGTGCATCTGCACTTCGAGGTCCGCGACGGGCGCAGCCTGGATGCAGAGGCTGTCGATCCCCTCCCGCTACTCCAGCGCTGGGAGAAGCTGGAGCACAACTCCTAGGCGCCTAGGCGGAGCCGCCCGACCAGAGCTCATCCAGCTCGAACTCGGGCGGGTCCGTCGGGTCGTCGGAGTCGGCGACGCCCGAGTCGTTGACCTCCACCCGGGCGGCCCTCACGCGGTCGGCGGCGCCCGGTAGGCCCTCGAAGCTGAAGTCGACGCCGTCGCCCGTCTCGGCCGACTCGGTGAGCTCTTCCGCCATCGGCTCGGCGGTTGACTCCGCGGCGGCTGCGGCGTCCGCGCCCAGGCCACGCAACGGGGCATCGGCTGCAGCCACGCGACTGTTCAATGTCTCGACCCGGGCTCGAAGTGCGACCGAAGCGGGGCCCAGGATGTCCATCAGCTCGGCCGCCGGGCCGCGTAGCTTGTCCAGGAGCTCGTCGAGGTCGGCGCCGGCCCGCCCCGCACTCAACTCCAGCTCGGCGGCCGCCCTGTCCATCCGCTTGACCTGCTCCTGCGCCATCTGGGCCGCGCTGGCCGCGGTCTCGGTGCGGATGCGCTCCGCACGGGCCAGGATCTTTCCCGCGTCAATCTCCGCGCGCTCCTTCGCCTCGCCGGCCTCCGCCATGAGCTCCGCGGCGTCCGACTCGGCTTTCTCCCGGGTCTCCTTCGCCTTGGCGATCAGGCTCTGGGCCTCCTCAACCGTGCGGGCAACCTCCTGCTCGGCCTCAGAGCGCAGCTCCGCAGCGGCCTGTTCGGCGGTCTCGATGATCTCCTTGACCCGATCCGAGGCGACCTTGGTCAGCGGCGGGGGCACGGCACGGCCGCCCTCGTGGAGTGCGTCAAGGGTCTCGGCGACGCGTTGCAACCCCTCGCTGCTCTCCTGGGCGTCATCCTCGTCGCCTGCGAGCGTCTGCCGGGTCTCCACCTCGCCGGCGACTGTCCTCATCTGGTCCAGCAACTCGAAGATCACCACGGGATCGATCCGGACGCTGGTCCCGAAAGGCATGGCCTTGGCCTCGTAGACGAGGTTGTCAAGTTGGTCGATGAGCTCCAGGATCTGCATTCCGTTCCTCCGTCGAAAGTTCCGTGCGGTACGGATTCGGCGGCAAGCGGCGCTGTCCTTTGCGGTAGCTCAGGCGTTCCAGGACTGCATGGCCCGTACCACGGGCACGAGCTTGCGCCCATGGGCGGTCAGGCGGTACTCGGCGTACGGCGGGCTTGCGTCCACCAGCGTCCGCTGGAGCACACCCGCCTCCTCCAGCTCGCGCAGCCTGTCGGCCAGGGTGTTCGGCGGGATCGCTCCCACCGCCTGGCGGAACTCGTTGAAGCGGGCGGCACCCTCGATCGAGGCGTAGAGGAGGGAGAAGATCCAGCGGCGCTCGAGGAGGTCCGCCGCGCGGCGGACCTCCTCGGGGACGGGCTTGCAGGCCTTGCAGAGCCTTCCGGCTACCGGCTTCATGCGCTGAACGCCTCCGAGCGGGCGGGCTCGAGTGCGGTGTCCAGCACCTCCCCGATCGTCATGACCGGGTGGAACGTCATCTGTTCCCGGACGTTCTCGGGCACGTCCTCGAGGTCGCCGCGGTTGCGCTCGGGCAGGATCACGTCGGTGATGCCCGCGGCGTGCGCGGCCAGCACCTTCTGCTTGAGCCCGCCGATCGGCAGCACCCGGCCCTGCAGCGTGACCTCGCCGGTCATGCCCACCGTGTGCTTCACCGGCCGCCCTGACAACAGCGATGCCAGCGCGGTGACCATGGTGACGCCGGCGCTGGGGCCGTCCTTCGGGATGGCTCCCGCCGGAACGTGCAGGTGGAACTCGCGGTCCTCGAAGGCCGACTCGTCGATGTCCAGCTCGGCCGCGTGTGCGCGGACGTAGGACAGCGCGATCCTGGCCGACTCCTTCATCACGTCGCCCAGCTGGCCGGTCAGGACGAAGTCCCGTGAGCCCGGCATGCTGGTGCCTTCGACGAAGAGCACGTCGCCGCCGGCGCCCGTGACAGCCAGCCCGGTGGCCACGCCCGGCACAGCAGTGCGCTCTGCGGCCTCCTGGAAGAACTTCTGGCGTCCCAGTGCGTCGCGGACCGCCTCCAGGTCGACCTTGACCGGAGCCGACTCCTGGTCGGAGGCAATCCGGGTGGCGGCCTTGCGGACGACCTTGCCCAGCTCACGCTCCAGCTGGCGCACACCCGCCTCGCGGGTGTACTCCGTGAGGATCGCCTGGATCACCTCGTCGGGCACATCGATCTCCTCGGGCTTCAGCCCGTTGCGCTCGATCTGCCTGGGCAGCAGGTAGCCACGCGCGATCGCGACCTTCTCCTCGGTGGTGTAGCCATCGAAGGAGATGACCTCCATCCGGTCCAGGAGCGGGCCGGGGATGGTGTCCGCCACGTTGGCGGTCGCGATGAACATGACGTCCGACAGGTCGACCTCTACGTCGAGGTAGTGATCCCGGAAGCTGTGGTTCTGCGCGGGGTCCAGGACCTCGAGCAGCGCCGCAGAGGGATCGCCGCGCCAATCGGCGCCGACCTTGTCGACCTCGTCGAGCAGGATCACCGGGTTCATCGTGCCGGCGTCGCGCAGAGCCCGGATCAACCGGCCCGGCAGCGCGCCGATGTAGGTGCGCCTGTGACCGCGGATCTCGGCCTCGTCGCGGACGCCGCCCAGCGACATGCGGACGAACTCGCGTCCGGTGGCGCGGGCGATGGACTCGCCGATCGAGGTCTTGCCGGTTCCGGGAGGGCCTATCAGCGTCAGGATCGTGCCCTGGCCCCTGCGGCCGCCCTTGAACTCGTCTGCATCCTCGATGCCCCGCTCCTTGCGCAGCTTGCGCACGGCCAGGTACTCGGTGATGCGCTCCTTGACGTCTTCGAGACCCTCGTGGTCCGCGTCCAGCACCTCGCGCGCCGCTACGGGGTCCAGGCGCTCATCAGAGCGCTCGCCCCACGGCACGGCGATCAGCCAGTCCAGGTAGCTGCGGATGACCGAGCTCTCGGCCGACTGCTCTCCCATGCGCTCGAACCGCCCGAGCTCCTTCTCGGCCTGCTCGCGCACGGCCTCAGGCATCCCGGACTCCTCGATCTTCGTGCGGTACTCGTCGATGACCGAGCCGTCGTCCTCGCCCAGCTCCTTGCGGATCGACTCCATCTGCTTGCGCAGGAAGTACTCGCGCTGCTGCTTGTCCGCGCCCTCCTGCACGTCGTCGCGGATGCGACGGCGCACCTGGAGCTCGGCCAGGCGCTCGCGCTGCAGGCGCAGGGCAAGCTCGAGCCTGTCGGTCACGTCAACCGTGCCGAGCAGCTCGACCTTCTGCTCGAAGGTCAGATCAGGGGAGTAGCCAGAGGTGTCGGCCAGCGTGCCCGGCTCGGTGATCGAGCGCAGGAAGGCAGCCACGCGGCCGTCATCGCCACGCACCTCGAGGATCTCCTCCACGACGGCGCGGTACTCGCGATCGAGATCGCGGGTGCGCCCGTCGACGGGCTCGTCGTCGATGCGTTCCTCGACCTCGACGCGGAGCTCGCCCTCGGTTCCGGTGTGGGCTGCGCCGGCAATGCCGCGGTGCAGGCCGGAGAGGGTCACGGCGCGGGCGCCGCCCGGCAGGCGGACGCGATCGGTCACGTCGGCAACTGTGCCGACAGAGGCAAACTCGTTTTCGTGCCTTGGAACGAGGAGAACGCGGTCCTCATCGCCGACGTCGACGGCCAGGGTCACGCTCATGTTGGGGAAGACAACTGTGTCTTCGAGGGGGATCAAACGGAGCGATGTCATAGGTCAGTTCTCCATAGCTGCTTACAAGATGTGAGTAAGTCTAGCGGATGAACTAACTCGGTTCAATGGACCGGCAGCGGGCGACTCCTAAGGCGTGAAGTACATGGGGTTGGGGAGCAGGACCTTGCGGTTGGCGTAGCCGCCCTTCAGGTCCGAGAGCTGATCCCCGACGTCCATCACGATCTCGTAGCCCTTGCGCTCGATCCGGGCGCGTTCCCCGGACTTGTAAGGCACCAGCGGAGTGCCGACCGGCGGGATCGGCGAGGGATACGTGGTGAGCTCCCACTTCCCGGTGTACCCGCGAGCGCGGAGGTTGGCCTTGAAGGCATCGACGAGCAGCGTTGGACGTCCCGTGATGAAGAAGATGCTGACCCCAAGGCGCTGGGCAAGCCGGTAGAGGCGATAGGTGGGCTGGATCCGTGGCAGGCCCTTGCCGGTGCCGGTCGTGGTCTGAACCCCGGCCGCAACCACGCATCCGATCAGTGGGGTGCTGCCGAAGTCGCCCGCCGCCTTCTCACACTGGTAGAGGCTCAGGGCGGTGTCGTCGATGTCGAAGACGATCGCCGGCGGCCGGCGATCGGCGTGTGCCGTGCCGGGCTGGATCTCCTGCCTCAGAGCCTCGCGTGCCTTGCGCCCCACCTGGTTGGCGTCGTGCTCGTAGTGGTGGTCGTAGTAGGCCACCACCTCGTCGAATGTCGCCTTCTGGGCATCCGGCACGTGGGACGCGTGGATGATCGCGGCCGCCGGGCCGGCCGTGGCCAGCGCCAGTGCCCCCGTTACCCCTGCGATCAGCAGCCTCCCGCGCATCAGGAGGCGATGTTCGCACGAATCCCGGACCGGCAGCTTCACATCGATTTGGCCTGGGTAGCCTGTATCGGCCTGGAGAGGTGTCCGAGTGGCTTAAGGAGCGCGACTGGAAATCGCGTGGGCGGGGTTACCCGCCTCGAGGGTTCGAATCCCTCCCTCTCCGTTCTCGACGGGATATATGGCGGATAGGCTTAGGGCAGCTGATGCCACGTGAGATTTCGACAAGGAGGTTCGGAATGAGTGCACCCCGAGGTCGTCGGCGTTTCCTGGTCGCCGCTGTGGCGGCTGCCGGGCTGCTCGCCCCGGCCAGCGCCCTTGCCGCCAACGGCAGCATTACCGGAGCGGTGACGGCGAACGGGACCGGAAACCCGGTCTTCGGCATGAAGGTCGCGGCGCACACCGTGGGGGGTGCGGCGGTGAAATCAACGTGCTCGGACGCAGGTGGTGCCTACACGATCGACGATCTCGTCCCGGGGCCCTACGTGGTCCTCTTCAGCGTCGACACCGTGGCATGTCCAGGCGGGCCGACCGACTATGCCCCCCGCAGGTACAACGCACTTGGAGGGAGCTCCCTGCGACAGTTCGCCGATCCTGTGACGGTTCCGGACGGGGGACCCGTGACCGCAAGCACCGCCGTCCGGCTGGGCGCCCGGATCGCAGGAGCCGTCAAGGAACAGGCCACGGGGACCGGGCTTGCCAACGTCACCGTCGAGGTGCTGAACGAGGGCCTCCCGATT
>JAXDIE010000013.1:0-56207 GCA_034664165.1 Thermoleophilaceae bacterium | reverse complement strand
GACCGGCTGGCCCAGGCTCTGGAGATGGGGGCCGACGTCGCGATCAACGCCTCGGAGGAGGACCCGCTGGACGCGGTGGCCGAGCTCACCGAATGGCGCGGCGCCGACATCGTGGTCGACGCGGTCGGGCATCCCGACGCGCTGCGCGCCGCGTGCCCGCTGGTGCGAGCGGGCGGCACCATCTCGATCCCGGGCGCCTACGTGGAGGACAGCATCGAGCTGCCCTTCGGCGAGCTCTGGCTGAAGGGGGTCACGCTGCAGATGGGCGTGGCCAACGTGATCACGTACATGGACGAGGTCATCGCGCTGATCGCACAGGGCAGGCTGGATCCCTCAGCGACGATCTCCCATCACATGCCCCTGTCCCAGGCGGCCGAGGCCTACAAGCTCTTCGAGAGCCGCGAGGCCACCAAGGTCGTGCTGGCCCCGGGGAGCTGAGGCGCGTGTCGGCCACCGTCCCCGGCGAGACCTGGGTCACGCCCGAGCCACCTCCGCGCACCCAGGACCGAATGTGGTCCGACATCGGCCTGCCGGCCGAGACCATCGAACTGCGCGCACGGGCCCGCGACGTCGTGGCCCGGCGGGTGGCACCCCACGCGCGCGAGATAGCCCAGCGCGAGGAATCGCGGGACTCCTTTCCGTGGGAGGCGTTCAAGGGCATCGCCGAGGAGGGCATGCTGCGGCTGCCGTTCTCCGGAGAGCACGGCGCCAATCTGGAGCACCCGATCCTTGGCACGTGCACCTTCGTCGAGGAGCTGGCCTACGAGTCCTCGAGCATGGCAGGGGTCTATGACGGGCAGTGTCTGCTGGTGGCAAGGTCGCTGGACTTCGCGCGCGGCGAGGTCCGGGACCGCTACCTCCCGGGGTTGACCAGCGGCGAGCTGGTGGCCTGCTTCGCGACCACCGAGCCGGAGGCCTCCAGTGACCTGTCGCCCACTGCCCTCCAGACGATGGCCGAGCCGGTCGATGGCGGGTTCGTGGTCAACGGGCGCAAGCGCTGGATCACCAACTCGGTGGTCGGCGACTTCGTCGTGGCGCTCTGCCGTACGGGCGATGCGCTGACGATGCTCCTGATCGACCTGAAGGACAACCCCGGCGTGACCGTCGGCGACCCCGACCTCAAGATGGGCCACCGCGGGCAGATAACCGCGGACATCGTCTTCGAGGACACCTTCGTTCCGGAGGAGAACGTGCTGGGCGAGCCGGAGCGGGGGCTGGGCGTTGCACTTGCGGCGCTCGCATACGGCCGCGTCGGAATCGCGGCCGCCGGCGTGGGTGTGGCCCAGGCGGCGATGGACCTGGCGGTGGAGCGTCTCCGCTCGCGCGAGTTGTTCGGCAAGAAGCTCGGCGAGATGCAGCACTGGCAGTTCCGCCTGGCCGAGAAGGCGATCGAGCTGGAATCGGCGCGCAACCTGTACCAGAAGACCTGCATGCGGATGGAGGCGGGGGAGCAGGCCGAGCCCGAGGCCTCGATGGCCAAGATCCTGGCCACGCGGCTGGCCAACGACCTGGCTCGCGACGCGCTCCAGGTGCACGGCGGGTACGGCTTCGCCCGCAGGCTCACCGCCACCGGCGACGCTCCCCGCCTCGAGGAGATCTACCGGGACGCCAAGATCCTGGAGATCTTCGAGGGTGCCAACGAAGTTCTCACCTGGGTCGTCGCGCGGCACCTGATCGGCCGCGACATCACGGGCTAGCCGCCCACCGGAGGCCCCCCAATTCGGGACGGTTGGAGGTGATCCGACCCCTTTTCGGGCCAAACTTGGCGTGAACCAGACCGGTCGGGGGGCCGTTCATGGACACTATGAGAACGATGGCGGCAACCAGCGGCACAGGGCGTCCCCGGGGCGCCACGGCCATACCGGGCTACAAACACCTGGCTTCCGCCGGGGAAATGGGGTATTTGGCTGTGAACGCGGCCAAGGCCGCCTTCACTCCGCCATACAGCTGGGGGAGGGACTTCGTCGTTGAGTGCTCGCAGAGCATCCGGCGCTGCCTGATGCCGGCAATCCTGTCCATTACCGCGTTCACCTTCGGCCTCCTCGTCTATTACGTGGCAGCGATCGTCGCAGTGCTGGGCACCATGGACCGCCTCGGTGGCGCCATGGTCGTGAGCTTCACCCGTGAGATCGCGGTCTGGGTCGCGCTGATGATCCTGGCCGGCGTGGCGGGCAGCGCGATGACGGCCGACCTGGCCTCGCGCAAGATCCGCGATGAGCTGGATGCCCTGACGGTGCTCGGCGTCGACATGATGCGATCGCTCGTGGTGCCGCGGATCCTCGCGCTGACGATCGTGGCGCCGATCCTGGGGCTGGTCTGCCTGTTCACAGCGCTCATCGCCGGGTTCGTCACCGCACCGCTTGTGCACCCCGACTTCATCACCCATGCGGCGTTCCTCGAGACGATGCGCGCGTTCACATCGATCGGAGAGCTCGCGAGCATGATGGCCAAGATGGTGCTCGCCGGCCTCATCGTCGGGATCGTCAGCTGCCAGAAGGGGCTGAGCAGCGACGGTGGGGCCGAAGGGGTCGGCCGCGCGGTCAACGAGGCGGTGCTCATCTCGTTCTTCGCCGTTTGGACCGTGAGCATCGTCGGCAACACCATCTTCGGGACGCTCTTCCCGGCCGTCCACGTCCTGAAGGGCTGAGCGTGTCCGGGATCCCGATCGAAAGCGGTACCCCGCGAGTGCGCAAGAAGGGGCGGATCGAGTCGCTCCTGATCGAGGTCGGCGATATCGGCTACTTCGTCTGGGATGGGATCCGCGCCCTTCCGGCGGTGCCCCAGTTCGCGTCGGAGGCATTCCGCCAGGCGTCGATCCTGATCCGCGGCAGCACGCTGGTGATCGGGGCCCTTGTCCTGTTCATCGGCCTCACTCAGGTCAACTTCGCGTACTTCTTCCTCCGCTCCGCGGGGGCGTCCGACTACACGGGCCTGTTCAGCGGCCTGACCACCGCGCGTGCCGCGGTGCCGATCATGTTCGGCTACATCTTCGCCGCCAAGGTCGGGGGCGGCCTGGCGGCCGAGATCGGGGCCATGCGTATCTCGGAGGAGATCGACGCCGTCGAGGCGGAGGGCGTCAACCCGATGACCTACCTGGTCGGCACGCGCGTGATCGGGGCCCTGATCTTCGTGCCGATCGCGGTGATCGTCGCGCTCCTGGCGGGCACGCTGGGCAGCTGGATCCAGGCGATCCCCGTGCTCCAGGGCATCAGCCCGAGCAGCTTCTTCCACTACCACTGGGGGTCGCAGAACCTGCTGGATCAGGTCCTCTCGTTCTTCAATCTCACCGTCCAGGCCATCACCATCGTGCTCGTCTCCTGCTACTACGGCTACAAGGCCAGCGGGGGCCCGACCGGGGTGGGCGCGGCCGTGGCGCGGTCGCTGCTGGTGAACATCGTGCTGGTCCACGTGATCACTGCCCTCTACATCCTGGTCTTCTACGGGTTGGATCCGCGCCTGCCGATCGGAGGATGACGTGAGCACGGCGGCCGACAACTCCGTGCTCGTGCGGCGGATCGCGCTCGGCGCTGCTGCAGCGATAGTTGTCGTTGTCCTGGTCATCCTGCTGAGCTCCGCGGCCGACGGCGGCCACAGGGTCCGGATGACGCTGCCCGAGGCGACCGGTCTGATCGCCGGCTTCGACGTGCGGATGGCCGGCGAGCCGGTCGGCACCGTCAAGTCGGTCGAGCTGACCCCCAACTACCAGGCTGCCGTCGAGCTGAGCATCGATGACACCGCTTGGCCGCTGCCCGCCGACACCCGCTTCCGAGAGCGCCTGGGCGGCACCATCAAGTACAGCGACCGCTACATCGAGATCGTCCGCGGAGATGACGACGCCGAGATCCCGGAGAACGCGATCCTGCCCGCGTCGAGCTTCCAGAGCCCGGTCGAGTTCGACGACCTCTTCAACACCTTCGACTCACCCACCAGGAAGGGGCTCGACAGGACCTTCCGGGCGCTGGGCGGGGCGGCACCGCAGGTAGAGAAGGCGCTCCCGGCCGCGCTCCAGCATGGCCCGGACGCGGCCGAGTCCGCGGAGTCGATCCTTGCGCAGCTCGGTGACGATCCCAAGGCCCTTGACGCGCTGGTGCGCAACACCGCTGCCGTGACCCGGTCGATTGCCGACGCCGACCCCGGGCTGGGGGACCTGATCACGGGTGCCAACGACACGTTCGTCGCAGTGGCCGGCCAGAGCCAGGATCTGGCCAGGACCCTCGAGGAGGCACCTTCGACCCTGGCCGCGGCCACGCACACCGCGTCGCGAGTCGACACGACGCTGCGGACGGCACGGGACCTGACGACGCGGCTCAAGCCAGGAGTGGCGCGGCTGCAGCGCCTGGCACGTCCGCTGAACCACCTGCTCACGAGCATCGTCGACGTGGGGCCGGATGCCCGCGCGACCCTCTCGACCCTGGGCAAGGCAACGCCCGACCTGAACACCCTGCTCACCCGCGCCCGCTCGCCGATCATGAGCCAGGTCGAGGACATCAGCCGCCAGGCCACCCCCCAGCTCGAATGCATCCGCCCGTTCAGCCCGGAGATCGCCGGCCTGGCCAGCACTTGGGCCGCGTTCTTCGGCAGCGGCGACAACAAGGACAAATTCATCCGGGCCCAGTTCGGCATCCATCCGACGATGAACGAGACGCCGGTCAACATCGAGACCTACAAGAAGCTCTTCCCCGAGACCTCGCTCGACTACGCGTTCCCGCGCCCGCCAGGCGAGATCGTCGACCAGCCGTGGTTCCAGCCGCAGTGCGGGATCACGAAGGACGCGCTGGATCCGAGCAAGGACCCCGAGGCCCAGGCCATCGACCCGATGTCCAAGAAGCTCATCGACTTCAGCCTCAATGAGGGCCCGGAGAACGGCAGGAACCTCCCGTGACCGCGCGCGTGATCGCCTCCGGCGCCATAGCCCTGGTTGCGGTGGTCCTGGGCGTGGTCCTGCTCACGGGCGGACCGCGGGATGAGACCAGTGTGCGGCTGGTGGTGCCGAGTGCGCTCGGCCTTCGCGACGATTCCGAGGTCCGTGTCGGCGGCGTGCCCGTCGGCCGTGTCCGGGAACTGGGGCTCACGTCCGGGGACGACGTCGAGGTTGTCCTCGGCGTCAAGAACGACTCGGTCACGGTGGGCCAGGACGCTTCCGTTGCCATCAAGTCCCTGAACCTGCTCGGCGAGAAGTACGTGGAGCTGAACCCGGGCACCCCGGCCGCCTCGCACCCCTCCGTCGTGACGATCCCGGCCAGCCGCGTCACGCCCGCCACGGACCTCGATCAGGTCCTGGACGTGCTGGACACGCCGACGCGCGAGCGGCTCGCAATCCTGATCAACGAGGCGGGTACTGCTCTGACCGGTCGCCACGCCGACTTCAGCGAGCTGCTGACCAGGCTCCCGCCGTCGCTCGAGACGGCCACCCATCTCCTCAACGACGTGGTGTCCGACAATCACACGCTCGCCGGCCTGATCCAGGACAGCGACCGATTCCTGGCCACCACGGTGAAGGAGACCGCCGACCTTGGCCACTTCGTCGATTCGGCCAAGGGGGCGGCGCAGACCTTCGCCCAGAAGGATGACCAACTGGCATCTACCCTGGCGGCCGCCCCGGGTGGGCTGTCGGCCCTGCGTGGCTTCCTGGCCGACCTGCGCACCACGGCGCCGCCCCTCGGCCAGGCCGCCCGGCGGCTGTCCGCCACGGCCCCTGACCTGGAGGACACACTCGACGAGCTGGCCCCATTCCGCAACACGATCCAGCCGACCCTCCGCGAGGCCAAGGACGTCGCGCCTTCGCTCAGCCGGCTGGGCCAGGAGGCCACGCCGGTGATCGCCCGATCCGAGCCGGCGCTGACCTCGCTCGACCGGTTCGCCACTGCCGTCCGCCCCCTCACGGAGACCCTGGGCGACACGGCGATGCCCGACATCCTGGGCTTTCTCGAGGGCTGGGGGCGTACGGTCCAAGGGCGTGACGGGCTGAGTCACCAGTTCCACGGCCGGGCGTCCTTCGGCACGGATTTCTTCCGCCACCTCCTGGCCCAGGATCAGAGCAAGAGCTCGGACAAGAAGAAGGCCGGCGCGTCGGCGCAGAAGAAGGCGGGCAAGAGCGCGGGTGCCTCGGCGGCCTCGGCGGGCAAGGCCCCCGCCGCGGCTCCCCAGAACGGGCTCAAGGACGTGACGGACAAGGTCAAGGGCCTGGTCGGCGGAGCGCTGGACAAGGTCAAGAAGGCGGCTGATGAGCTCGGGTCCAAGGTCAAGGAGACCACCGACAGGGTGGGCGACTCGGTGAAGAAGCTTGTCGATGGGGTGACGGGCCGATGAGCGCGACGCGCCGGACAGGCAAGCGCCGCTCGGAGAGCCGGGATCCGAGGAAGCTGGTGGCGGCGGGGCTCGTCGTCGTCGCCCTGGCGGTCGGCTTCGTCGCCTTCGGCGTGGTGTCCGTCACCGGGATCCCTGAGGTCAGGTACGAGACACTCAACGTGGACCTTCCGGCCGTCGGCAACCTCCGGCCGCACGACGAGGTCCGGGTCAGCGGCGTGCGCGTGGGCCAGGTCGAGGCGCTCGAGCCGGTCGACAACCGCGTGCTGGCCAAGGTCCAGCTCCAGCCCGGGACCGGGCGGTTTTCCGAGGACACGACGGTCGCGGTCCGGGCCCGCGGCTTGCTCGGCTCGCGCTACCTCGAGATCATCCCCGGCTCGAGTAGCCGGCTTCTGGCTTCGAACTCGGTGATCCACGTCGGCGACAAGGCGCTGACCAACGGCGTGTCCGATGTCCTCGACGTCTTCGACCGGCAGACCCGCGGGGGCCTTGGCAGCACCATCGGCGGGCTCGGCCAGGGTCTGTTCGGCCGCGGCCAGGAGATCAACGACACGATCAAGCGCGGACCGGGCCTGGCCGATCAGCTCACGCAGGTCGCCGACAGCATCGAGGCGCGTGACGGTGCGGCCCGGCGGTTCGTGCCCTCGCTGGCGGCGGCGGCAAGCGCCTTCGATCGGGCCCGCGACGATATCGCCGGCGGACTGGGCCCGGCGGCGCGCGGCCTCGACCCCTTCGTCCAGAGCAGGCGGGCCATCCAGTCGACGCTGGACCAGGCGCCCTCGACCCTCAGCGCGATGAGCTATGGGCTGACCAAGGGGCAGACGCTGCTGGCGTCGGCCCGCTCACTGTCCAGTGCTCTCGACGGCACGCTGCCGGGCGCTCCCGCCGCGCTGCGCAGCACCACGCGCCTCCTGCGCGACAACGACACGGCCCTGCGGCGCACGGACTCGCTGCTCGAGGCGGCCAAGCCGGCTGTGCCCGCGGCGCTCGACATCACAGACTCGCTCGATCCCAACCTCGTGCCGCTCACGCATGCGTTCGATGACCTGCGGCCCATCGGCCAGACGCTGAGCCACCACGACTGCGACGTGGCGAACTTCGCCGACAACTGGCGCAGCGTCCTGGGCTACGGCGCGCCATCCGAACGCAAGATCGGGCCGTACGACGCCGGCCCTCTGAACTCGTTCCGCATCGAGATCATCGCCGGCCCCGACTCCCTGGGCAATCTCGCGCCGGGGATCGCGGAGCCGTTCATCACCGATCACGATGTCTACGCCAAGCCGTGCAAGTACTCCCCGGGCCCGAAGTACGACCCGACGGGACTTGACGCGGTCACCGACAGGAGCGGCGGATGAGCGCCGAGCCTCAGGATCGCCGGAAGGCACTCGTGGGCCTGACCATCCTGGTGGTCGGCGCCGCCCTGTTCGCGCTCTTCTTCCTCGGGGTCATCCCGCAGCTCCTGAACGGCGCCATGCGAACGGTTCGCGCCGACTTCGTCAGCACCGGCTCCCTGCACGTCGGTGAGCCGGTGCGGATCGACGGGGCCAACGTCGGCACGGTCCGCAAGGTCACCGTGCACCCCGGCGGCCAGGGGGCGACGGTCGAGATGGCGCTCGAGAACTCGAGCGGCGACCTCTACGCGGATGCAACGGCGGCGATTCAGTGGCGGACGCTGCTGGGGGCCAGCTACGCGGTGGCTCTCGGGCGCGGCACGCCCGCAGCCGGGCCGCTCGGCACCAAGGTGATCCCCCAGCAGCGCACGAGCTACCAGGTCGAGCTCGACGAGGTCACGGGCGCCTTGCGGCAGGGAGCGCGCACGGGAATGCAGTCGATCTTCCACGAGCTTCCGAAGGCCTTCGCCGACAAGGACGTCCCCGGCAGCACGCTGCGCGACCTGGCGGCCAACGCCCCGCAGATCGCAACCGGCCTCGACGCGCTGCGCGGGACCGATCCCGATGAGGACGTGGCCAACCTCGTCGCCTACACAGGCCGCGCGATGCGCGCGCTGGGCGCCTCGCCGGACGAGCTGAACGCGTTGGTCCGCGACGCCGCGATCACGTTTGGCACCACCGGTGCGCACGGCGCCGACATCTCCGACACGCTGGTCACAGCAGCCTCGGCGCTGCCCAGGGTGAGGTCGACTCTCACCAGGCTGGACCGGACGCTGGACCTGACCAACCCCGTGCTCAACCGGCTGCGCGACAACTCCGGGCGGCTGTCGCCTGCGCTGGCGCAGCTCGACCCGGTCGTCCGGGATGCCGACAAGCTCCTGAGCGACAAGGCCGAGCCGCTGATGGACTCGCTGCGCCCGACTGCCCGCTCCCTGGCCCGCACCGCCCGCGGCGGATCGCCCCTCCTCAAGGAGCTGGCGCCGAGCCTGGGTCGCATCCAGGACACGATCCTGCCCGATCTGGCCAGGAAGTCGCCCGAGTCCGACCACACGACCTACGAGATGATCGGACCGGCCGTCGCGGGGGTCGACGCGATGGCCGCCCATTACGACAGCTCCTCGCACTACATCCGCCTCTTCGGCAGCGGCGGCGGGCGTGTGCTCGACAGCCTTCCCTGCCGCGCGTACTTCACCGATCCGGGCTCGGACAGCCTCCTGCAGTGCCAGCAGGCCTCCGACGCGTTCCAGACCTACTTCGGGGGCTCCTACCCCGGGACCAGGACGGCGGGCGGGAAATGATCGATCCGCGGACACGCCTCAGCAGTAGCTTCAACCGCAACCGCCTGTCGCTCGAGGCCAAGCGCTCGCGCGGCCCGCTCCTCGTGATCCTGGCCGCCGCCGTGCTGGCGTTCTGCGGCTTCCTCTACCTGATCGATCACCTGGACTCCGGCTCCGGGGCCAAGAACACGGTGCGCTTTGCCGCGGACGACGTGACCGGGCTCGTGTCGGGCCGGGCGGAGGTCCGCTTCAAGGGCATCCCGGCGGGCATCGTGCACAGCGTCGACGTGGAGAACGACCAGTCGGTGATCACGGCCGACGTGCTCAAGAAGTACGGCCCGATCTATAAGGACGCCACGGCGGAGATGCGGCCCAACACGCCGTTGCAGGACATGTACCTGGACATCACGGATCGCGGCACGCCCGCCGCCGGGTTGGCGGGCGACGAGCCCCTGCGGACCTCGCAGACCAGCACCAGCGTCAACATCTCCGCGGTCCTCTCGGCCTTCCAGCCCGACACGCGCGCCCATCTGCGCACACTGCTGAACGAGCTTGGCCAGGGGCTGGCCGACAAGGGAGCGGCGTTGCGCGAGTCCTTCGTCGAGCTCGGGCCGCTGATCGCGGTGGTCGGGCGGCTGTCCGACCAGCTGGCGGCCCGCGCGGATGCCACCAGGCGCGTGGTGCACAACGTCGGTGAGCTCACCAAGGTCCTCGCCGACCGCGAGGTCGCAGTGAGGGATCTGGTGCGTTTCGGCGCCACGGCTTTGAGCGCGACCTCCAGCCAGAGCAGCGCGCTCGGCTCCACCCTGCATGAGCTCCCGCTGGCGCTGCACGAGCTCGACACCAGCTTCGCGGCGGTGGGCCACATGCTTCCGGACCTGGACCAGGCCGTCAGGCGGATCGACCCGATCGCCGATGATCTGCCGCGCTCGCTCAACGCCCTCCAGGGCCTGAGCAGCGATGCCCGCCCGGCCGTGCACGACCTCCAGAAGCCGGTGGGCGACCTGGTGCCGCTCTCCAACCGCCTACGCCCGTTCTCGCAGACGCTCGACAAGTCGATCGGCGACCTGCGGCCGCAGACCTCCGACGCGGACCGGATCACCAAGGACATCGCCGGCTGCCACGTCGCCGCCTACATGTTCTTCCAGTGGACCGCATCGCTCGGCAAGCTGGGCGATGCGAGCGGCGCATACCCGCGCGGCGACTTCGGCTTCGGTGCAGACAGCCTCAGCGGGGTCAAGGACCCGGGGATCACCGCATCACCGAGCTGTGCCCGGGGCGGGCCGAAGGGGTCTGAGCCGTGATGCCCTACCGGGTATTCATCCAGCTACGTAGGACCCTGAGGGGCATCTCGCGATGATCCGCGACTACAGAAGCCACCTCGTGACTCTGATCGTCACCGTCGTCGTCATGGGCGGACTCGCCATCGGGCTCCTGACCTGGTCCGGGAATGCCCCGTGGGTCGGCGGCTACGTGATCAAGGTCCTGGTGCCCACCGCGGGATCGATGGGCAGCGGCGCCAACGTCCGGATCGCCGGCATCCCGGTGGGCAAGGTCACCGCGGTCGAGCGCCGCGGCACGGCCGCCGAGCTGAGCCTGAAGATCTACGACGCCCGCACGCCGCTCCCCGAGGACACCCGTGCGGCCGTTCGCCTGCGCACACTGGTGGGGGAGAACTACGTGGACCTGATCCCGGGCCAGTCGAAGACGATGCTGCCGTCCGGGGGCGTGCTCCCTATGGCCCAGGCAGACAACTACGTCGAGGCCGACGAGATCCTCTCGGTGCTCCGCGGCAAGACCCGGGATCGAGCGCGGGAGATGTTCCAGGGCTTCGGAGGCGCACTGGACGGCCAGGGCGACAGGCTCAACGCGCTGGTGCAGAACTCGACGGGCGCGATCAAGGCCGCCGACGACCTCAGCATCACCCTGAGCAACGATCACGAGCAGGTCGCGGGCCTGGTCGACGATCTGGGCACCGTGACGCGGGCCATCGGCGACCGCAGCGACAGCTTGCGATCCCTGGCCCGGGCAGGACGGATCACCTTCGAGACGCTTGCCACGCGTGATGCGGCGCTCAACGCGACCTTCCGCGAGCTTCCCTCCACGCTGGCCCAGGTCAGGACGACCTCGAACCTGGTTGGCTCGGTCACCGGCAGCAGCGCCCCGGTCCTGTTCGACCTGGCCGGCGCCGTGAAGGACCTCGATCCCGCCGTGAACCACCTCAAGCGCGCGTCCGACGAGGGCAATCGCCTGCTCGATGAGCTGTCCGATACGGCGCCAGGCCTCGAGACCACGCTGGATCGCGTCGATTCGCTGGCGGGGCCGACCACACAGGCCATGCCGCAGCTCCGGAAGGTGCTCTGTCAGCTCAACCCAGCGGCCGAATACCTATCGCCCTACAACAAGGACGTTGCCGCGATGCTCACCAACATGGCCGCTGGAACCAACTTCTACGACTCGACCGGACACGCAGCGCGCCTGCTCGCCCTGGCCGGGCCGCAGTCGGCCGCCATCTACAGCGACGCGATGCTCGCGGCATTGAACAAGCTCGAGGACATCGGCTTGGTCGACAAGCTCACCCAGCGCGGCTACAACCCGTATCCGAAGCCGGGCGAGGCGGACGAGACGACCGGGGGCGACAAGGCCAGCGGCCCCAAGGATTCGCAGCTGAAGTACCACCGCGTAGAGGCTGACTGCTGATGACGGCCATAAGCAGTCCTGAGATAGCCGTCCAGACGAGGGACCTCCAGAAGTCCTTCGGCCCCAACCACATCCTCAGGGGCGCGAGCATCGAGATCCCGGCGGGGGCCATCGCCTGCATCGTCGGGCCCTCGGGTACCGGCAAGAGCGTCCTGATCAAGCACATGCTGGGGCTTCTGGTGCCCGACTCCGGCGAGGTCTTCGTCCACGGCCGGCCGCTGAGCGAGATGAGCCGCGCGGAGATCCTGGCGCTGCGCCGCGAGATCGGCGTGATGTTCCAGGACGGCGCCCTCTTCAGCTCGATGACCGTCTATGACAACGCCGCGTTCCCGCTGCGCCAGCACACGGACCTCAACGAGCAGGAGGTCCGGGACCTGGTCGAGGACCAGCTCGCGGCCGTCGGCCTGCTGCAGGCTGCCAATCGCTACCCGCGCGAGCTGTCCGGCGGCATGAGGAAGCGCGCCGGGCTGGCGCGCGCCCTGATGCTCCTGCCCGAGATCCTCCTCTGCGACGAGCCGGACTCCGGGCTCGATCCGGTCCGCACGGCGTTGCTCGGCGAGCTGCTGCTGGAGCGCCACTCCACGCTTGGCGGCACCACGATCGTGGTGACCCACGACATCGCGCTGGCGCGCCTCATCAGCGACCACGTATCAGTGCTCTGGCGCGGCGAGATCATCGCCTCGGGCCCGAGCGACGAGGTCTGGGCTTCCGATGACCCGTTCGTCCAGCAGTTCCTGACGGGCGATGCCGAGGGCCCGCTCGGCATGGACGCCTGAGGTCTCGATGGACCCGGTCTGGTTCCGGAAGGTCCTGGGGCAGTACCCGACCGGCGTCTGTGTCGTAACCGGCATCGGCGTCGACGGTGAGCCGACCGGCTTGGTTGTCGGCTCCTTCAGCTCCGTTTCCCTCGATCCTCCGACCGTGGGCTTCTTCCCCGACCGGGCCTCCTCCAGCTGGCCCAAGATCCGGCCCAGCAACGCCTTCTGCGTCAACGTGCTGGCCCAGGACCAGGAGGATCTCTGCAGGCAGTTCGCGGCCGTCGGCGGTGACAAGTTCGCCGGGGTGAGCTGGCGCCCGGCCGCTTCCGGCTCCCCGGTGATCGACCATGTCGTGGCCTGGATCGACTGCGAGCTCGCGGGTGTCCACGACGTGGGGGATCACGACCTGGTTCTGGGGCTCGTGCTCGAGCTCGACATCGAGCGCCCGTCCAATCCGCTTCTGTTCTTCCAGGGCGGCTACGGCCGCTTCCGGCCACACTGATCGACCGGGCCTCCTCGGAGGTCCCTACCTATACTGGGCCGGGTGGCCGAGACGTCCTCACGCGCCGTTCGCGACCGAGCGGCGACCAGCAAGCCGGGCATCGGGCGCAAGCGCGGCAGGCCGCCCAAGACGATCGGCCGGGAGGCCCTCGTCGATGCGATCCAGCAGCTGCTTGTCGAGGGCGGGATCGACGCCGTGTCGATTGACGAGACGGCCAAGCGGCTCTCGGTCTCGCGGGCGACCCTCTACAGGACGGTGCCGTCGAAGGGGGATCTGCTCGGCCTTCTCTTCGAGGAGCTCACCAACGATCTGGACGTCGCCGTCCGGGAGGTGCTCGAGAGCGCTTACGCCAGCCCTATAGGAAAGCTCGACGCCCTTGTCCGCGTGCATGTCCATTCGTGCCTGCGGATGCGCGAGTACGTGGCCGTCTTCTGGGGAGGCATCTCGCTCCCCATCGATGTCGAGGAGCGCTGGCACACCTGGCGCAAGGCTTACGAGGCGACGTGGGAGGAGACGGTCAGCGAATGCATCGAGGTAGGTGAGCTTCGCGCCGAGGACCCGACGATCGCCACCCGGCTGATCTTCGGAATGACCATCTGGATCTCGCGCTGGTATCGCGCCGACGAGGACATGACCGAGCGGCAGATCGCAGACCACGTCATGCGGATGGTCCACTCCGGTGCCTGACGGCGCCGGAGCCACCGGCGCCCTGGCGGGCGTCCGGGTGATCGAGGTCGGGAGCATCGGGCCCGGCCCCTTCGCGGCCATGATGCTGGCTGACATGGGCGCCGACGTGATCCGCCTGGATCGTCCCGCCGGTGGCGGCTCGGCCGCCGCGGCGGCCCAGGTGATGAACCGAAACCGCCCGTCGGTGGCCATCGACCTCAAGAGCCCCGCGGCCGTGGAGCTCACACTCCGGCTGTGCCAGAGCGCCGACGCGCTGATCGAGGGCTTCCGCCCGGGCGTGATGGAGAAGCTCGGCCTGGGGCCGGACGTGGTGCTGGAGCGGAATCCGGCGCTGGTCTACGGCCGGATGACGGGCTACGGCCAAGAGGGGCCGATGAGCACCGTGGCCGGGCACGACATCAACTACATCGCCGTGGCCGGAGCGCTGGGCTCCATGCGCCGCACGGGCGAGAAGCCGCTCTTCCCGATGAACCTGGTCGGCGACTTCGGCGGCGGCGGCATGATGCTCGCCTTCGGCATCGCCTGCGGGATCATCGAGGCGCGGGCCTCCGGCCAGGGCCAGGTGGTGGATGCCGCCATGGTCGACGGGGTGGCCGTGCTCAGCACGCTGCTCTACGGGTTGCGCGCCCTGGGCATCTGGGAGGACGTTCCCGGAACCAACATGCTCGATTCGGGCGCTCCCTGGTATGAGGTCTACGAGACAAGCGACGGCGGCTTCGTGGCCCTGGGCGCGCTGGAGCCGCAGTTCTACGCGGAGCTCCTGCGGCTCCTGGATATCCCCATGGAGGAGATGCCGCAGTGGGACCGCCCGCGCTGGCCCGAGTTCAAGGAGCGGATCGCCGCGGTGATCGTCACGAAGACGCGCGACGAATGGGCCGCGATCCTCGAGCCCGCGGAAGCCTGCGCCACCGCTGTCTACGCCATGCACGACGCCCCCTCGCACCCCCACAACGTCGCTCGCAAGAACTTCGTCGAGCACGACGGGATCCTTCAACCCTCGCCGGCGCCTCGTTTCTCGCGCACCCCGGGCTCGATCCGCCGCGGGCCCTCGGCCACGGGTGCCGATACGGCATCGGCCCTCAGCAAGTGGGGGCTCGGCGAGGCCGAGATCGAGGCGCTGGCCGCCTCCGGGGCGATCGTTCCCTGAGGCTTCTCCCACCCGAGCCAGGGTACCCTCACGGGCAATGAGGGGTATGGGGATACGTGTTGCGCTGCTCGCGGGGATCCTCCTCGCATTTGGTGCTGCGCCGGCCGGGGCGGCCACCAAGTGGCTTTGCCTGCCCGGTCACGCGCCCGATCCGTGCGTCTCGGATCTCGAGACCACCTACCAGACCTTCAGCGGTGCCTCGACGGTCACGAACCCCGGGATCGCGAAAAAGCCCAAGGCGGATTGCTTCTACGTCTATCCCACCGTCAGCGAGCAGCTGACCCCGAGCTCGAACCTGCAGATCGATCCCGCCGAGATCGCGATCGCCCAGTACCAGGCATCGCGCTTCTCCCAGGTCTGCCGCGTCTACGCCCCGATGTACCGGCAGGCCACGCTGGTCGGCCTGCTCGGACCGGACCCCGCACGGTACCCCGCCCTGCGGGTTGCCCTCGGCGACGTGGAGGCAGCCTGGAAGGACTACCTGGCCCACTACAACCACGGGCGGGGTGTGGTGCTGATCGGGCACTCGCAGGGGAGCAGCCTGCTGACCCAGCTGATCACCGATGAGATCGACCGCAACAGGAAGGTTCGCAAGCGCCTGATCTCCGCGGTCATCCCTGGCGCCAACGTCATGGTCAAGCGCGGCGAGCTGGTGGGCGGCAACTTCAAGCACGTGCCCGTGTGCACGCCCCGGAGCCAGAACGGCTGCGTGATCGCGTACTCGAGCTTCGCCGAGGTTCCGCCGGACAACACCCGCTTCGGCAAGCCCACCGATCGGTACTCCCGCGCGTTCAACGGGCCGGGGCCCGAGGGCCGTGAGGTGGTCTGCACCAACCCCGCGGATCTCGCGGGCGACCGCGGCCGCATCAACTCGCTGGTTCGCTCGGATCCCTACCCCGGGATCATCGGCGCCGGCCTGCTGCTGACCTACGGCGGGTTCCCGCCCACGGCGCCGACTCCCTGGGTCGTGCCGCCCGACCGCTACGCGGCGGAGTGCCAGCATGCCAACGGCGCCGACATCCTGCGGATCTCGCCCGTCACCAGCAAGTCCCGCAAGCTCGCCCCGTTCCCCGACAGGAGCTGGGGCATCCATGTCACGGACATCAACATCGCGCTGGGCAGCCTGATCCAGATCGTCGGCCAGCAGATCCGCAGCTTCGGCGGGCGCTAGTCAGCGGCCCAGGAGCCGCGTGAACTCACGTGCGCGGGCGGGCATGCCGTCAACCAGCTCGCGGATCTCGGCTATGCCGCTTCGCAGCTCGGCATCGCCGGCCTCGATCGGCATCATCGAGTCCTGGAGCTCGGCCAGCGTGTGGCTGGCCTCCGCGCAGGCCGACATCGCACGGTCCACGAAGAGCTTCACGTCGCGGGACCCGGCTCCGGCGGACTGCTCCTCCAGGGCGGGCGCGTCCCTGCCGACCCGTGCCGCAAAGCCGGTCTGGGTACGCCGCGCCTTGGCCATAGCGGCGGACACCGGCCGGAACAGGTCGTTCTCCAGGCGATCCGCGCTGCCTCCGTGGAGATGCTCGTAGGCCTCGCCGAGGCACGCGGACGCCAGCGAGATGTCATCGATCACCGTTGCCAGATCCTCGAGAATTCGCGAATGGGCTTCGGCTGTCGTGTAGGCCACGGCCCCAGTATGCCTCCCCGAAGCGCGTTCCCGGTGCTAGGCTCGATGCAGCGCATCGTCGGGACTGCTCCCCCTCTCCTCCCTGCGACGCCGTCCCGATGGAGAGGGTCGAAGGAGCAGAAAAATGCCAGTGACCGCCACACCGCCCCCGGCGAGCGCCGTTGCCGCCAATGCCGTGAGCACTCCAAAGGTCGCCGAACTGGACCCGGTCGACAACTCCTTCGTCCATGGCTTCAGCAGCGCGCTGGCCACGATCATCCCGCTGCTCGGCCTGGGCTATGCGGGCTGGATGGCGTGGGGCGGCCTGCTCAAGTGGCAGGACCTCGTGGTCTTCGCGGTCATGTACATCCCGATCGGGCTCGGGGTCACCGTCGGTTTCCATCGGTACTTCACCCATCGCTCGTTCAAGACGGGCCCGGTAATCCGCGGCGTGCTCGGCGCGCTCGGGTCAGCGGCCCTGGAGGGCCCGGTGATCGCATGGACGGCCGCCCACCGCCGCCACCATGCCTTCTCCGACCAGGAGGGCGACCCGCATTCACCCCACGTGAACCACGATGGGGAGCCCACCAACGCCCTCGCCGGCCTGGCTCACGCCCATCTCGGCTGGATCTTCCTTCACACCCAGCGCGGAGCGCGTGCCCGCTATGCGCCCGATCTGCTCAAGGATCGCGTGACGCTGATGATCGACCGCACGATGGTCCTCTGGGTCCTGCTCGGGCTGGCGCTGCCGTTCGGCATGGGCGTGGCGCTGACCGGCTCGGTAGTCGGCGGCCTGACCGGCCTGCTGTGGGGAGGCCTCGTACGAATCTTCCTGCTTCACCACATCACCTACTCGATCAACTCGCTGTGCCACTTCTTCGGCAAGCGCCGCTTCGACACGGGTGACGAGTCGCGCAACCTCGCCTGGCTCGCGCCGTTCTCCATGGGCGAGGCGTGGCACAACAACCACCACGCGTTCCCCACGTCCGCCCAGCACGGAATGGGCCGCTGGGAATTCGACATGTCCGGCTTGCTGATCCGCGGGCTGGAAGCCGTCGGCCTGGTGTGGGACGTGACCCGGGTGGCGCCCGCCAAGCTCGAGGCGAAGGCGCTCCAGGTCTAGTTCTGGGCGCCTGCTCTGGCGCCCAGCCGCACCGGCAGCGTCGTGAGCTGGTTGATGAAGATCGCCTGGGCCATCTTCGGATCGCCCTCGATCGCTATGTCCGGGTAGCGGTCCAGGACCTCCTCGACCATCACCCGCAGTTCGAGCCGCGCCAGTGCCGTTCCCAGGCAGAAATGCCTGCCGCCGGCGCCGAAGGCCTGGTGCTCGGCCTTGCGCCGCAGGTCGAAGCGGTCCGGGTCCTCATAGACCGACTCGTCACGCCCGGATGACGGGTACCACATGACGACCTTGTCGCCTTCCTTGATCTGCTGCCCGCCGAGCTCGGCGTCGCACATCGCCGTCCTGCGGAAGTGGGCGAACGCGGGGAACATGCGCAGCGCTTCCTCGACGGCGTCGGGGATCAGCGACGGGTCGTCCAGCAGCATCTGCTTCTGCTCAGGGTCTTCCATCAGGGCCTTCATGCCGCTGCAGAATGTGGCCTTGGTGCTGTCGTTGCCGGCCGTCATGAGCAGGATGAAGCCCATGACGATCTCCCACTCGGTGAGCTTCTCACCGTCGATCTCGGCCTCGACCAGCACGGTCGTGAGGTCCGAAGTCGGGTTCTCGGTCCGGGCGGCGATCAGTTTCTTGCAGCGCTCCACGATCTCCGGGATATCGCGCTCCATCACAGTGTCCGGCCCATCGGGGTTGAGCTCCAGGTCATCGGCGCTCACCAGCGCGTTCATCAGGCGGGCCCAGATGGCGTCGTCCTCGGGGTCGATGCCCATGAAGGCGCCGATCACGCGCGAGACGATCGGTTGCGCCACGTCGTTGACCAGGTCGCAGGTCTCCTTGCCCTCGAGGCGGTCCAGGATCGACCGGGTGATCTCCCGGATCTCGTCCTCGTGCTCGGCCGTGCGCTTGGGGGTGAACCCGCGCTGGAAGAGCGACTTCAGCCGGTCATGCTTGGGCGGATCCATCCCGATGAACATGCCGTTCTGGAGGGCCAGCGGAAAGTGCTCCTCCGGCATGGCCAGCATGCCTCCGCGCTCGGAGGAGTAGGTCTCCCAGCTGCGGCTGACGGTGTGGATGTCCTCCTGGGTCGTGATCGACCAGAAGCCGGGCTCGCTGGGGCTGGCACTCATCCCGGAGCTCCAGTGGACCGGGCATTGGGAGCGCAGTCGCTTGAACTGCTCGAGGGGCGGGCCCTCGGTCCAATGCTCGGGGTCTGCAATGCGCAGCTCCTCGACGGGGGTGGTCGCTGACTGCTCAGCCGTGGTCTGCTCCGGCATCTCTTCCTCCACTGGACTCGGGAACGGGGCTACTTTACACATTGTCAAGTGCTGTGTAAAGTACCTGGGGTGGCAACGCTCTCACGCCGGTCGGCGCTGACAGAGGATTCCCGCGTGCGGAACGAGCGCGCGTTCATGGATGCCACCGCGTCACTCCTCTCCGACGGCATCCCCTTCGCCGACCTGGGAGTCGGCCAGATCTCGCATGGCGCCGGCTTCTCGCGACCCACGTTCTACGCGCACTTCCGCGACAAGCGCGAGCTTCTGCTGAAGATGGGCTCGGAGCTCGAGGGCGACCTGCACTCGGTCGCGTCCACGTGGCTCGAGGAGGATGGCGGCGATCTGCGCACCACCCTCGAAGGAGTCCTTGCCGCCTTCAAGGAGCACAGCGCGACGGTCGGCGCCCTGGTCGAGGCCGCCACCTACGACCCTGAGATCTCGGCTTTCTGGCGCAGTTTCCACGAGCTCTTCGTCCAGAGCGCGCGCGGCCGGGCGCTCCGCGAGGACCCCTCGCTTGACGTACGCGATGCCGAGGCCCGCGCCTTCGCCCTCGTTTGGATGACCGAGCGGGCGCTGACAGAGAACATCCTGGCCCCGCGTGTGGATGACGACGCGCTGCTCGATGCCATGGAGCGCCTGTGGCGCAGCGGCATCGTGGCCGATCAGTAGCTGTTCGAGGGGTCCGGCTTGTCGCCGGGCCCGCCCTGGCTGTAGTCGCCGAAGGGGCCGTCGCGCTCCGTCACGACCGCGCCCACGCCTTCGCGCTCCGCTTTCTCGATGAACTCCTTGGCATCCGGCGTGTTGCGCATGAGCCCATCGAGGATCGGCCCGAGCGTCTGCGTGGAGGCCAGTCCCATGTTCTCGTAGGCCTGGTTGATCACGAGCTTCATGGCCGCGTGCTGGGAGGACGGGATGGCTGAGAGCTTGGTCGCCAGCGCGGCCACCTCACCTTCCAGCTGGTCGAAGGCCACGGACTTGTTGATCAGGCCGATCTCGGCGGCCTCGGCGCCGCTCAGAGGCTCGCCCGTCAGGCCGTGCCACTTGGCCCGGGTCAGCCCCAGGCGATAGATCCACATCCCGGACAGGTAGGCGCCCCACATGCGCGAGTAGGGAGTCCCGATCCGGGCGTCATCGGAGGCGATCACGATGTCGGCCGAGAGGGCGAAATCGCTGCCGCCGCCCACGCACCAGCCGTGGACCTGGGCGATCACCGGCTTGGGAGTGCGCCAGATGCTCATGAACTTCTGGGTCGGGGCCATGCTTGGCGTGGTGGCCATGACGAAGTCCTTGCCCGGATCCCACTCGCCGTCGGTGTTCATGTGCTCGTCCCAGTGGTGGAACCCCCCGGCGAAGTCGTAGCCGGCGCAGAACGAGCGGCCCTTGCCGCGGAGCACGATGACCTTCACCGCGACATCGGCCGTGGCGGCGTTCACGGCAGCCTCGAGCTCGTCGGGCATCGGCGGGACGATCGTGTTGAGCGAGTCCGGCCGATTCAGGGTGATCGTCGCGACCGGCCCCGCGACGTCATAGAGCAGCGTCTCGTACGCCACAGCTAGCTGGTTGCCGCGGCCGTCTCGGCCGGCCCCGACGCCGCGATCTCGTCCGGCAGGTCGCCAGCCGGCCACGCCTGCCACGGGAAGCCCTTGCGCGCGTGGCGCAGCTTGTACTTCAGGGCGCCGTGGGCGTTCATCCCGTACCAGGCGAGCCAGGTGGTGAGGCTCATGTCGGGGATCCAGAAGCTGTCGCCGATGGGGTCGAGCGGCTCGGGGGCGCGTAGCTCCACATCGCCCGCGAAATGGCCCTCCCCGTCCTCGAGCGTCAGGCGGCCGAGGATGGTGCCGTCGCGATCGCAGAGCTGTGACTCGCCGATCATCTGGGTCTTCCAGGGGATGCCCGGCCCGAACGGGGTTTCGCCCTCAACGGGGCCGACATGCGAGGCATGGGCCACCGGCACGCCTGTCAGCCGGGCAACCTGCCCGGGAAGCTCCATCGCCTGGCGGCGCCAGCCGGCGTGCTCGTGGTTGGCCCAGATGCGCAGCGGGCCGGGCCAGTTCAGCGGCATCGAGGGCCAGCACATGCCTCCGAGCACCAGCTGCACACCCGCGTCGCGGACGCGTCCGGAAGTCCGGTTGCGCGCCCACTCCCAGCCCGACATCAAGCCCACCTTGGCACCCAGGGTGGAGCTCTGAACCACCCCGTCGTCGTCGCCGCCCGTGTAGTAGTTGTGCTCCCAGGCGGTCGGGATGTCCTTGTCGTGGAGGTGCACCGAGCCGTCCGGCTCGGCCATCACGAAAGTGCCGAAGGTGTTCTTGCCGCGCACTGCGAGGAACCCGCCGCAGACGATGCAGTTGAGCTCGCGCGCCAGGCGGGTGATCATCTGGAACGGCTGTCCGTCGATGGGCCGGGCGGCGCCGTTCAGCACCCGCGCGTAGACGTTGGGGCTCGTGCAAGCCTCGGGGATGACGATCACTTCGGGCGAGTGCTCGCGGTGGGCGTCGCGGATGAGGTCTTCCAGCCGCTCGAGGTTGCTCTCGACCTGCCCAAGCGCCAAAGCGGGTTGAACGACTGCGATCCGGGTCATGCGACGACCTCCTTCTGGGTTTCGGTCAGGGCGGGCTCCGCCGGCCGCGCGACCTTCGGTGGGTCCGGCCAGGGCGCGTTGGGATGATCCGAGCCGTACACGGTGCGGGTGGCACGGAAGACATCGGCCCGGCCCTCGCGCCGGATCTCGAGCTCGGTGCGGATTTCATGGAAGGCGCGGCGGAGGCTCTCGGACCGCGGGCTCTCTCCGCGGATGAGCGCCGCTCCGAGCGCCCGGGTCAGGCGAGGCAGCGGGGCGATCTGCTGGAGCGTGCGTGCCCGGCCGAAGAGATCGGAGAGGTCGGCGTCGGTCGTGCGGCCGGCCTCGCGGACCAGCTCTCGGAGGGCCGGGGACTGTGGCTCAACCCGCGTGTCGAGATTTGCGAAGTGGTAGGCGGGGAGGCACTCGCGGTCGCGCTCCGCCTCCCAGGCACGAGTGGCCGCATCGATCGCCGTGGGGTCATCGATCACCGGAAGGATCGCCTCGGCGATGGTGCGGCCCATCCACATGGCATCGCGCATGCCCTGGCCCGTCACCGGGTCCTTGAAGTGGGACGCGTCGCCGGCCAGCACCCAGCCGGGGCCGGAGGAGGCGCGGAAGAAAGCCGGGGTCTCGCCGGTCGAACGCACCTTGGTGACGGGCGTCGCGCCTTCCAGGCGCTGCGCCATCAACGGATGCTGTCCGAGCTTGCGCTGCCAGTAGCCCTCGGGGTCGTTCCGGGCCTCGCTTGCTTCGTCGCGGTGGCCCATGAACAGGGCCAGGACCTTGCCGACCGGGGTCGTGGGGAACGCGAATGCGAACGATTCACCCTCGCGCCACTGGTAGTAGGTCTCACCGGCCTGCCTGTCCACGTGGGGGTCGCCCTCGTAGTAGCGGAACACCAGCCCTCGGCCGTTCCGCGACACGCGGTAAGGCTTCCAGGAGCCGACCAGCGCCGAGACGGTCGAGCGCCGGCCGTCGGCTCCGACCACCAGTGTGGACGCGACCTCTTGCTGCACGCCGTCGGCGTCCTTGTACTTCACGCCGCTGACGCGCCCCGCGCGCCAGGTCAGGCCCTGGACCGTGCAGCGCTCGCGGATGTCGGCGCCCTGCTCACGCGCGGCCTCGACCAGCTCCACGTCCTGCAGGTCGCGGGGCACGCAGACGCCGTAGTCGATCCCGTCTTCTGCG
The DNA here is from genome assembly GCA_034664165.1 of Thermoleophilaceae bacterium. Taxonomy (GTDB): domain Bacteria; phylum Actinomycetota; class Thermoleophilia; order Solirubrobacterales; family Thermoleophilaceae; genus JACCVG01. The sequence goes on along the minus strand of JAXDIE010000013.1, from coordinate 33,685 downwards.
GGGCGGACGCGCTCGAGGCAGTGCACGCCGTCGACCACGACCTCCACGTAGCGGACTTCCGAGGGATTCAGGGCCCTGATCCGCGGCAGAGCACCCATCTTCGAGAACTCGCTGGTCCCGGTCGGCAGAAGGATGTGAGTCGAAAGCTGGTCGGACGGGAAGGCCATCTTGTCCAGCACCAGGACGCGCTTGCCGGCACGGGCCAACGGCGCCGCAATTGCGCATCCAGCCAGCCGGGCTCCGGCTACGACGACATCGAACCTCTCCACATGCTGATCCTACTCTGGGGTAGTGCGAAGCAATGTGTGCGACACGCCGTACTCCTCCCCGCCACCCGCGGCGAAGATCTCACGGCAGGCAATGAAGAAGAGGCGCCAGGCGCGCAGCTCAGCGGCGGCCTGCCCCGGGCCGTTCTCGCGGGTGAAGACTTCGTGCAGCTCGTCGCGGTGCGCGTCGAAGTTGTCGAGCCAGGCATCTGCCGTCCTCGCGTAGTGGGTCCCGTCGAGCCACCACTCCTTGACAGGTGCGAGCGGTGGATCCTTGAGATGGCCCAGCCATCCGTGGACCGGCATGACCCCTCCCTGGAAGAAGCGGCGGGTCATCCAGGTGTCTTCGAACTCGTAGCCGTGGGCGCGGTGAGCGAAAACGTGGACGAAGAGGGCACCGCCCGGCTCGAGGTGCTCGGCCACCCGCTCGAGCAGCGCTGCATGGTTGCGCACGTGTTCGAACATCTCGACCGAGACCACACGGTCGAAGCGTTTGGCCAAGGCCAGGTTCTGGACGTCCATCGTCTGGACCTCGACCTCGAGTCCCCGTTCGGCGGCGCGTGCCTGGATGAACTCGCGCTGGCTATTCGAGTTGCTGATCGCGGTGACCCGGGCGTTCGGATACTTCTCCGCCATCCACAGGGTCAGGGAGCCCCAGCCGCAACCGAGCTCCAGGATCTCCATGCCGTCCTCGATCCCCGCGCGCTGGCACGTCAGAGCGAGCATCGCCTCCTCGGCCTCGGCCAGGCCGGTCACGCCGTCCTCATACAGCGCCGAGCTGTACTTCAGGCGCGGGCCCAGCAAGAGCTCGAAGACGCCCGCCGGCACCTCGTAGTGCTGCTCGTTGGCCGCATCGGTATGCACCGCGATCGGCCCGCGTGACCGGGCCGCGGCGAACTGCGCTGCGCCGCTTGCCGGTGACTTCGCTGCCACCCGGATCCGGTGGGCGATCGACCGGCGGACGATCGGAACCAGCAGCGCATCCGGCGCGCTGACTCGCTCGACCAGGCCGTCGAGGATCGGGGCGGCCCGACTCACCCGTGCGCCTTGGCCCACTTGATGATCTCGCCGCCTCCGGCGACTGTGGAGCCGTCGGGCAGCTGGAGCACCGGCAGCATCTCCTGGCCACTCAGCTCCTTGAGCTCGGGCCGGGTGCCCTCGGTGCCGCGCCCGAAGGGCTTGCCCTGGTCGTAGACACGCTTGTCGAAATCCACACCGGCCTTCTTCAATGCCTTGTTGGCCTTGGCGCAGGGATGAAGGAGCGGCGCCTTTTCATCGACGCTGCAGACGAGGAGGGTGGGCTTGGTAACGGGGGCGACGGTCATGGTCTCTCCAGAGTCACGGGAATGGCTCTGGACGTCCTTTCGCTTAAGCGGCCGTTCCGGATCACGGGCTTAGTCCGTGCCCGCATGTGACCTCCCTCACAGCCCCTGCGCCGACCGCTGCTACCGTCAGCTGCGGAGGCGTTCTGGTTGAGGCCACAGGGGACATTTTTCCGATCGTGCGCAGGGAGGCGACCCAGCCTCTTCGCTGCCGCGTTGGCCGTCGGCCTGATCTCCCTGGGGGCGCCACCGGCGGCGTTCGCGACCAAGGACGTGGACCTCGCCGCACAGTCCAATGTCACCTTCACCGGCAGGACGAGCGGGGACTTGACGGGGGCCGCCGTGGCCGATGCAGGCGACTTCAACGGTGACGGCATCAACGACATCATCATGGGGGCGCGGCTGGCCGACGTGCCCGGCCTGCCGGGCAAGGTGGACGCGGGTGCCGTCTACATCGTTTACGGCAAGGCACATCCAACCTCTGTGAGCCTGGCGGATCTCGCAGCCGGCCCTGATTCACGTGGCCTGGAGATCGATGGCGGTGCGCCGAATGATCGCGCGGGCCAGACGGTGGAGGGGATCGGCGACTTTAATGGCGACAGCACCGATGACGTGATCATCGGTGCCCGCGGCGTAGACCAAGGGGCTGATCTGAGTGGCGGAGCGGCCTACGTGATCTACGGAGATGACAACGCCCCCGGCAATGATCCCGCGGACCTCGATCTTGGGCAGATCAGGGGATCCGACCCACGCGGCATGGAGATCCAGGGGCCTCCCGTCTCGGCCAGCGCGAACGCAGGCACGGGGCTGTCCGCCCACGCCGCCGGCGACATCAATGCCGATGGGTTCAAGGACGTAGCCGTCGACTCGATCTTTGCCGACTACAACTCGAAGATCAACTCCGGCGCCGCGTGGGTCATATACGGCGGAAATACTGCGGACCCGGCAGATGTAAATCTCGCGAACGTCTTCGACGCAGGCTTGCAAAATGATCGCGGCTTTCGCGTGGTCGGGGCGACTGCTGGGGACCAGGCCGGATCTTCAACTGGAGTGGTCGGGAACGTCCCGTTTGCGGGCGGCGACTTCAACAACGACGGGACCGATGACCTCGCCGTCGGCGCCGTCTCTGCCAATTCGGGGTCGGGCATCGAGTACGTGGTCTATGGAGATCCGGGGCCGGGTGTGACTCACGACCCCGGCGACGTGAATCTGGCCACCGACACCAGCCGGTTCATGAGCGTCTCCGGCCTTCCGGGCGGCGGCGGTGCGTTCCCGCCCTTCCTGGGTGCTTCAGGGGTGGGCATCGCAGACTTCAACAACGATGGTGACGGGGATCTGCTTGTTGGCGCGCCGGACGCCGACGGCATCAACGGCCTGGACTCCGGGCTTGCGTTCGTCGTCTACAGCGGCGGCCCCGGAGATATGGCTGATGTCAACCTCGTCACGGACACGGGAAGCTTCATGAGGATGGACGGAGCGGGTCCGGGGGACCTGGCCGGTGGTGCCCTGACGCCGGCGGACGACATGAACGGCGACGACAGAGGTGACCTCGCCGTTGGCGCTGTGCTCGCGGATCCGAACGGACGAGCCGATTCTGGCGCCGTCTACGCCATTTATAGGAACAACCAGGGGGACCCCTCGGACATCGACCTGGGCCAGCTGAAGTTGCCGGCGGCCGATGCTCGCGGGTACGAGATCGACGGCGAGGCGACAAACGACCGGCTGGGCGCATCCATCGCTCCGGTACTCGACCTCAACCTGGACTCGGTGAACGAGCTGCTGATCGGAGCCAATCAGCAGAACCCCCCGGGCACCGGCAGTGGGCGTGCCTACATCACTTCTGCCGCCCCGCCGACGGCCACGGCGGCTCCCGCAAGCTTGACCTTCGGTTCCCGCAACGTTGGTGCCGGTCCCTCGAGCTCCCAGCACGCGACCCTCACCAACGACGATCCGGAGTTCTTCGTCCGAGGCGATGTGCTCCAGATTGAGCCGCCTGGCAGCGCGCCTGACTTCCCTCTGTCAAATGACGGGTGTGGGGCTCCCCCCAACCCGACGTCGGTGTATCTGGCGCCTGGCGGCAGCTGTGGGATCGACGTGCAGTTCGAGCCTCAGGCGAGCGGGTCCAGAACAGCCGATCTGCGGTTCAACGACGAGGCCGGAAACTCACCTCAGCTCATCCCCGTGTCCGGCACGGGCCTCGATCCGCAGGCCAACCTCTCGCCCACATCCGTGACCCTGCCGGACACCAACGTGGGCACCCAGAGCGGACCTTCCACCGTGACGGTGACGAACAATGGCACCGACCCGCTCTTGATCTCGAGCATCACGCTGGCAGGGGCTGACCCGGGCGAGTTCGAGCTCGACACCCACTCGTGCGTCGGAACCCTGGCCCCGGGGGCCCACTGCGACGTCGACGTGGCCCTCCACCCGACCACCCGAGGCAACAAGAATGCTGTGGTCCGCTTCACCGACGATGCCAACAACTCACCACAGGACGCCACGCTCTCTGGCCTGGCGGTCGATCCGGGGATCAGCATCCCGGCGCAGACCACCTTCTCGGCGAGGAACGTCGGCACCGTCAGCCCGGCTCAGACCGTGACCGCGACCAACAGCGGCCAGGACCCGCTGAACATCTCCACAATCGAGGTCACGGGCGGCAACGCCGCCGAGTTCTCGACCTCGAACGACACCTGCACGGGCGCGTCACTCAATCCGGCCCAGACCTGCACCGTCGACGTGACCTTCGCGCCGACAACCCGCGGGCCCAAGGCATCGACTCTTCGCTTCCACGACAACGCCAACGGCAACCTGCACGACGTGCAGCTGGTGGGCGCCGGCGAGAGCCCCGCTCTGACGGTCACGCCCCATGACGGGCTGGACTACGGCCTGGTGGAGTTCTCGACCCAGAGCGATCCGCAGTCACTGGCTGTGGAGAACACCGGCCCCGACCCGATCACGCTCTCGGCGGTGTCGGTCACCGGTCCCGATGCAGCGAGCTTCGCGAAGGGCGCCGACAGCTGTGAGGGCCAGACGCTCAGCCCCAGCCAGGCCTGCGCGGTCGAGGTCCGCTTCACCCCGGCATCGGTCGGGACCCAGAATGCATCGCTTCAGATCGACTCGACCGCGATCGGCGGCCCCACCGTGGTGCCGCTGGCGGGCATCGGCCAGGAGAACGTGCCGCCGCCAATCGCAGGCAACCGCGCGGTAGGCGCCGTCGAATCGGGAACGGTCCTCATCAAGAAGCCGACGGACTCCGACTTCAACAGCGTGGAGGCGGGCTCGGTCGTCAGGATTCCGGTGAACACGGTGGTCGACACGACCAACGGCGAGATCGCGCTGGTCTCCGAGAAGGACCACAAGACCGGAGCCACCCGCGTCGGGCGCTTCTCCCAGGGCGTGTTCCGCTTCTTCCAGAGGGACGTGCGCCGGCCCATCACCGAGATCATCCTGGCGGGCGGAGGCAGCTGCCCGGTGACGGCGGGCAAGCCCAAGGGCCGCAAGATCTTCGGCGACGCGGGCGGTGGGCACCGAACCTCGGGCGCCTACGGTGCCGCGACCGTACGCGGAACGCAGTGGCTCACCGAGGATGTCTGCGGCCCCAATGGCCAGCTGCTAGGCACCCGGATCAGCACCGTCGAGGGCAAGGTCCAGGTCAACAACTTCAGGAACAGGAAGACCAAGATCGTCAATGCGGGGCACAGCGTCCTGATTGCCGCGACTCCCTAGCGCACCGACTACGCTCCATCCCGTGAGGGGTCTCGGGGCAATCGTGGGTGTCGCGCTGCTCTGTGCGGTCTCCGCCGCGCCTGCCTCGGCTGTGGGCGGCTGCTGCTACCGCGTCGGCGTCTCCTCGCGGGCGATCAACCCGGACGCCGACGGCACGTTCGACGGCAAGCCCGTTTATCTCGGCGGATACGGGATCGGGTCGGTACGGCCTGCCACCGGCGTCTTGGGCAAGGGCCTCCACGTGCGCGCCATCGCGATCTCCGGCGGCGGCGGCGCCATCGCGATCGCCGACATCGAGTCCCAGGGAATGTTCGCGGCCTACAAGGAGGGACGGCTCGGCCTGGAGGACATGCGCAAGGCGGTGGCGGCGCGGACCAAGGGCGCGCTGGAGCCGAGCGACGTGATCATCCAGACCGACCACAGCCACTCCGGCCCGGACGGCCTGGGGGTCTGGGGAGGGGTGCCCACGGCCTACAAGCAGATGGTCTTCGACCGCACCGTCTCGGCAATCGTGCGCGCGTACGAGAGCCGCCGGCCGGGCCGCCTTCGCTATGGCGCCGTGCATTCCGCGCCGCTCCTGTCCAACCAGTTCAGCTACGACAAGGTCAACCAGGGGCTGGACGACGAGATGCGCGTGCTGCAGGCGATCGACGATCGCGGCAAGACCTTCGCCTCGCTGGTCAACTTCTCGGCACACGCAACGGTGCTGGGCTCCGACAACACACTGGCGTCAGGGGACTGGCCACAGGCGGCCAACCCGATGCTCGAGAAGGAGCTCGGCGGCAAGGTCGTGACCATGGTCGGCACCCTGGGGCGCACCCAGCCGCGCGACCACGATTGCCCCGAGGCCTCGCTCGAGGGCGCACGCCGCGACCTCTGCCGGATCCGGGACTACGCCAGCCGGGTGGTCAAGCGCGCGGCGCTGGCGGCGAGCAGAGCCGAGCCGGTGAAGGGCAAGCCGCTGGTCACGGCCCGCTCCTACTTGATCCACGACCTTGCGGTGAGCCCGCTGATCCTGGGCCTCGACTATGTAGGCGATCCGCTCGGGACCCCGGTGTCCCGCTCGCTTTCGCCGCCGTGGCTCACGTTGGACATCCTGGGCACGCTGACCAGCAGCGCACGGGTGGGCGACGTCTTGATCTCCGCTGTGCCAGGCGAGGCCTACCCGCAGATCGCCGCCAAGGTCAGGAGACTTGTGCCCGCGCAGGGGTACATGACGGCCGGTTTGGCGGACGACCAGCTGGGCTATCTGATCGCCCCCTACGAGGCCTACCCGGAGCCGATCCGGCGCTCCTTCTTCAACGAGCGCGGCGACGAGGTCAGCCCGATCGACAACGACAACTTCTTCTTCAACGTCTCCCCGACGATGGGCGAGCGCGTGACCTGCTCATTGCTGCGTGGCGCGGGAGAGGTCTTCGGCGCCGGGCAGGAATACCGCGACGCCTACGACCGCTGCTCGCAGTTCTCGAACGATTTGCAGAACTAGCCGTCCTTGTACTGGTCGTGCCGCTGGATCCAGGTCATGGGGTCGAACCCGAGGTCCTGCTCGTCGCGGCCCTTCGGAGTCAGGTCGAGGATCTGGTACGTGTTGCTGAACACGTCGATGCCGCGGCCGAAGGTCGAGTAGGCGCGAGCCACCTGGCCCTCGTCGGTCTTGGCGAACACCGACAGCCCCTGCATCTCCTGGAAGTACGGGGGATGGGCGCCGAAGTTGTAGTCGGCGGTGCCTGCCTCGTACTCCTCCTTGCCGAAGGAGACGCGCATGAACTGGTTGAAGCCGTTGTCCAGCGCGGACACCCACTTGAAGCTCCAGCCCATCCGCTCCTTATAGGCCTCGATGCTCTCGATCGAGGTGTTCGAGCAGGCGATGAAGGTGGTGTCGCGATGGGCCAGGTGGATGTCGATCCCGTTGAAGCTGTCGGCCCAGTACGAGCAGCGGTGGCAGCCCTGGGTCCAGTCCGGGCCGAACATGAAGTGGTACATGGCCAGCTGGCCGCGGCCGGCGAAGAGCTCCGAGAGCGACTCGGGGCCCTCAGAGGTCTGGAAGACGTACTCGTCCATGAGGGTCCAGGGCAGCTCGCGGCGCTTGGTGGCCAGCGCGTCGCCGGCGCGGGTGAGGGCCTTCTCCTCGGTGAGTAGGGCAATGCGCGCCTCGCGCCATTCGTCTGCTGAAACAACTGTGTGGGTGGTCATCCGGGCAGCTTACACAAATCTTCCCCAAACGGAGAAGATTCAGCGGGAAGGCGACTCGGCCAAGCCCTCCAGCCAGCTGCGATAGGTCTCGAGCGCCCCTTCGAGCTGGGGTGTGTACCCGCGCTGCAGGTAGTCAAGGGTCAACCCCTGGAGAGTCGCGAGCACCATCGCGCTCATGGTCTCCTTCGGCATTGTCCAGACGTAGCCCTCGCCTTCGGCGATCGTGGCCCGTTCCTGGATCATGTGGTCGTAGCGATCGCGCACGGCCACCACGTGCTCGCGCAGCGCCGGATGCGTGATCGATGCAGCCAGCAGATCCAGGTAGGCACCGTGCAGGCGCGGGCTGGCGATGACATTGCCCCAGAGCAGCTCGAAGCCCACCCGGAAGCCCTCGCCCGGGTCGACGATGTCGGCCAGCGCCTCCTCCGCCTCTCCCACCAGGCGCTCGGACACCCGCTGAGCCACGGCTGCAAGGAGGCCGTCGCGGTCGCCGAAGTAGTACTGCAGCGCCCGCTTGTCCACCTCGGCCGCGTCGGCGATCCGCTGCAGCGACGCACTGCCGACGCCAACGTCGGCGATCGTCTCGATCGCCGCGTCGAGGATCCCGACGGCCACGCGCTCACCCTTCTTCGTCACGCCGCCAAGGGCGCGGTCCTCAGGCATGTGGCTACGCTACCGGGAGGCATGAGCACGATCCCCGCAGCTGCGCCGTCCGAGGCCGGCCAGACCTGGGCCGAGTCCCCGGCCGGACCGGCGCCCGACGACGGCGCGCCGTTCAACGTCCCGCCCGGCCTGGACGGCAACAAGGCCCGCAACGCTCTGCAGTTCGGCACCCGTCCGCTCAAGTTCATGATGCGCGCGCGGGAGGAGCTGGGTGAGAACTTCAGGCTGGACCTTCCGATCCGAAACGAGCGCTTCGTGGTCACTAGCCACCCCGATCACGTGCGGTCGCTCTTCACCGCCAAGCCGGAGCTCGCGCCCACCATGACCGGGGAGTCGCCATTGCGGCCCATCCTCGGCCCCAACTCGGTGCTCACGTCGCTCGGGGACCGCCACATGAGGCAGCGCAAGCTGCTCCTGCCGCCCTTCCACGGCGACGCCGTCCGCCGCTACGCGGACATGATCGGCCAGGTCGTGGATTCGGAGATCGACCGCTGGCCGGTGGGCAAGGCCTTCGCCCTGGCTCCGCGGATGCAGGCCATCACGCTCGACGTGATCATGTCCGCGATCTTCGGCATCGAGGGCCGCCCGCAGCGCGGCACGCCCGAGGAGAAGCTGCGCACCACCGTGCGCCGCTTCCTCACCTGGTCCGCCCATCCGGCCTGGGCCGCCATCGAGCTCTACAACATCGGCCGCACTGAGCCTCGCGGGCCCATGCGCTCCGTCGTGAAGTCCCTGGACCGTGCCTTCTACGCGGTGATCCACGCCCGCCGGGCGGTGCCCGAGGCCGAGCGGGGCGCCGACATCCTGTCGCTGCTCATGGCGGCCCGCGACGAGGACGGGCAGCCCATGACCGACTCGGATCTCCGCGATGAGCTGATGGCGCTGGTGCTGGCCGGCCACGAGACCACCGCCAATCAACTCGCGTGGACCTTCGAGCGGCTGTTGCGCACTCCCGCCGCCTACGACAGGCTGCGCACCGCCGTGCGCTCGGATGATGGTGGTGAGGCCTACATCGAGGCCACGATCCACGAGGGCATGCGCGTGCGCCCCGTGATCCCGATCGTCGTGCGCCGGGTCAAGGTGCCGTGGCAGTTCGGCGAGTGGCGCGTGGGTGCGGACACCGCCATGGTCATCAGCATCCTGCTGGTGCACCACCGCGAGGACGTCTACCCGGACCCGTTCGAGTTCAGGCCCGAGCGGTTCCTCGGCGTGAAGCCCGGCACCTACACGTGGATCCCCTTCGGCGGCGGCATCAGGCGCTGCCTGGGCGCGGCGCTTGCCATGGCCGAGCAGCGCGTGGTGCTCGAGGCAATCGCCCGACGCACAGACCTGAAGCCCGCCGGCGAGGACGCGGAGAAGGACTGGCAGCGCAACGTGACGATGATCCCCCGCAAGGGCGGGCGAGTGATCCTCGAGTCGCGCCGGTCGGCCTAGACAGCCGGAGCCGGGGGCGGCTCGGCGGCCCCTTCGACACGAAGCCGCACCGCGGACAGCGGCCGCGCCACGTCCTCGAGCGACCTGCCCTCCGCGTCGACTCCCAGCACGAGCTCCACAACCCCGCCGACGATCATCACGCCGGCGCCGATCAGGTAGCCGATGAAAAGCTGGTGCGGGTTGCTGCCGTCACCGATCAGCCAGCCGTAGAACACCGGCCCCAGGGCACCGAAGCACTGGGCGATGGCAAAGAACACCGCGATGGCCTGTGCACGGATCTCGAGGGGGAAGATCTCGCTGACCGTCAGGTAGGCCGCGCTGGCCCCGGCCGATGCGAAGAAGAAGATCACGCACCAGGCGATGGTCTGGGTCGTGGCCGTGAGCACACCCGCGTCGAACAGCAGGGCGGTGAGCGCCAGGAGCACGCCCGAGAGCAGGTACGTGCCGGAGATCATCTTCTTCCGCCCGACGGTGTCGAACAGCCTGCCGATGGTGAGGGGACCGGCCAGGTTGCCGACCGCGAACGCGATCAGGAACAGCGGGGCCTCCGTGGCGGGCACGTCGTAGAACTTGGTGAGCACCAGCGTGTAGGTGAAGAAGATCGAGTTGTAGAGGAACGACTGCGTGATCATGAGGCTGGCCCCCAGGACCGATCGCGAAGGGTAGTCCTTGACCAAAACCCTGATCAGGGCGCGATAGGTGTGGTGCTTCTCGGGCTTGATCTCGATGGCCCGGCTCTCGTCGATGGGGTCGAGCGAGTGCCCCGAGGCGATCACCTGCCGCTCGATCTCGTCGATTGTGTCGTTGGCCTCCTGCTCACGGCCGTGCATCACCAGCCAGCGCGGGCTCTCCGGCAGATGGCGGCGGAGGCCCCAGATGGCCAGGCCGATCACGGGCCCCACGAGGAACGCAAGGCGCCAGCCCAGCGACACGTCGACCACGTTCAGGAAGAAGAGGGTTGCCAGCGTGCCGATGATGGCGCCGCCCCAGTAGGTGCCGTTCACCGCGATGTCCACCCGGCCGCGGTACTTCGCGGGGATCATCTCGTCGATGGCCGAGTTGATGGCCGCGTATTCGCCGCCGATGCCGGCACCCGCGATGAAGCGGGTCAGGTAGAGGAAGATCAGCGGTGCCAGGCCGCCACCCCAGGTGAGCGCGGTCAGGGCGTTGCCCAGCAGGTACACGCCGAGCGTGAAGATGAAGAGCTTCCGGCGGCCCAGGGCGTCGGAGAGCCGGCCGAACAGCAGCGCGCCGAAGACCTGGCCTATGAGGTAGATGGTCGCGATCAGGCCGACCTCGACTGAGGTGAGGCCGAGCGTGGTGGGCTCCGAGAGCACTCCCGCGGCAGCACCGGCGATGGTGATCTCGAGCCCGTCGAGCACCCATGCGATTCCGAGCGCCACGACCATCCGGGTGTGGAACGGCGACCAGGGCAGCCGGTCGATCCGGGCCGGGACGAGCGTTGTGAAGGTCCGGCTCTCGTCAGGTGCGGCGATGCTCGACATCAGATCCTCCTCCGTGGGCCCAATAACCCCGCGGCGGGATCCTACCCCGGAGTGGGGTCTCGCAACCGCCGGAGTTCCAGAACGATGTGCGGGGCCAGCCCGACCTCCGAATGACCCTCGACGGGCTCCTCGGAGCCCAGCTCGCGCGCCTCCATGGCTGCTTCGATCACCACGCGTTGCGGGCCGTCGACGCGCGTGGCGGCCCAGGCGCCGGCCGCGGGCTTCGACGTCCACGTCCCCGTGGCCGCGAAGTTCCAGCCCCGGCAGGCATTGAGCACGGCACTGGGGGTACCGGGGCTGTTGCCGGCATGCCATTCGATCGATTCGAGGATCGCCTCGAGCAGCCAGTCCCGGGGGAGCTCCGGGAACACGCGCTGGGGCGGCGGCCCGGCCAGCGCCCGCCCGGCTTGCCTGGCGATCGACAGGTCGATCAGGAACCAATGTGATGCCTCCGCGCCGGGATCGAGCCCGGCATGGTCAACCCCATCGGCGCCGGTGTTGAGGTTGAGGTCGAACGCCGGCCGGCGGCTCGGCTCGCGCAACTCCGCGGCGGGGTAGAGGACGAGCTCCAGGCGCCGGGCTGGACAGGGGAGCACGCGGTGCGACAGCCGTTCCGCGATCCCGTGGCTTGTATCGGCATCCAGATGAGCTCGGCTGACAGCAATCAGGTCCAGGTCGCTGGCGGGCTGGAGCTCGCCGAACGCGGCTGACCCCGTGAGGATCAGCGCCTTGAGGTCGTCGCCGAGGCAAGCCTGGAGCCGCGTATGGATCTCGTCCAGGTACTGCTCGATGTGGGCGGTTTGTCCGATGCCGCTGACGCTACCCTGGCCGGGTGAGCGCAGCGGTATCCGTCGACACGTGGTCCTTTCTCCTGGTGGTGGGGACCGCGGCAATCGGCGGGACGATCTCTGCGGTTCTCGGCGGGCGGGGCGTGCTCCTGCCGGCGGTAGTGGTAGAGCTGCTCCTCGGCGTCCTGGTGGGCCCGGCCGGCCTGGCGCTCGGCCACGTGGATGCCTTCATGGAGTTCTTCTCCTCGCTGGGCCTGGGCATGCTGTTCTTCTTTGCCGGCTACGAGATCGATCTCCGCCGCATCAAGGGCCAGCCGCTGGTCCTGGCGCTGCTCGCCTGGCTGCTGTCGCTCGGCCTGGCCTACACCGTGGGTGGAGTGCTGGCCCAGCTCGGCATCGTGCTGTCGCTGCTCTACACCGGGTCGGCCCTGGCGACCACGGCGATCGGCACCCTCATCCCGATCCTCTCCGACAACGGCGAGCTGAAGACTCGCTTCGGCACGTTTCTGCTGGCGGCCGGAGCGGTTGGTGAGTTCGGGCCGATCATGCTGCTGACCCTGATCCTCACGACCCAGAGCCCGCTCGAGAATGCCGTGATTCTGGTGGCGTTCGTGGCGTTGGCAGTCCTGGTGGCTGTTGTGGCGGTCAGGTCTGCCGAGCGCACCCTGCCGTTGATGACCCTGACGATCGACAAGAGCTCGCAGCTGGCGGTGCGCTGGGTCGTGGTCCTGGTATTCGCGCTGGCGCTGATCGCGGCAGACCTGGGCCTGGACCTCCTCCTAGGCGGGTTCGCGGCCGGACTGATCACGCGCGAGGTGCTGCGCGACCGCGAGGTCAAGGCGCTCGACTCGAAGCTGACGGCCGTCGCGTTCGGCTTCTTCGTGCCCTTCTTCTTCGTGGTGAGCGGGATGAGCCTCGACATCGGCGCGCTGTTCGGCAGTTCCTCCGGCCTCATGAAGCTCGTCATCTTCTTCGTGCTGTTCCTGGTGGTCCGGGGGGCGCCGGTGCTTCTGCTCTACCGGAAGGTGATGGACCTCCGCGACCGTGTGGCGCTGGCCTTCTTTGTCTCGACCCAGCTGCCGCTGGTGATCGCGATCACCGCCGTGGCGGTCGACGCCGGCAGGATGCGAGCGGATACCGCCGCGGCGCTCATCACGGCGGCCGTGCTCTCGACGCTCGTCTACCCGATGGTGGGCCTGCGCCTGCGCCAGGGAGGAGCGCCGCAGCCCGCCTGAGGCTCAGTCGTGGCTGTGCCCGTCCTGGTGGGCGTGGGGGTGCGAATGGATGTGGTCGCCGTGGCTGTGCTCGTGGTCGCGCACTTCTCCAGCCGGGGCCGACTCGGCGCAGTCCGCGCACAGCCCCGCGATCGGGAAGTGGCCGAAGTGGGCCCGGAAGCCGAACCGCGCCCGGATGGTGGCCCGGACCTCGTCCAGCACGTCGGGCTCGACCGACCTGACGAGGCCGCAGCCCTCGCAGACCAGGTACTCGCGGGCGCCATCGCCGGCCAGCGCGTACAGCCCTGGACCGTGCCCGGCGTGGAGATGCCGCACCAGGCCGATCCGCTCGAACAGGTCGAGGTTGCGGTACACGGATGCCTCGTCGCCGGGCACGGGTTGCCCGCCCGCCCCGCGGGCCAGGAAGTCGGCGGCCACGGGGCCCTCCGCCGTGAACAGCGCCTCGATGATCAACCTCCGGGCGGTCGAGACTCGGTGGCCGGCGTCACGCAGTGCGGCCAGGGCCTCCTCGACCGAGTCGAACTCCAGTGGCGGTGCGTGGCTGGTGGTGGTCATTCGCCGACGGAGGCCCGGAGCCGGGCATTCCAGCGCTCCTCGACGTGGGCCAGGCGCCAGACCATCGCCGAGACCACCCACGTCAGCACGAACAGGCCCACGATCACGTAGCCCGCGTAGTTGAGGTCAAGTGCTGCGACCTGGTCGAACGGGAAGCCGGTCAGCGTGAGCTTGTCGGTGAGCACCGCCATCAGCTCGAGCGTGCCGATGATCAGCGCCACGGCCACCGACAGCGCGGTGATGGCGATGTTGTAGAAGACCTTGCGGACGGGCTTGGAGAAGGCCCAGCCGTACGCGAAGTTCATGAACACGCCGTCGATGGTGTCCAGCAGGGACATGCCCGCCGCGAAGAGCACAGGCATGCAGAGGATCGCGTACCAGGGCAGGCCGCCCAGGGCGGCCGTGCCCGCCGCGGCCAGCAGGGCGATCTCGGTCGCGGTGTCGAAGCCCAGGCCGAAGAGCACGCCCAGCGGGTACATCTGCCAGGACTTGGTGACCGCCCGCGTGGCCCGCTTGTAGAACCGGGTCATCACTCCGCGCTTCTCGAGCTGCATTTCGAGCTCGGCCTCGTTCAGCTGCCCGCGGTGCATGCGCCGGAAGACCCTGACGATTCCGACCAGGACCACCAGGTTGACGATCCCGATGACCACGAGGAAGACGCCCGAGACGGTGGGTCCGATCAGCCCGGTGATCTGGTGAAGCGTCGAGCTGTCGTCATCCACGGCGCCGCTGAGCCCGCGGATCCCGAAGGCAAACAGCGCTGCGAGGGCGAAGACGATCGTCGAGTGCCCGAGCGAGAAGAAGAAGCCCACTGCGAGCGGCCGCTGGCCGTCGGTCATCAGCTTGCGGGTTGTGTTGTCGATTGCCGCGATGTGGTCGGCGTCGAACGCATGGCGCATGCCGAGGGTGTACGCCGTGATTCCGAGGCCAAGCCCGAACACGCCCTGTGGGCCCAGGTCGAAGTGGCCCGGGATCACAAACAGGAAGAGCGTGCCGAAGCCGATCACGTGGAGGCCGAGCACCACCACTGCCAGTCCGGTGGCCCTGCGCCACTCGGCCGACGTCAGCGAGGTGGTGATCCGGTGCACATACGCACTCACGAAATCCTCCAGGTTGCTACTGGAGCGACTCTAACTGCAAGGGACTTGCGATTGCAAGCTACTCGACAGAACGTGGCGTGAACGTCACCGGCAGGGATGTGAGGGCGTTGGCCCAGTTGGATGAGAGCCGCTCGACCGGGCCTGCCTGCTGGATGTCAGGCATCCGCCGCGTGACCTCCTCGAACATGACCCTCAGCTCGAGCCGTGCCAGGCCGGCGCCGAGGCAGAAGTGCCGTCCACCGCCGCCGAAGGCCATGTGCTTGACCTCCTCACGGGTGATATCGAAGCGGCCCGGATCGGGGCACGCGTCCTCGTCACGCGAGCCCGAGGCGTACCAGACCACGACCTTGTCGCCCTTGGGGATCGCCTGGCCGCCGATCTCGACGTCCTCCATGACCGTGCGCGCGAAGTGGTTGACCACCGAGGTCCAGCGCAGGATCTCCTCGACCGCCTGGGGAATCATCTCGGGCTGCTCGCAGAGCATCTGCCACTGCTCGGGGTTGTTCAGCAGCGTCAGCATCCCGCTGGAGGTGGTGTTCCGCGTGGTGTCGTTGCCGGCGAAGACGAGCAGGCCGAAGAAGACCAGGATCTCGTCGTCGGTGAGGCTCTCGCCATCGACCTCGGCATCGCGCAGCTTGGTCACGAGGCTGTCGCCCCCGGCCGCCGCCTGGATGGCGATCTGCTCGTGCAGGAAGCCGGCCATCTCGACGAAGGTCTGGGTCGATGCGGCGGGCTCGGGCGAGCGCTGGCCCTCCTCGATCTCGTCGACCCAGCGTTCCATCTGCGGCAGGTTCTCGTCGGGGATGCCCATCAGCTCGGCCAGCATCCCGAGCGGGATCGGCACGGCGAAGTCCTTCACGAAGTCGCAGCGCCCGGCCTCGATGAACTCGTTCATGATCCGGGTGACTCGTGCCCTCACCCGGTCCTCCAGCGCATTCACGGTGTTGGGCACGAACGCGGTCTGCAGGATCTTGCGGTACTTGGTGTGGTCGGGCGGGTCCTTGTACAGCAGCAGGTTGCGGGTCACCTCCAGGGGTATGACCTGGTCGGGCTCCATGAAGATCCCGGCCTCGTAGGAGGAGAAGGTCGCGGTGTCCCGGCTGATCGCCGAGATGTCCGCATGGCGGGTGATCGACCAGAAGCCCCCGCCGTCAGCGGTTGCGTTCCAGCGGACCGGTGCCTGGTCGCGCATCTCTGCAAAGAGCTCGTGCGGGGGGCCGTCGGCGAAGAGCCCGACGTCGAAAAGGTCAGTTCCCTCGTGGGTGGCGCTCATGGTCTGCACAATATAACCGGACAGCCTGTCCGAGCAACTGCCGCCAGGTCCCTCTACGATCATGCGGGCATGGGAGGGGTCAGATCGATTGCCGTCGTGGCGGGGGCCATCGCGCTCATGCTGCTGCCTGCTCCGGCGACCGGTGCGAACACCACCGATCGCGCCTGCGCGTGGGTCCTCGAGCCCACCTACGACCGCGAGAACATCCTCTTCCCGGAGGTCACGACCCGCTACCTCGGCGCCATCGTCCCTGCGCCGCCCGGTGGCTATGTCGAGATCTCCGGTGAGTACCCCCACGCGCGGTACATGTCGCTACAGACCTACAGCTCGACCCTGCAGACCACCAGCGTGCTGCGTGACACCGCCATCGAGCCCGACAAGGGCTCGCGCAATCCGTTCGTGCGTGGTGCCGACCGCAGGTCCGGGAAGCGCAGCTACACGGTCAGGCTCGTCAGCGGACGCCAGCCGGCTTCACCGGCGCCCAACACGCTCTACAACACCAGCGCCGACGGCAAGCTCTCGGGCAATGGTCTCGCGTACCGGATCTACCTGGCCGACGACAATTCAGGGCGCTTCGGCGGAGTCGCGCCTCCGGACCTGGCGCTGGTCACCGCCAATGGAACGCGAATCCCCATCCCTTCGTGCCCGGACATCGTGCCGGACACCTCGGGGCTCTCCGACGCGTTCACCGAGGTCGGCCTCGACGGCGTGCCGTTGCCTCCGGTCGGGGTGCTGGGCAAGCGCAATCCCGTCTTCCATCGCTACGTCAATGCTCCTACGAGCTACGGCCTGATCGCGACGGAGAATGAGCTGTTCCCGGACGCGCTCGAGCGGGCAGTCGCCGGCGTCACGCTTCTGTTGCCCGCCGGGCTGGGCGAGAACGCCGACAACAAGTACGTGGCCGCCTACCTGTCCCAGGAGTTCGGCAAGATCGCCGTTGTCAGCGCCAAGATGCCGAACACCCCGAAGACGCTTGCCGGCCAGAAGCGCATGGGCGGCGGTCAGATGCGGTTCTGGTCGATGTGCACCGGCTTCCTTGCGACCCAGACACACGACTGCGCGACTGATGAGAACGTGGCAGTCGACAAGCACGACCGCTTCCAGATCGTCATGTCGACCAATCAGAGCCGTCCGGCCGACGCCACGGACAAGTGCGGCTTCACCTGGCTTTCCTGGGGACCCTCGCCCAAGCACATCGCGATCATGCGCAACATGCTTCCGGCCAAGCGCTTCAAGCACGCGGTCCAGGACGCCAAGCTCGACCACGAGCAGGAGACGATGGGCGCCTACTACCCCCACGTGAGGTACTTCGCGACGCCCGAGGCGTTCGAGCAGAAGTACGGCTGCTGATCTAGTCGATCAGGCGGTTCTCCATGCGGTTCACGGCCACCCGCCAGAGGATGGTGGCCAGCGCGAGCAGGGCGGCGAAGCGCAGCAGGTCCACGGTCTGGAGCCCGAAGCACGCGTCGCGTACCAGTGAGACCAGCTGGAACAACGGGTTGAACTGCGCGGCCACCTGGAACGCGGGCGGCAGGCCGCTGATCGGGAAGAACGTGCCGGCGACCAGGAACAGGGGCGTGACGAAGAGCGTGGTGATGTAGCTGAACTGGTCGATCTTGGAGACCGTCGCGGCCATCGCGATGCCGAATGCCGCGAAGGCATTGGCCGTGATGAAGCAGAAGATCGGGACCAGGAGCATTCCCCAGGCGGGCTTCAGGCCGAAGATCATGGTGACCAACAGGGGGAAGCAGCCGTAGAAGCCCGATCGGAGCCCGATCCAGATCATCTCGGCCGTGACCAGCTCCTCCACGTCGACGGGCGCGGCCAGGATGGCGTCGTAGGTGTTCTGGAAGCGGTGCTTGACGAACGTGCCGAACATGGCCGGCAGGGCGCTCGAGAAGATCACCGCCGTGGCGACCATCCCGGTCCCCACGAACTGGACGTAGGGAAGCCCGTTGACGTTGGCCACCAGAGTCGACCCGAGGCCCAGCCCGAATGCCACCAGGTAGATGAATGGCTCGAGCACGCTGGAGAAGGTCGTGCCCTTCCAGTAGGTGCCGAAGTTGGCGACCTCGCGGCTCATCACCCCGGCGATGGCGGCGGGATCCAGGCGGCGTACCTTCACTCTGCCTCCTCCCCGGTCAGGAGCACAAAGACGTCTTCGAGGGAGGCAGCCCGGCGGACCGCGTCCTCGGGCACCACACCGTCGGTGGCCTTTTCGGCGCCGACGATCGCGACGGCCGGGCCGGCTGGGCGCACGCGCAGGCCCTGGGCCTCGGCGCGAGCGCGGACCTCCGCGAGTCTGGCGGGCGGTGCGTAGACCTCCGCCGTCTCGCGCCCGGCGTGCTCGAGGATCAGGTCGCCCGGCTTGCCGCGCGCGATGATCTTGCCGTGCGTCATGACGGCGACCTCGTCGGCCAGGCGCTGGGCCTCCTCGATGTAGTGGGTCGACATCAGGATGGTTGAGCCGCGCGTGCGCAGCCCGTCGATCAGCGACCAGAGCTCGGTACGGATCTGCGGATCCAGGCCCACGGTGGGCTCGTCGAGCAGGACCAGCCGGGGCTCGTGGACCAGCCCACGGGCCAGCAGGAGCCGGCGGCGCATGCCTCCGGACAGCTGGTCGACGGCGTCATGGCGGCGTTCGCGCAGCCGTGCCAGGTCCAGCGCTGCGTCCACGGCGCCCTTGACGTCCTTCACGCGGTAGAGGCGGGCGAACACCGCCAGGTTGTCCTCCACAGTCACGTCGACATCCAGGTTGTCCAGCTGGGGCACCACGCCCATCTCGGCCCGGGCGGCCTTGGAGTCCTTTGGCAGCTTGTGGCCGAGGACGTCGATGTCGCCTGAGTCGGCGATGGCCTGACCGGTGAGCAGGCGCATCGTGGTGGACTTCCCGGCGCCGTTGGGGCCGAGCAGGCCGAGGCAGATCCCTTCGGGGACCTCCAGGTCGAGGCCGTCGACGGCGGTGATCGAGCCGAAGCGCTTCACCACGTTCGTGAGCTGGATTGCGGGCACGATCCGACAGACTGGCATACTCGCGCCGGATGCCAGGAGAGCGCGCATACGACGTGGTGGTGTTCGGCGCCACGGGCTTCACGGGCGAGTTGACCGCCGCGTATCTGGCGGAAAACGGGCCGGAGGGACTCCGCTGGGCGCTGGCCGGCCGCAACCAGCAGAAGCTCGCGGCCGTGCGCGATCGCCTGGGAAAGCCCGACCTGCCACTCCTCCACGCCGAGGTCGGCGACCCCGCCTCGCTTGCCGAGGTGGCAGGGAGCACCAAGGTCGTGATCACCACGGTGGGGCCCTACATCAACTACGGAGAGCCGCTGGTCAAGGCCTGCGCCGACGCCGGCACCGACTACGTCGACCTGACGGGCGAGCCCGAGTTCGTCGACCTCATGTACGTCCGCCACCACGCGCGCGCTGCGCAGACGGGCGCGCGCATCATCCACTGCTGCGGGTTCGACTCGATCCCGCACGATCTGGGCGCCTATTTCACCGTCAAGCAGCTCCCCGAGGGCGTCCCGCTCAAGGTCGAGGGCTTCGTGACCGCCAACGGCACGTTCTCCGGGGGCACGCTGGACTCGGCGGTCACGGCCATGTCGCGCCTCCGCGAGACGCGCAAGGCCGCAGCCGGCCGGAAGGCCATCGAGCCCAGGCCCGAAGGCCGCAGGGCCAGGGCCGTTCCCGGCAAGCCGCGCCGAAACAAGGAGGCGGGGGGATGGGTCCTGCCGATGCCCACGATCGACCCCACCATCGTTGCCCGCTCGGCTCGTGCCCTCGACCGCTACGGCCCCGACTTCACGTACTCGCATTACTTCGCGACCCCGCACGCCTACATGGCCGGAGGCGCCGCGGCGGGCGCCGGTGGGCTCGTCGCGATGGCGCAGATCCCCGCGGCGCGCAACTGGCTGCGCAAGCGCCGCCCGTCCGGCGCCGGGCCGAGCCCGGAGCAGCGTGCCAAGGGCTGGTTCAAGGTCCGATTCATCGGCGAGGGCGGGGGCAGCCGCGTGATCACCGAGGTCTCCGGCGGCGATCCCGGCTACGGCGACACCGCCAAGATGCTGGCCGAGTCCGCCGTGTGCCTCGCTCTGGACGAGCTTCCGCCCTCGGCCGGGCAGGTCACGACGGCCCATGCCATGGGCGATGCCCTGATCGCGCGCCTCCAGGCGGCCGGCATGGGCTTCCGCGTAATCCAGGGGTAGGGGGCTAAGCTCCTCCGTGTGAGGAGGGGTCTTCGGGTGGCGGTCGTGATCGCCGTGTTCGTTGTCGTGGGCGGAACCGCCCACGGCGCCGACAGCGGATGGACCCAGCGCGCCCTGCAGCTGCAGCACGAGCTGGGAAATGACGTCGGGATGGTCAACGCCCCATGGCTCGGCACCCACAATTCCTTCAACAGCCTGGCCGAGATGGGCGTTGCGCTATCGCCGCTCGACTCCAACCAGCAGATCTCGATCACCGACCAGCTGGATGCGGGGATTCGCAGCATCGAGCTGGACCTGCACTGGTTCCCGTCGCTGGGCAGCCTTGGCCAGAAGCGCCCGACCGTGTGCCACGCGCAGGGGCCGCATGTCGGCTGCACGGTGGAGAAGACGCTCGACCGGGTGCTGACGGAGGTGCGCGCATGGCTCCTGGACAACCCCGACCAGGTGCTGATGATCTATTTCGAGGACCACCTGGATGGGCAGAAGGGGTACGCGGAGGCAACGCATGACGTCCACCAGGGGCTGGCCGGGCTCCTGTACCGCCCGCGAGGCGGGAGCCGCAAGTGCCAGGAGCTGCCGGGGGAGCTGACCCGGAATCAGGTTTTGGCTGCCGGCCGCCAGGTCATCGCGGTGGGCAGCTGCGGGATCGGCGAGCGCTGGCCGACTGTGAGCTACGCGTGGTCGGACCATTACGAGGACCAGCCAACCAGCCGTTTCATGGACTTTCCGGCCTGCGATTCCGATGTGTCGCGCACGGGGTACAAGACGCGCTTGATCCGCTACTACGAGGACAGCACC
Source organism: Thermoleophilaceae bacterium (assembly GCA_034664165.1). Lineage (GTDB taxonomy): Bacteria > Actinomycetota > Thermoleophilia > Solirubrobacterales > Thermoleophilaceae > JACCVG01. Next base: position 12,625 of record JAXDIE010000013.1, on the reverse strand, counting down.
ACGCTCTCCTACATCGTCAGCCAGGGTGGCTCGGGCGAGGAACGTGTTACCCCGGAGATGGCGGGGCGCCTGGTGCGCTGCGGGGTCGACCTGATCGGCCTGGATCAGGTCATGCGGGAGGACCCGCGGCTGGATGCGCTGGTATGGAGCTGGGCTCCTGGCCAGCCGGCCTCGGGGAGCTGCTCGCTGCAGGGCGACACCGGACGCTGGGTCTCGAGCAGCTGCCGCGGGCGGCTGCCGGCTGCGTGCCGCGATGGCATCCGCTGGTCGGTCACTCCGCGCGCCGTGCCGGTCAGCGGGGCCGCACGCGCTTGCCGGCGCCAGGGCGGGCAGTTTGCGGTGCCGCGGACCGGTTACGAGGGCCAGCTGCTGAAGGTCGCGGCCGAACGGGCGGCGGCGGGACACGTCTGGCTCGGACAGCGCCGCGCCGGGAGCGCCTGGCGGGCCCTGGACAAGCGCTGAGCCACGGCTAGGGCCGGTTTCTCTGGACGGTGAGGTTCCGCACGCTGCGGTAGGTCAGCACGTTCTTGTTGACCTGGTCCTCGATGCCCTGGACGTTGCCGATCTGCTTCTGCCAGATGCTCCAGCCCTTCTTGTTCCAGTTCTTGGCGGGCACGATCGGCTTGGGCACGTCGCGGCTGGCGATCCAGAGCGGGTAGCCCTTCTTGGCGAAGTAGGTGGTGTCGTCGAGTGAGCTGAGCCAGATCGGCTGGCTGGTGTAGATGCCGGGGAGGACATGGAGCTTGCGCGAGACCTTGTCCATCCAGATCGTGACCCAGCGGATCAGGCGGTCGCCCGTGAGGCCGTCGAACGGGGGGTCGACGCCCAGGACGGGAACCATGTCGTCCTTGCGGACCCGGCCGACCGACTTCAGGAAGACCTTGGCCTCGGCTTCGGCGTCGTCGCGCTCGCCACTCCGGCTTCCCGCCTTGGGGTACATGCGGTGGAACGCGCCGACGGTCATACCGGCATCGCGGGCGTCCTTGATGTTCTTGTCGTAGTACTTGTCGGTGCCCTGGAGCCCCTCGCTGGCGCGGATGTAGGCGAACTCGAAGCGCGACTTCTTGGCCACGACATCCCAGTCGATGTCCTTCTGGGACTGGTTGACGTTGACGCCCTGCGGGCGCTTGGCTTCGGCGGCGGCCACGGGCACCAGCGTCAGTGTCAGGGCGGCAAACAGCACGGCCCGTGGTTGGGGCTTCCGGCTCATCTCTCCATGGAAACACGACTGGACCGCTCTTGGTAGCGGTGGCAGCTGCCTTGCAGGGGGTTAGGCGGCCGGCGGCTCGGCCGGCGGGTCCACCGTGGAGCCCTCTGGCACCGACCACAGCTGGACCGGGCGCTTTCGGCCGCGCACCTGCATCTCGTCGACATAGAACATGTCGGGCAGCTGGTTCTGCAGCATCGATCTGGTCGAGTCGGACACGAAGATCATGTGGGGCGTCCCCTTGGTCATGCCCTCGATCCGGGAGGCCGTGTTCACCGTGTCGCCTATGGCCGTGTAGTCCATCCGCCGCTCGGAGCCCACGTTGCCCACCATGACCGGGCCGCTGTTGATTCCGACCCCCATCCTGAATCCCTGGCCGTATCCGCGCTCCCGCATCCAGGCGTTGAACTCGTCGAGGCGCAGCCCCACCATCTCCCGCGCCGCGGCCACGGAGCGGTCCGCGTGGTCGGCCTGCGCGATCGGCGCGCCCCAGAGGGCCATGATGCCGTCGCCCATGTAGGTGATCAGCGTGCCGCCATGGGCAAGGATCGAGTCGGTCATGACCGACAGGTAGTAGTTGACGATCTCGATCACCGCCTCGGGCTCCAGCAGCTCGGATGCGGTGGTGAAGCTCCGGAGGTCGCTGAACAGAAGGGTGCACTGCTTGCGGGTGCCGCCCAGCCGCAGGTCGTCACCGGCCTCGGCCAGCACCTGGTCGACCACCGTCTCGGGCACGAACCTGGAGAACAGCCCACGCGTTCGCTGGCGCTCGATGGCGGTCTGCACGTAGTAGACGGCCAGAGTGCCGATGAAGGCGATGAGCAGCGCCAGCATGGGGTAGACCAGCACCAGGATCAGTCCGCCGTTGAAGGCCAGCTGGGCTCCCACCAGCAGCAGGGCGGCCACGACGAGCGGCACGGCCATCAGCGCCAGCCAGGTGCGCTTGAAGTACAGGCTTCCGGCGGGCACCACGGCCGCCGCGAGCACGATCAGAAGGATGTTGAGCCCCGGCGGCGCATCGCGCAGCGGCAGTCCCTCACGGAGGGTGGCCACGGTGTTGGCGTGGATCTCGCCACCCGGCATCTGCTCCCTGCCCCCGGAATAGGACGTGGCGTGGACGTCGTTCAGCGACTGCGCGGAGGCGGCCACGACCACCGTCTTGCCCTGGAAGTCGGCCGGGTCGAACTTGCCCTCCGCCACCTTCCAGAACGGGATGGTGGTGAACGTGCCCGCTGGGCCCGCGTAGTCGATCCAGGCGCCGCCCTTCTCGAAGGTCGAGGGGTCCACCTGCTGGCCCGTCTCGTCCTCGCGGATCGCGACTCCGAAGCTGTCCAGGCCGTAGCCCCCGAACACGAAGCGCCGGTAGACCGCGCCCAGATCGAGCGGGAAGTTGGCGGAGTAGGCAGCGCGCGCCCCCAGCCTGCGTAGCGAGTCGGCACCACCCAGCACCAGTGGGTCACCCGTGCCGGCCTCGACCTCCGTCGTGGCCAGGACCACCGGGGCCTTGGACTGGCCTACGGCCTTGGCCAGCGCGTAGTCCTCACGCGGGTCCTTGCTGGCCTCCGTGAACTGGATGTCGTAGCCGATCACCCGGGCACCGGCCTTGTTGAGGGCGTCGATCACCTTGCCGTGGATGCTCCTTGGCAACGGGTAGGAGCCGGCTCTGCCGATGCTCGTGTTGTCGATGTCGAGGATCACGATGTCCCCGGGCGCCGGGTGCGGCCCGCGAATCGAGAAGCGGGTGTCCACCGTCTGCAGCTCGACCCGCTTGAGCAGGCCCGTCTGCATCACCGTCAGGCCGATCGCGGCGGCCAGGACGGCAACGCCGATCAGCTGAACGACCCGTTGCCGGGTGGCGTCTCCCATCCCGGGGACATTAGCCAGTCGGGGGTGGGCCGGAATGAGATCATCGGCACACATGGAAGTCGCTCACGGCCCCGATCTCCCGCAGTTCACGACCAAGGACGGCTCGTCCGTGCGCGAGCTCGCCCACCCCCGATCCAGCGCGGCCGCCGCTCTCAGCGTGGCGGAGGCGGTGGTCGCCGCAGGCGCCCAGACCGACGAGCATCTGCACCGCAGCTCGGAGGAGGTCTACATCTTCATCTCCGGCCGCGGCCGGATGCGGCTGGGCGCCGAGGAGGCGGAGGTCCAGGCGGGCGACGCAGTGGTGATCCCCGCCGGCACTCCTCACAAGCTCTGGGCGGCTGACTCCGGCCCCTTGGTCCTGCTGTGCGCGTGCTGCCCGCCCTACAGCGACGAGGACACGGTGCTCACGGGCGGCTGAGAAGGGGGATCTTGGGGCGCCGGCTGGCGTCCTCGACCCGCAGTGATGCTCCGATGGCGCCACCCAGGTCACCCAGCGCGGCGACCTTCAGAGCCGGCGGGCGGCTGGACACGAAGAGGTGGGGCATCATGGCCTCCTCGATCCGCTTGGCGTAGGGCGCTCCCAGCCGGGTGCCCAGGCCGCCGCCGATGACCACCATCTCAACGTCGAGGAGGTTCACTGCCGATGCGCCGGCCACGCCGATCGCGTGGATGGCTTCGTCGATGAGGGTGTTCGCCATCCGGTCGCCGTCCTTCAGCGCGATGTCCCAGACGCTCGAGGCAAGGCGCTCCTTGCCCCGCTTCTCCATGATCGTGAAGAGGCTGGTCTTGTGGTCCTTCTTGACGAGCTTCCGGGCCCGTAGCTCCATGGCGCCGCGGCCCGCGTAGGCCTCCATGCAGCCCCGCCGGCCGCAGGGACAGCGACGGCCGCCCGGGTTGACCACCATGTGGCCGATCTCTGCAGCCGCGCCGCGGCCCAGCCACGGCTTGCCGTCGAGGATGATCCCGCCGCCGACGCCCGTTCCCCAGAAGATCCCGAGCAGCGAGGAGACGTCGCGCCCGGCGCCCAGCTCGAACTCCGCCTGTACGGCGACGTCCACGTCGTTGCCCAGGAAGACCTTGGTGCCGAGCTGGTCGGTCAGCGTGGGCCCGAGCGGGAACGGGTCGTCCCAGTCGGGCAGGTTTCCCGCTCGTGCCACGGTGCCGGCCTCGCTGTCGATCGCGCCGGGGGAGCCGACTCCGACGCCCGCGAGCGAGTCCGTTTCGACACCCGCGGCCTCGCAGGCTGCGCGCATGGCCTCCGCCATCTCGGCGGCAACCGCCGGAGGGCCGCCGTCGGTCGGGGTCTCCCGCCGGGCCTGGCCCAGAACCGTGTTGCCCTCGTCGGCCACGATCGCCTGGATCTTGGTCCCGCCGAGGTCGATTCCACCTGTGCGCCGCATCGGCGCGACTCTACTTGAACGAAAAAGGGGCGGCCGAAGCCGCCCCTTTCCAGCGCCATCCCTGGCGTTCCGAGGTCTACGCGATCAGCCGGTGGCGACCACGCTGAGATTGCGGGCGTCGACGTGCGAGTTGTCCCCCAGACCCTCGAAGCAGACGACATTCACCGTGTGGGTACCTGCCGGGAGCACCTTGGAGCGGTTGAGCGTCATGGCGTACCCCTGGGTGACTGCACTGAGGTTGACGCGTCCGTACTGCGGCCCCTTCTCGCCCGCGATGTCCAGCGTGCAGAAGAGGCCCTGATTGAGGCCCGCCCCGTGCGCGTTGATCGAAGCCGTGGCGGTGACCGTCTTCGGAGCCGGGATCGTGATCGACGTGGACAGGACCGTGGTGCCGGGGCTTTCGTCCACAGCCAGGTCGTTCGTCTTCTCGTCGAATGCCGAGGCCGTCTGGAGACTGGCCAGCGCGTCGGCGCTGAAGTCGCCGAGAGCGAGGGCGCCGTCCTTGATCTTGGCGCCGGTGACGGCGTTGTTCTTGATGCTCTTGGTCACGACGCTGTTCTTCTTGGCCTTCTTGGCGGCCTGTGCAACGCCACCGAGCGACAGCAGTGCAATCGCCGCAAAGGCGAGCACGAGCACGGGGCGGATACGGGTCATGGTGTTCACAATTCCTCCTTGGTGGTTTCGGCCGCAACGGGGCCGATGGTTTCGAGTGCGCGTTCCAGCGCCGATGCGAGCCCCAGCCAGCCGACGAAGTCGATGCTGGACGGCCCACTCACGTCAGCCAGCCGGCCCCTGATGGGGTCGGTTCCGGACTCGAGTTCGAGGCGGAACGCGTGTGTCTCTTTCTGCATGACACGCACTCTGCTGGCCGGTTGTGGCCGTGTCATGAGGGGTCGCCCCCTCACTTTTCGGGCGGCTACCCCTAGGAAGTGGGGGTGAGCTCGGCCAGCGCCGTGGGCAGCTCGGCGCGCGAGGTGATCCCGAGCTTGCTGTAGCAACGGCTGAGGTGGTTCTCGACCGTCTTCGTGGTCACGAAGAGTGCCTGGGCGATGTCCCGGTTGGTCAGGTCGTCGGCTGCCATGAGCGCAACCCTCCGCTCGGCTGCCGTGAGCGACTCGGCGCCACTGAACATCAGCCGGCGCGGCTTGGCACCCGCGGTTATCAGCTCCTCGTGGGCTCGCTGCACGAGAGCCGTCGATCCCAGCTGCCGTGCCAGCTCCAGGCCGTTGCGGAGCGGCTCGCGCGCCTCGCGCCGTAGCCCGGATCGCCTGAGCGCGGCTCCCAGCTCGACCTGGGCGTGGGCCAGGTCCAGGCGGGCGGGAGAGTCACCGAGCACGGCCACCGCCTCGGTCAGGCGATCGACGTCCCCTCCCGCGGCCACCCCGGCAGTGCACAGCGCCAGGCCGATCGAGGCGTTCGTGTTCCAGTTGCGGGCACGCATCAACATGTCATCGGCCATGGCAACCGCCTCGTCGTCACGGCCTCCTGCGAGCAGCGCCCGCACCGCGCCCGCCTGCCATCCCACCCCGGGGTTGCGCTGCCCGAGCTCTTCGTCCCTGCGCGCGAGCTCTTCGAAGTCCGCCAGCGCCTCCTCCGGCCGCCCCTGGGCCAGGCGGAGCCTTGCCCGGGCATAGAAGATCGGGTTCATCGGATGCAGGTTGGGCAGATCATGGGAGAGCCCGAAGGCCTCCGAGGCGGCCTCGGCCTGATCGAGGGCCCCGCGCTCCACCAACGCATACATGTGATGCGCCCAGGCCAGAGGTCGCGCAAACGGGGGGATCTGCCCGACGTCGATGGCCCCCCTCGCCTCCGCCTCACAGGCCCTCACGTCCCCGGCCCGCCACGCCACGAGCGCACGCATGACGTGCGCGCACGAGATGCCGAAGATCGAGCCGCGGGCGCGTGCATCCGCGAGCGTGGCGTCGAGCGCCGTCTGGGCCTGCTCATGACGGTCGGCGTAGGCAAGCGACCAGATCGCCTGGTAGATCGCGATCGTGTCCGACCCCTCGGACTCGACCAGGCGGCCGTCGCCGAGGGAACGCAGGGCCAGCTCGGCGGCGTCGTCGGCTGATCGCGTGAGCCAGTGCTTACCGGCCAGCGGAGCCATCAGAAGGAGCTCGTCGACGGTGTCTCCGGGGAGATCCGCATATGCCTCCAGCGCATCGAAGACCGATTTGGACATCGGAGGCTGGAGGACGATCAGGGACCCGCGTTCGGCCTCCAGGCGGTTTACGACCTCGGGAGGCAGGCGGCCTCCGCGCTCGATCACGTCGTTCATGATCCGGAAGGCACCGGGCACGTCGTCCTCGGCGAACGTGACACGGGCCAGCATGGTCCCGCGCAGGGCGTGCATGACCGGGTCGTCGGTGGCCTCGAGCGATGCGCGCAGGTGCTCTCGTGCCGCCTCCCGATCGGTCCCGGCGAGCCATTCGGCCGCTCCAAGCTCGGCCAGGAGGTCGGGCTCCGGCCCGCGTTCGGCCAGCGCCCGGCGGAGGTACCGCTGGGCGGTCTCGGCTGCGCCGCGCTCGAGCGCGGCGGCCGCGGCGGCGCGAAGGGTGGCCACCAGCTCCGGGTCGTCGCTGGGCTCGGTGGCCAGAAGGTGGGGCGCGAGTGCCTCGTGCGAGGCCTCCCCCGCGCGCAGCTGGGCTGCCGCACGTCGGTGGAGCGTCGTGCGCTCGGATGGGGTCAGGTCGGCGTGGATTGCCTCGCGTACCACGGGATGGACGAACTCGAGAGGCCTGCCGGGGGCCAGAATCTGCACCGAAGCCAGGGAGTCTGCAACCTCGCTTGCTCGATCGAGCTCCAGTTCTGCCAGGGCTGCGGCATGCCGCAGCTCCACGTCGGTTCCCAGAACGGCGACTGCGGCTGCCAATTGGTCGGCGCCGGCAGGGAGCCTGGTCAGGCGCAGAAGCAGGGCGCGCGAGAGGGTTTCCGGCCCGAGATGCTTCACCATGGCCGCGTTCGCGGACGATGGCTCGATGCCGTCCCCCACCAGCGCATTCGTCAGCTCCCCGAGCAGAAACGGGTTCCCACCGCTCGTCTTGTGGCACGCCTCGGCGAAGTCAGGCGCAGGCTCGACGCCGAACACACGTGCCAGGACGTCATTCACTGCCGACGGTGAGAGCGGCTCGGGTGTGACCGCCACGAGCGCCGGGTCGGCGCAGAGCGCCTCGACCAGGGGATCCGTATCTGGCTCCCCGGTTCGCAACCCCAGGGCCACGAGGACCGGCAGCCCCTCGAGCCTCGGCGCCAGGTGCGCGAGGAAGCGCACCGACGGGGCGTCGGCCCAGTGGAGATCGTCCACCACCAGGACCAGCGGCCCCGGCTCAGTCAGGTTGGCCACCAGCCAGTAGAGCCCGTGCATGACGGTGTAGGACACGTCGACCGCATTGCCGGACCCGCCCACGCCGAGGACCGATCCCGCCATGCCGGCGGCGCCCTCGAGCAGCTCGGCGCGGGCTTCCGGGGCCGAGTCCACCACGGTCTTCTCGAGCAACTGCCGGGCCACACCGAACGCGAAGTCCCGCTCGAGCGCTCCGCCTCGCGCGCGAAGCACCCGTGCCTGGCCCGCCCGCGCCTGATCCACCAGAACCTCCAGCAGCCGGCTCTTGCCGATGCCGGCAGGTCCTTCCACGGCCAGCACGGAGCCCTCCCCCGAGAGTGTGGCCGACAGGGCGCGATCGATCGTCGCCAGGTCGCCCTCGCGCTCGAAAAGCCCCCTCACGTCGCCGGCCAACGCACTCATTCAGGCCCCATTAACACCGAAAACCGCGGCGCCGGTCGCGGTTTAGGTGGGATGACCGAACCGGCTCAGCGGCTCCAGGGACGCTTCTTCTTCTTGGACGCGCGCCGGCTCCTGACCGCCAGGCCCGCCCCGATTCCGGCTGCCGCCAGGCCCGCCGCGATCAGGCCGGGACGCGCGCGAAGACGCGAGTACTCCTCTTCCACCTCGGGCCACAGACGCTCACCCATCAGCTCGCCGGCGCCTTCGGGGGTGGGGTCCACATCGTCCACCGCAATCGGCTCCGAAAAGGCCACCTGCACTCGCCGGGGCTTGGGGAACGGCCCGGCGAAGAGGCTCTCGGTTCCGGTGATGGCCGTCGGCACCATCGGGGCGCCCATTTCGATGGCCAGGCGCCCGGCGCCACGGCGCGGATCGCCCAGCGCCTCGGGATCCCGCACGCGGGTGCCCTCGGGGAAGAGGGCGAGCAGCCCTCCCTGCCTCAGGATGGTGCGGGCGGTCTCCATCGCGTCCTCGTCGGCCTCGCCGCGCCGCACCGGAAACGCGCCGAGCCGGATCAGGACCGGGCCCTGCCAGCCCTGGAACAGCTCGTTCTTGCCCATGAAGCGCAGGTGCCGGTTGGTGCACAGGCCGACAAAGAAGGAATCCCAGAAGCTCTTGTGGTTCGGGGCGATGATCGCCGGGCCGTCGGTGGGGATGTTCTCCACGCCGTCCACGTGCATCCGGAAGTAGAGGCGGAAGAGCGGGCGCACGATCGAGAGCACGATCGCGTAGAAGATCTTCGAGACCCCCTTCTCCCGCGCGAACTTGTGTGCCTCTTCATTGGTCATGCGCCCGTGGCTACGTTATCCGCCGCGGCCCCCTGCATACGGCCCATCAACTCGAGTGCTCCGCCCTTCGACAGGGGCTCGTTGAGGTTCCCGCACTTGGGGGACTGGACGCACGACGGGCAGCCGCGGCGGCACGGGCACTCGGCGATCAGCCGGGCGGCGTCGTCCACGAGGGTCTCGAACTCCCTGAAGCCCGTCCTTGTGATCCCCACGCCACCCGGGTGCCCGTCGTAGATGAAAATCGTTGGCCGCCCGGTCTGGGCGTGGTGATTGGTCGACAGGCCGCCGATATCCCAGCGGTCGCACATCGCGATCAGCGGCAGCACCGCGATCTGCGTGTGCTCGGCCGCGTGCAGAGCGCCGAGCAGCTGATCGAGCGGGAAGTCGGCGCGGAACATCTCGTCGGGCAGCTCGTACCAGAGGGCCTGGGTCACGAAGCTCTGCGGGGGGAGGTCGACCGGCTGCAGGTCGATGGCCTCGTGGTCGGACATCCGCTTGCGCTGGAAGGCGATTACCTCCTCGGTGACCGAGACCACGCCGAAGCTGAGCTTCACGCCGTAGACCTCGCGCTGGTCGCGGACCGACTCGATCCAGGTCTCGGCCTCCTTCTTGGGCTGCGTGTACCAGTCGCCCTCGAAGGGCCTCACGGCGGCGCGGCGATTGGCCAGGTCGAGCTCCTCGACCTCAAATGCGCGGCCCATGTGCAGGTAGACGGCGCCGGGGTGGACCGTCGAAGGAGCCCGGGCGGCCTCGACCGTGCCCATCAGCTCGCCGCTGGTCACGTCGAGGATTGCGAAGGACGCGGTGGATGAGGAGCGCAGCGAGATGTCGCCGGCCGGGAACCCCTCCTGGCGCACCGTGTACTGGCCACCGCGCTCGCGGAGCATGCCCTTGCGTACAAGCTGCTCGGCGTAGGCCTCCCAGCGCGGGCCGAGTGTCTCGGCGTCGCCCGGGCTCAGCGGCATCTCGTAGGCGGCGGCCACGAGGTGCGCGCGGTGGATCTCCTCAGACTCGTGGTCGAGGATCGCGGCTTCGACCGGGCGCGAAAGGAACTCGTCGGGGTGGCGGCAGAAGAACTGGTCCAGGGCGTCGTCGCCCGCCACGTAAAGCGCCAGCCCCTTGTTGCGGCGTCCCGCTCGGCCCCACATCTGGCGCAGGCTGGCAACGGTGCCGGGAAAGGTCACGCAGATGGCCGCGTCCAGGTCGCCCACGTCGATGCCCAGCTCAAGCGCATCGGTGGCGGCCACGGCCAGCAGCTCCCCGCTGGCCAGCCGGCCCTCGAGCTCGCGCCGCTGCTGTGGGGTGTAGCCGGCGCGGTAGGGGGCGATCCGCTCGGCCAGGTCACCACGCCCGTTGCTCTCCAGCCGCTGGCGGGCAAAGCTCTGGATCAGCTCCACGCCGCGCCGGGACTTGAGGAAGCAGATGGTCCGCACCTCGCGTTCCACCAGGTCGGCCAGCAGGCGAGCCGCCTCGGACAGGGCCGAGGTGCGGGCTCCGGTGGCCTCATCGGTCAGCGGCGGGTTCCAGATGGCGATCTGGCGCTCGGCATGTGGCGCGCCGTCGCGGTCGACCAGCTGGAAGTCCAGCCCCGTGAGCTCCTCGGCCAGCTCGGGCGCGTTCGCGATGGTGGCCGAGGTCAGGATGAACCGCGGCTCGGTGCCGTAGGCGTTGGCCAGGCGCCGGAGGCGTCGCAGCACGTTGGCCACGTGCGATCCGAACACGCCGCGATATACGTGGGCTTCGTCGATCACCACCCAGGCCAGGTTGGCCAGCACGTCGCCCCAGGCCTTGTGATTGGGCAGGACGCCCATGTTCAGCATGTCCGGGTTGCTCAGGATCAGGTTGGATCGCGCGCGGATGGCGCGGCGGTCCTCCTGGGGCGTGTCGCCGTCATAGATCGCGTGCCGCAGGAAGCCGGCGCCGAGCTGGCCGAGCTTGCGGGCCTGGTCCTGGGCCAGGGCCTTGGTGGGATACAGGTACAGCGCCCGCGCACGCGGATCGTGGGCCAGCGTGTCGAGTACGGGGAGGTTGAAGGCAAGGGACTTTCCGCTGGCCGTGCCTGTGGTGACGATCACGTGGCCGCGCTGCGCGGCCTCCAGGGTGTCGGCCTGGTGCGAGTAGAGCTGGTCGACACCGGTGCGCTGCAGTGCGGCGCGCAGCATCGGATGGAGGTCTTCGGGCACCGGGCTGACCGTGGCCGGCTTGGCGCCCTCGCGGGCGGTGGTGACCAGCTGATCCCCCCGCCCGGCTTCGAGCACGTCCTCCCAGGGGGTCTTCAACCGTGCGATTGCCATGCCTTGCCATAGTAGGCGCGGTTGCCACCCATGCCGATCCGCTGCGTCTACACAGATCTCGACGGGACCCTCCTGGGCCAGGGAGCGTCCCTGTTTCGCGACGGCGAGGGAGCCTTCACACTGCTGCCTGCCCGTGGGCTGGAGGCCTGCCACCGCGCGGGCGTTGAGGTGGTGATCAAATCCGGCCGCCGCAAGGCGCAGGTCCACGAGGACGCCCGCATGATCGGTTCGACCGCCTACATCTATGAGGTCGGATCTGCGCTTGTCATCGACGGCGAGGAGATCTACCTGACCGGTGGCTTGGAGCCGAAGGACGGTGTGTCGATTCACGACCAGATCGAGGCCATGGGCGCGCCCGCGCTGTTGCTCGAGCACTACGCAGGGCGCTTGGAATATCACGCGCCGTGGCACACGAACCGGGAGATCTCCCACCTGATGCGCGGCCAGGTGAACACGTTCGAGGCGGACACGCTGCTCGAGGAGAACGGCATGGGCAAGGTACGCCTGGTGGACAACGGGTCGATTTCGCCAAAGGAGACCCTGCTGGGGCTCGATGGCCCTCCGCACGCCTACCACCTGATTCCGCGCGAGGCCTCCAAGGGCAACGCGGTGGCCGCGCACATGCGAATGCGCGGCTATTCGCGGGAGGAGTGCATCGCCGTGGGTGACTCGCGCGAGGACCTTGGCGTGGCCGAGGTCGTGGGCCGCTTCTTCCTGGTGCAGAACGCCGTGCAGCGCGATCCCGGGATCCGCGATGACGTCGCGGGCCGCGACAACGTGACCATCACGGACGCCACCCACGGCGAGGGCTTCTACGAGGCCGTGATCAGCTCGCTGGCCGCCGCCTAATCCTGGGGGTTGGCAACCCAAAAGTCAGGGGTCGGGCCCCCTTGTACGCCGCTCGTGGGCGGGCTTAGCTTGTCCCATCCAACCAGGTAAGAGGAGGGCATCAATGCTCCGCAAGACAGTCATAACGGCCATGCTGGGTCTCATAGTGCTGGGGCTCGGTGCCATTTCCGCCGAGGGCGCCAAGAAGCCGCGCTGCCTCGGCAAGGTCGCGACGATCATCGGGACCGACAAGAACGACAAGTTGAAGGGCGGCAAGGGCCCGGACGTGATCATCGGCCTTGGCGGCAACGACAAGATCACCGGCGGCGCGGGCAACAACCTGATCTGCGGCGGCAACGGCAACGACACCATCCACGCCGGCTTTGAGCGCACGGACACCGCAGGCGGTAAGGGCGACGACAAGATCTTCGGCGAGGGTGGGCCGGACATCCTGTCCG
>JAXDIE010000003.1:0-13125 GCA_034664165.1 Thermoleophilaceae bacterium | reverse complement strand
CTAGGCGCCTTACGGCGGGCAATGAAGGCGCCGGTTGCGGCGCGCTCGAAGACTTTGAGTCGTCTGGCAGCGCCAACTCCGAGGGCCGGTGCTCGGGGCAGGGGCTGAGGGGCGAATCCCACGTGCTCGAAGACTTTGTGTCGTGTGGCAGCACAAACCCTTCGAGAAGTCGTCGAGGCACTTGGCCGCAGGCAGCACGGAGTGGTCTCGGCTTCCCAGCTGCTCGAACTCGGGCTCCCACGGTCCCTGGTCCGCAGCTGGCTCGCCACCGGCCGGCTGCGCCCGGTCCACCGCGGTGTCTACGCGCTCGGCCCCCAGCCCCTCACGGACCACGGCCTATGGATGGCCGCCGTCATTGCCTGCGGTCAGCGCTCCGCTTTGAGCCACACCTCCGCGGCAGCCCTGTGGCGGATCCGCCCGGCCCAGCCCGGCGCTGGAGTCCACGTAACGGTCCCGGGAGATGTCGCCCGCAAGGTCAACGGCATCAAGGTCCACCGCCGCACCCACATCGGCGGCAAGGACATCACCCGGCGTCACTCCGTCCCCGTAACCACGCCGTTATGCACAATCGTTGACCTGGCCTCCACACTGGAGCGCGGCCCGCTCGAGCGGGTCATCAACCAGGCCGACACGCTGAACCTGATCACGCCGGACCGCCTGCGCGCCGGCCTCGAGAAGATGGGCGCCAGACCCGGCCTCTCCCACCTGAGGCGCACCCTTGATCGCCGCCGTTTCCGCCTGACCCGATCAGAGCTCGAGCGGATCTTCCTTCCACTGGTCAAGCGGGTCGGGCTTCCCCTCCCCCTGACCAAGCTCTGCGTCAACAACTTCGAGGTCGACTTCTTCTGGCCCGACCTCGGCCTCGTGATCGAAACCGATGGCTTGACCTACCACCGCACCCCGGCCCAGCAGGCCGCCGATCGCATCCGCGATCAAACCCATACCGCCGCGGGGATGACGCCGCTGCGCTTCACGCACGAGCAGATCGCGTTCGAAGGGGACTACGTGGAGGGGATCGTCAGGGCTGTGGCGGCGCGACTGGGGAGAGCTAGAGCTTGACCAGCAGGATCACGTTCAGCACCCAGACGAGTGCGAACGCGATGGTCCAGCGGTCGAGGTTGCGCTCGACCAGGGAGCCTCCGCCGAAGGGGCCGGCGCCGGTGCCGACGCCGAAGGCGCCCGACAGGCCGGCGTCCTTGCCCGAGTGGAGCAGGATCAGCATGATCACGACCACCGAGAGGATGATCTGCACGCCGGAGAGGATTCCGATCAAGGACATGAGGCCCTAGAGGGTAGCTAGTCGAGCTCGTCCAGGCGCTTCAGGATCTCGATGGCCTGTCCTCTGAGCTCGCGATCGGTCTTCTTGTAGTCCTCCTCCGAGAGCTTGCCCGTGGCGTGATCCAGTTGGACGTCGCGGATCTCGCGGTACTTGGCCTCCTTGGCCGCCTCTAGCTCGGAGCGGCGCTCATCCACGCGCCCGCCCAGGTCTTCCCCGCCCACCCAGGGACGCGCGACGACCACCGTCACGAGGACGGCCAGCACCACCAGGGCCAGGACGTATTCCACTGCGCGCCTACGCGCGTTCCAGCTCGCGGCCCAGGCGCGCGGCGTACACGCTGGAGAGCCGGCGGCGGCCCGAGCCTCCCGGCCACAACGCGGTGAGCGCACCCATCATCACGATGCCGCCTCCGAGCCAGATCCACACGACCATCGGGGTGTCGATCACCCGGAAGGCCGCCGGCGGCGGGTTGTTGGCGTAGGACTGGACGATGGCCTGGATTGCGGTGGCCTGGACCTGGCCGGACGAGTCGGCAAAGCGCGACTCGGCTTCCTGGATCGGCCCCTGGAGCGCCTCGATGTCCGGCTGGACAGCCGCCCAGAAATCACCGAGCAGGCCCCAGCGCACCACAACCTCGCTGGTGGCCTCGCCCTCGAAGAAGCGCGAGATCGGGCCGGCGTCGCCGCTTGGGTAGTAGTTGCGCGACGGGCTCACCACGAAATGCCGGTTGCCACGCTGGACATCGAGAATCGCGCCGAGCGTGATGGGCGCCCCGGTTCCCGACTGGTCACCGAGGATCTCGGCCGTGGGCTTGCGGTAGGTGATGGTGTACTCGCCCGCCTTCATCGACTGCCCCGGGCTCAGCCTGGCGTCCTGCTGGTCCGCGAACGCCGAGGACGCGGCCACTCCGAGCAGCATCACCGCGATGCCCACGTGCACGAGATAGCCGCCGTAGCGCCGCCGGTTGCGGCCCACCAGGCGCACCAGCGCCACTCCCCGCGGCTCGCCGGTCATGCTGCGGCGCGCCGCAGACCCGCGCCAGAACTCCTGGATGACCACGGCCACGGTGAAGCCGACGAACGAGAACATGATCAGCGAGGTCCCGCTCCCCGCGGCCGGCGTAAGGAAGATGAGAACGAGCAGCGTGGCCACCAGTGCCCCCACCGGAAACGCGAAGTTGCGGCGAAGGTTGGCCACGGTGGCCCGCCGCCAAGCAATGACCGGGCCGATCCCGCTGAGCAGCACCAGGACCAGCGCCAACGGTGTGACCACCAGGCCGAACCAGGGAGGCCCGAGGCTCTCGGATTTGCCGGTCAGGGCCTCGGAGATCAGCGGGAAGAACGTGCCCCAGAAGATGAAGGCGCAGAGCGCGACGAGGACCAGGTTGTTCAGCAGGAACACGGCCTCGCGGGAGGCCAGCGAATCGAACTTGGCCTCCGGGCGCAGATCGGTTCGGCGCGTGATGACCAGCGCCACCGATCCGACCAGGACGATGCCGATGAAGATCAGGAACGGGCCGCCCACCGTCGACTCGCCGAACGCGTGGATCGACTGGAGGATCCCGGAGCGCACCAGGAAAGTGCCCAGCAGCGCCAGCACGAAGGTGCCGATCACGAGGGACACGTTCCACAGCTTCAGCATCCCCCTGCGCTCCTGGATCATGATCGAGTGCAGGAACGCGGTGCCCGTGAGCCACGGCATCAGCGAGGCGTTCTCGACCGGGTCCCAGGCCCAGTAGCCGCCCCACCCCAGCTCGGCAAAGGACCAGAGCGCGCCCAGCAGGATCCCGAAGCCCAGGAAGCTCCACGCGATCAGGGCGAAGCGGCGCGTAGCGTGGATCCAGTCGGCCCCGGTCCTGCGGGTTATCAGCGCCCCGACCGCGAATGCGAACGGGATCGTGAAGCCCACGTAGCCCGTGTAAAGCATCGGCGGGTGGAACATCATGGCCGGGTGCCGGAGCAGCGGATTGAGCCCGTTGCCCTCGGCCGGCACCGGCATCAGGGTGGCGAACGGCCGGGCCTCTTCGAAGAAAAGCATCAGCCCCAGGAAGAACGCGGCCACCACGGCCAGCACCGCCGTGGCCCAAGGGGTGATGTCACGCAGGCTCTTGCGGGTGGAGTACAGGACCGCGCTCGAGAACAGCGAGAGCAGCAGGACCCACAGCATCAGCGAGCCCGCCTGGCTCGACCACATGGCGGTGAGCTTGTAGAAGGTCGGCGTGTCGGTCGAGGAGTTGTTGGCGACCAGCCTGAATGACAGATCGGTCCGCAGGTAGGCCGCCTCGAGGATCGCCGTGGCCAGCAGCATGAGCCCCGCCAGGCAGTAGATGGCCCTTCGGCCGGAAACCGCGGCCGCGCGGCTGCCGGTGCGCCCCGCATAGAGCCCGGCCCCCGCCGCGTAGATCACGGTCAGGAAGGCGACGACCAGGCAGGCCGATCCGACCGCCGCCATCTAGGCGGGTTCTTCAGCGCTGAACTTGGAGGGGCACTTGGTGACCAGGGAGTCCTTACGGCCGACGAAGGTCCCGTCCTTGAGCGTGCCCGAGACGATGACCTCGCGGCCGTCGCGGAACGGGTCGGGCACCACTCCGGAATAGGTGACCGGCACCGCCGTTGTGCCGTCGCGGTCCTGAACCTCGAACTCGAGGGTGTCGCCGTCGTGCTTGATCGAGCCGGCCACGACCTTGCCGGTCAGGTCGTAGGCCTGGCCCGGGGTTGCGGATGCCAGGACCTGTGACGGGGTCTTTGCCTCGGTCGCCGCGTTGAAGCTGGTCCAGACCAGCAATGAGGCCAGCACGACCGCCAGCCCCAGGGCGACGACCAGCCGGATCTTGCGCTTGCGCGAGGGGTCCACAACGGCCGATTATCCCAGTGGGCAGCTCATTCTGTCTCGCAACTGTGCTTTCATGCTCCGACCAGCCGAGTCCCCGATGACATTCATCGAGGAGCGGGGGACCCAATTGGAGCGCAGTCAGTCGGCTCCGGGGGCGAATCGCCGCCAGTGTGCGGCGTAGCGCATCTTTCTAGCGCGAGCCCGTCAGCTCACCCCGTAGGCGCGAGAAAGAAGGAGTTGAAGCTTTCGTGTCCCAACGCAATCTTGCGTCGTCCGACGTGTGGACGGAGTCGCTCAGCCGTTCCCGTTCCCGGCGTGCCGCAGCCTATGCAGCCGCGCGCAGGCGTCTACGCACCCGCGGTGGAGCCGTGTCATCCGTCGTGGTGCTGCTCACCCTGGGCTCCATCGCCGCCATCGCAGGCGCGCACCAGGACACCTCGCTGATCAAGTCCGGCGCCTCGGGCTCGACGGTCGCGCAGGTGCAGGAGGCCCTCGGCGTGGGTGCCGATGGCGTGTACGGCCCGATCACCAAGGCGGCCGTCATCAAGTACCAGAAGAAGCAGGGCCTGACCGTCGACGGCGTTGTCGGACCCGAGACCCTCGGATCGCTCGGCATCAGCGGAGCCAACATCCAGAACGCCTCATACTCGCCGGACTCCGGCGGGAACGGCGGCGGTGGCGGTGGCGGCGGTGACGTCCCGGCCGAGCTCCAGCGGATCGCGCAGTGCGAGTCCGGCGGCGACCCGACGGCCGTGGGCGGCGGCGGCACCTACCGCGGCAAGTACCAGTTCGCCCAGGAGACCTGGGAGAGCGTGGGCGGCAAGGGCGACCCCGCCGAGGCCTCCGAGGCCGAGCAGGACAAGCGCGCGATGATCCTGTACCAGCAGTCGGGCACCAGCCCGTGGGGCTGCGCCTGACCGAGTAGGCGGTGACAATGTGGCCGGTGGAAGATCCAATGTCCATCGGCCACGGTGTCGCCATCCCGCTGTCGGAGGTGGAGTTGCGGGCCAGCCGCTCCTCAGGCCCCGGCGGCCAGCACGCCAACGTCACCGCCTCACGGATCGAGGCGGTCTTCGACGTGTTCGCCTCCGCCACTCTCACCGACGCGCAAAAGCAGCGGATTGCCGGGCGACACGGTCCGCGCGTCACCGGCTCGGCGCAGGACACCCGAAGCCAGGCGCGCAATCGCGAGCTGGCGCTCGAGCGCCTGCAGAGCCGCCTGAGCGGGGCTCTCGCGGTCAAGCGCCGCCGCAAGGCCACGCGCCCCACGACGGCGTCAAGGCGCCGGCGCCTGGAAGGCAAGAGCCGGCGATCCGACGTGAAGCGCAACCGCCGCCGGCCCCAGACCGACGACTAGATCGGCTTAAAGAGAAAGCCCCCGGCTCTCACCGGGGGCTTTGACTCACAGCGGTACCGAGCGAAGGGACGAGATGGCACCGCAAGCTGTGGGGTAACTATCGGCAGGCTCCGTTAAGGGAATCTAAATATCAAGTTTGCAGGGATTATGTGAATCCCAGGGCCTTTCAGCGGACCCGGAAACTCGCCTTGGCGGGCGAATTCTCGACCAGCCCCTCACCGGTGTGGGCGCGCACCTCGAAGCGATGCCGCCCCGGCCGCACCTTCACGCTGGTCGGGGACGCACAGGCCTTGCGCGCCTTCGAGTCGAGCTTGCAGTCAAATGACACGGCGCCCGCCGCCGCGAACGTGAACCGCGCCTTGTGGGTGCGGCTGCGCTTCTTCGGGCCGGAGGTGATGGCGGTGTCCGGCATGACCGGGCTCGGCGGGTTCAGGTCCATCGCCCGCGCCACGTTGAGCCGGCCGGCCCCGCCCAGCCCAAGAAGCCCGGCCGGGTGATCGGCGCCCCGCAGGAGCCTGGTCCTGATCTGCGAGACGGATTCACCCGGCCAGCGCGACCAGAGAAGGGCCGCGGCGCCCGAGACCTGCGGGGCCGCCATGGATGTCCCGTCCATGTATGCATAGGCGCCGTCGTTGAGGTTCCGCGCGTAGGTGCTCAGGATCTCCTCCCCGGGAGCCGCGATATCGACCGCCGAGCCGTAGTTGGCGATGCCCAAGAGGCTGTCGAGCGGGCCCGTGGCGGTGGCGCAGATCACGTTCGGCTCCTTGTAGGCGCACGGATAGGTCGGGTGGCGGCCGGTATCGGCGCTGTAGTTGCCCGCCGAGAAGACGAACAGGACGTTGGGCGCGGAGCGGATGGCTGATCGCAGCGACTCCGACGGGTCGGGGCCGGCGAAGCTCCCGTTCACCACGCGGGCCCCGTGGTCGGCGGCGTAGAGCATGGCCTCCACCGCTGCCGACCAGTTGCAGCTGCCGTTCTCGTCACACGCGCGAAGAGGCATCAGCCCCGCGCGCCACTCGACTCCGGTCACGCCGATTCCGTTGTTGCCACGCGCCCCGATGGTTCCCGCCACGTGGGTGCCGTGGCCGCTCAGGTCCCAGGGGGCCGGCGAGCCCGCCAGGAAGTCCCAGCCCACGGTGTCGTCCGTGTAGCCGTCGTGGTCGTCGTCGACACCCGGCCGGCCGTTGATCTCAGGCTGGTTGTTCCAGAGGTTGTCCACCAGGTCGGGGTGGGTCAGGTCCATGCCGCTGTCGATCACGGCCACCGGAATCGCCGCGCTGCCGGTCGTGAGCTCCCAGGCCTCCGGGGCGTCGATGTCGGCGTCCAAAATCGCCGGGAGCCCCTGGATCTCTAGCGCGAGGTTCCGGAGCCCCCACTGCTCGCGGAACTGCGGGTCGTCGGGCACGGCCTGGAGCTTCATCACCCCATCAGGCTCTGCGTAGACCACACCCGGTGCCCGATCGAGCTGCTCGGCTGCGCGGTCCACGTCGGTGTCCGGATCAACGCTGACGACCTGGGTCCGTGGCAGGCCCAGGTCCTGCTCGGCCCGGGCCCCAACCGAGTCCAGAGCCTCGGCCCGGTCAGCGGAATCGGCGGCGCGGCCGTATTGCACGATCAGCTGGTCAGGCACCTCCGCACCGGCCACCTGCGCCGGAGCCAGCACGGCCAGGCCCAGAGCGACGACTGGCAAGACCGTGCTGAGGGGAAAGCGGGCCATGCGTTACCCGTCGGCTCGCCGGATTCGCAAGCGCATCGAACCCTCGCGCAGCCCCGTAGGACATCCGTCCCCAGCCCGCCACAAACGTCCAGATGCCCTACAGGAACACGCGCGCGCGGTCGACGGATGAGATGACCAGCCCGGTCGGGCGGGTCACTCCACCATTGAAAGAGGGAAGACGCATGTCACGACGTATCGGCCTCATGGCATCCATCGCGGTGCTGGCCTTCACGGCACTCCCGGCGATCGCATCCGCCGCGACGGTGCCATTCAACGCAAGTCTCAACGAAGGCAAGCTGACGCTCGGCGCCGGCACTGTGATCAACGACCAGGCTCTGGTGCCCGCAGGATCGGCAATCACGATCGCCGGCTCCCTCGATACCACGACCGGCGCGGTAACCGTCCCCGTGGACGGGCTGACCTTCCCGGTATCCCCATTCACTGTCGGGCCGCTTTCCGGCACGCTCGCCTCGACGGCGACCGCTCCGGCGACCGGCACGTTCAACCCCGCCACCGGGGCTCTGACCATGGACCTGCAGTTCACCACCGTGGTCAACATCACCTCGCCGGCCTCCACGTGCACGATCACCCCGATCAACTTCTCGCTGACCACCGGAACCGGTAACCCACTGGGCAAGTACCCCGCGGGTTCGCCCCTCAATGCGACGACCGGGGCCGTTTCGCTCGTCGGCTACCAGCCGGCGATCCCGGCATCCACCCCGAATGCTGGCGGATGCGCCCTGTTGAACACGTTGGCCTACGGCGGCCAGCCCACGACCTCGGGCTCGATCGAGCTCGCGAGTGTCCCGGTTGCACCGGGTACCGCGGCACTCGCCGCGTCGTTCTCGCCCGGCAAAGTGAAGGTCAAGAAGAACAAGAAGGCCAAGACGAACGTCAAGGTCACCAACACCGGCACCGCCAGCGCGACGGGTGTCAGGACCTGCGTGACCGGCACCGGTGGCGTGAAGCTCAAGGAGACGTGCTTCGACGACGGCACGGTCAGCCAGAACGGGACCGTCAGTCACAACGTGTCGGCGAAGGCTTCCAAGAGTGGCTCCTTCAAGGCCACCGTCACGTCGACCAATGCCGGCGGGGCCAGCGCGACGGCGAAGGTGACCGTCAAGAAGAAGAAGAAGAAGTAGCCGCACCCAGCAGATAGCAGCCGAGGGGTCGTCCGCAAGGGCGGCCCCTCGGTCGTCGGTCAGTCTCCCTGTGCCCGGCCGCCCGACATCCGCACGACCATCCCGGTCGGAAGGACCCGCATCACCCGGCCCATCACGTTCCAGGGCCAGCGCGGCACGGTCCGCACTCCCACCCCGCTCTCGATCATCGAGGCCACAATCCGCGCCCCCTTTTCCACGTCGATCAGGAACGGGCGGCTCTTGAGGTCCTGGTTGATCGGTGTGTCGATGTATCCAGGGTTCAGGGTGGTGACCTTGATCGGGGTCCCGTGGGCCTCGTTGCGCAGGGCATCGCCGTATGTGTTGATCGCGGCCTTGGACACGCTGTAGGAGGCCGACCCCGGCAGCCCGCGGAACCCTGCCACCGACCCGATCAGCACGATTTGGCCCGACTTCTGCGCGCGGAAATGCCGCATGGCTGCCTCGCCCGTGGCCATCGCGCCGATCACGTTGGTCTCGATCACGCGGCGGTCCTTGTCGAAGTTGCCGGCGCCCACGAGGCCGCGGGACCCGCCGACTCCCGCGTTGACCACGACGATGTCAAGGCGCCCCAGCGCAGCCGCCAGGTCCTCGATCACACCGGGGACCGATGCGTAGTCGGTCACGTCCAGCGCCCGCAGCTCGACCGTTGCCTCCGGATGGCGCTCGCCGATCGCCCGCTTCAGCTCCTCCATCGCATCCACCCGTCGCGCCGCCAGGCCCAGGTCGTAGCCGCGCCCGGCCATCTCCATGGCCAGGGCCTGGCCGATGCCGGAGCTGCCTCCCGTGATCAAGACGACCTTGCGCATCTCGGCCGGGAGCCTACAGGCGCGCTCTTTTCACATCTCGTTCGAGGCCGTGGAAACGCGGCTGGCTGTAGCGCCCTGCTACTCGGCTGAGGCGAGGTCCACGTCGCTCTCGACTCCGAGCGGGAAGTAGGACCAGACAGCGCGGAATTGCGTGATGTCGCGAAGGGTTGGCCGGCTGACCGGCTTTTTGTAATCCGCCGGGCAAGACGCGTGCATGATCGTGCGGTACTTCGGGTCATGCTCGAGACCCAGGGCGTGCCCGAACTCGTGGAGCGCGATCCACTTGCGGCACTCCGGCCAGTGGTCCAGCTCGGCTTTGAAGAAGATGATCTCGCCCTTGTAGCCCTCGACGCCTGGATAGGTCGTGGCCTGGATGTCGTCCTTGTGGACGCGCAGGTCGACCTCGATGTTCCAGTTGGGGATGCACCCCTCCGTCTCGTTCATGATCCGGGTCCTCCCGGCCACCTGGTTCCAGAGTCGCTCGGCACGCGCCAGCTGGGCCCCGTAGCGATAGTCGGTGGCGTGCCAGCACACGGCGATGCCCAGCTTGCTGACGATGCCGGGGTCGCTCGCGCCCGCGGGCGCAGCGCAGACGGCCAGTGCGAGCACTACTGAGATTGCGGCGGCTCTCCTCATTGGAGGTCAAGTCGCCGGGGAGGCAGCCGTACCTCAGGACAAGCGCCGCTGCGCGGACGGAATGAGTAGGCGGCTGGACGTTCCTAGGAGAAAATCCCGAAGGAGTATCGCGAGTGTGTTACGATATATCGCGTTATGCCACCGATACACACTTTAGGAGGACCCATCATGGGACCGCAACATCACAGAGGACCCGGCCGCGGGCGTCATCGCGGCGGACCACAGGACTTCGGCATGGGCCGCATCAGCTTTGGCCCCGACCGGGGCCCGCGAGCGCGGCGCGGCGACGTCCGCGCGGCAATCCTGGCCCTGCTCGCCGAAAAGCCGATGCACGGCTACGAGATGATCCAGGAGATCGAGGAGCGCACCAACGGGCTCTGGAGGCCCAGCGCCGGATCGATCTACCCCACCGTCCAGCTGCTCGAGGACGAGGGGCTGATCGCGGGCGAGGAGATCGACGGGAAACGCCGCTTCACCCTCACCCCCGCCGGCACCGAGGCACTCGCAGAGCGCGGGTCGGAGCCGCCGCCCTGGGAGCAGGTCACCAACGATGCCGGCGACTCGACCCGAGAGCTCGTGCGCGAGTTCCAGAACCTGGTCGGGGCCTTCAGGCAGGTCGTGCGAACCGGCTCTGAGGGCCAGAAGGCCAAGGCCCAGACCGTGCTGGCCGACGCCCGCCGGGGCATCTACGCAACGCTCGGCGAAGACGAATAGACAGGGCAAAGAAAAAGCCCCCGGCTCTCACCGGGGGCTTTGACTCACAGCGGTACCGAGCGAAGGGACGAGATGGCACCGCAAGCTGTAATCAGGACTATGGCGGGGTGATTTCAAGGAAATCTAAAGATCCCCGAGGGCTCGGCTAGGCGGCAGGCAGCGCCAGCGCATCACCTATTCCGGCGACCTCGATGGCCCTGCGAACCGTCCGGGAGCAGGCGCTGATCGTGAAGTCGCCCCCGCGCTCGGCGGCCAGGACGCTCCAGCGCAGAAGCAGCCGCAGGCCGCTCGAATCCATGAACTCCAGGTCGGCGAGGTCGCAACTCATATGGAGGGCGCCGTCGATCTCGGCCGCAAGCTTCTGCAGGCGTTCCTCGATCTCACCCATCGACGCCAGGTCCAGCTCGCCGCCGATCTTGACGCCGAGACGACCGGAAGCCGTGTGCTCCAGAACGTCGAATTGAAGGTCCGGCTGAACGGGGTTGCTGGATGTCACGGGATCCTTCCTCGGGGGACTTGCCACACCCCTGCCTGAGGAAACTCTAACCGCCCTGTCTAAGCGCTGCTAAAGACTCGGCATCGGCCAGCTTCGCGAAGCGGCGGTCGTCCTTCGGCACGAGGCGGCCAAGCGTCTCGCGGAGCTGCGACAGGTCGAGCGTGCCGGCAGCCAGCATCGCCTCGATGTCGGCCCAGTCCCGCGTGCGATCGAAGATGGCCTTGAAGGCCGCCAGCTCCACGGCGCCGAGTATCGGAATGCGCGTGCCCGCGAAGGGGACGGTGGCGCGATGCTCCGCAGCCGCCTCGTGCAGCGGGTGATAGTCGAAGAAGACGTCGACCGGGGTCTCCCCCCACCACAGACGGGTCTGGCCGTCCTGCGCGATCAGCTCGGCCAGGCCGTCGGGTTGTGCGATCTCCTCTGGCAGCGCCCGCAGGGCGCGCTCGGGACGCTCGGCCGGGATGAAGATGTTCACGTCGATGTCGCTGGTGCCGCGCGGGTCGCTGGTCCAGTAGGCCAGCGCGATCGCGCCGCCGAACGCGTGGGGCACCCGCCGCTTCGCCAGCGCCCGGTGAATCTCGACCAGCTTCTCCGGGAGACTCGTGGTCATGCCGTGCCCAGCCGGGGGAAGCGCAGCTCGGCGTCATGCCGCACCGGGAGATGCGCCGCCAGGTCGAGCACCTGGAGCAGGATCCGCCCGGCCTTGGCCTGGTCGCGGCGCGACGGTGGCGATGCCGCCGGCGCGGCCGCCTCGACAACAAGCCGCGAGCCGCTGGCGGCCAGAAGCCGGCTGAGAGTGTCCACCGAGGGCCGCTTGCTCCCGCTCTCGTATGCCGAGACCGACGCCTGCGAGGTCCCGGTCTTCTCGGCGAGCTGCTGTTGGGTGAGCCCCGAACGCCGCCGCGCGTCGCGCAGGGCCTGAGCCGTATCCATAGACGCAGTATATCTAACTGGATATATACACACCCGCACGCGCGCGCACGCGTGGGCGCTTGGCCCCAGGCCCGGCCGCGGCGCGCCTCAGCCGGTTGCCGACCCCTTTCCGCGCTGTGTCATCGCGTAGCCGATCAGGCCGAGCCCGACGACCAGGCAGATGGCTCCGATGATCGGCTGGTGGGTGACGAGCAGAACAATTCCGACGACGGTGAGCACGATTCCTGAAATTGGCACTTGCCGCTCCTCCGGAGTTGGGGTGTTGAACCCGGCGAGCCTACAGCCGGCGTCTCCCGGGAACAGGGAGAGGGCTAGGAGACCTCCTTCTCCAGCTTCAGCTCGCACATGTCCACGGAGGTGCGCGTGCCCGGCGTGTCGCCGGCGTCCATGGCGTTGAACGCGCGGTCGCCGGCTTCCATGTCCTCGGCGGTCGCGTAGTTCTGCAGCACCACCGCGGTGCCGTTGGCCGCGTCGTGAAGCATCGTGATGCCGGTCGAGGGCACTCCCGGAGGCGGCCCGTCGGACTCCTCGACGCGCGCTAGCAGCGCGTTCATCCGGTCTGCGTCGACGTCCGTGAATCTGACGACTCGTACGAACATGAGGGGCTCCTTTGGTCGGGTGGCGCGAGCCTACACCCGCCTTCAGGGCGCAGATGATTCCTGGGGGTTGTCGAGGGTAGGATCGGACTACCGAACGTCCGTTATGCCAACCGAGGAGATGCGATGGAGCTCGCCGACGCCATGCGCACGCAGAACGCGTGCCGCTACTACGCCCCGGATCCCGTGCCGGACCAGGTGTTCTATGACGCCATCGAACTGGCGCGCTTCGGGCCCAATGGCGGCAACCGCCAGCCGGTGCGCTTCATCGTGGTGCGCGACGAGGAGAAGAAGCGCCAGCTGGCGGAGTGGTACCTCGTGCCGTGGAAGCAGTACATAGGCGCGATGCGCGAGGGCGTCGAAGCGTTGGCAGCCGACGATGCGGACGAAACGGCGAAGGCCACCTGGGCGGGTCACGCGAAGATCGAGAAGGCGATGAACGACGCCGACAACTTCGCCGACCATCTGCATGAGCACCCTGCGATCGTCGTGGTCTGCGCCGATCTGTCGGCGACCCATCCGACCGACACCGAGCTGGGCCGGCTGAGCGTGGTGGGCGGGGCTTCGATCTACCCGATCGTCCAGAACTTCTGCCT
>JAXDIE010000178.1:0-3697 GCA_034664165.1 Thermoleophilaceae bacterium | reverse complement strand
TCCAGCACGAGGGCGGCGAGAAGGGGAGCTGGACAGACCCCAAGGTCCAGAAGGAGGGAACCCACCCCGTTGTCTACCCGGCCGCGGGCTCCCACGCCACCTTTTACGGCCCAGCCGTCTACGTCGAGAACGGACAGCGCGGGTCGGGGCTCGGGTGCGACAACACCACGGAGCCGCTTCGGCGGGTGGAGCCCAAGCCGGTGCTCATTCCGACCAGCCCGCGCGTCGGCGGTCCATTCCAGTGGTTGACCTTCGAGGGCCATTGGGGCCAGAAGGAGAAGGGCTTCAACAACGGGCCCACAGGCCCGATGGAGAAGCTCCAGTGGGGGGAGCCGTTCACCTGGATGGACGGCGTTCGGACCAGGAGCCCGGAGCTTCCGAGCGGCTTCTTCCTAGGGCCGCAGGTTACGACCGTCTTCTGCGGCGCCTTCCCGACGGCGTCCGACCTCCTGAACCTCGAGGCGAAGTCGCGCCCGGCGCTGATCGCCGTCATCGCCGGGTTCATCCTCCTCGTGGCGCTGTTCATCAAGCTGACCCGCTGGCGCCCGGTTGAGCTCACGCCCCTGCGGCAAACGCGTGCCTTCGGCCAGCTGGTCCGCGCCGCGCGACAGTTATACGGCCGCCACTGGCGACCGCTCGTGCTGATGGGCCTGGCGTCGATCCCGATCATCGCGGCGGTCTATGGCGTCGAATTGCTCGTCGAGACCGTCACGGCGAACAACGACATCGTGCAATTGATCCGATCGGTCGGCCAATCGATCGGGTACGCGGTCGTCGGGGCGATCGTCATCGCCTTCATGCGGGATCTCGAGCGTGGGCAGCAGACGGGGTTCGTCATCGCCTGCCGCGAGATGCTCGAGCGCTTCTGGCGCGTGGTCGGGGCTCAGCTCCTGGCGATGCTGCTAGTGCTGCTGCTTGCAGTGACGATCATCGGGGCCCCCTTCGCGATCTGGAAGTACGTCCAGTGGCAGTTCGTGCAGCAGGAGATCCTGTTCGAGGACAAGTCATTCCGAGAGGCCTTCAGGGGCAGCTCGCGAATCGTGCGGGGGCAATGGTGGCGGACGGTTCGGATTGCCGGGTTCCTGTGGCTCCTCAGCGTCGTCCCGGGTCCGGTGCTGGGCTTCGCCCTGATCTTCACCCCGCTGTCGCTCACGTGGGCCAACGTCGTCGGCTCGGTGGTCTTCGCGCTGCTAGTCCCCTACGTAGCGACGGGCCGGACGCTCCTGTACTGGGACCTCGCGGCCCGACAACGGGACGCCGCGACTCAGCCCGAGCGATCACGCCGATGGTGGTCACCGCGCCGATGGTGGTCACGGTGGCGTGCGACCCCACAGCCAGGGTGACCTATGGCTGAGGCCGCGACCCCGCCGCAGGATCCGACCGCGATCATCCCGACCAAGCGCTTCATCGGGTTGCTGGTCCTCGCGGCGGTGGTTGGCGTCCTCGCGTCCCTCATCGCGTGGGGCTTCCTCGAGTTGATCTTCCACATGCAGACGTGGGTGTTCACGGACCTCCCCGAGGGGCTCGGCTTCGACAGCGCTCCCCTCTGGTGGTCCCTGCCCATCCTGGTCATCGCCGGTCTGGTGACGGCGTTCGCGATCGTGCGCCTGCCGGGTCACGGCGGGCACGTTCCGGCCGAGGGCCTCAACGCCGCCCCCACGCAGCCGATCGAGGTGCCGGGAGTGATCCTCGCCGCCCTGGCCTCGATCGGCTTCGGGGTCGTGCTCGGGCCGGAGGCCCCGCTGATCGCGATGGGTGGGGGACTGGGCCTGTTCGCGGTCCACCTGGTCCGAAGGGACGCCCCGGTGGAGGTGAGCACGCTGATCGCGACTTCGGCGACGTTCGCGGCGGTCGCCTTCCTCTTCGGCTCTCCGATTATCGCGGCGATACTCCTGATCGAGGCGGCCGGGCTGGGCGGCTCCAGGTTGCCCCTGGTGCTGGTTCCGGGCCTGCTCGCCTCGGCGGTCGGGTCGCTGGTCTGGATCGGCATGGGATCCTGGACGGGGCTCAGCACCAGCGAGATCTCGATCAGCGCGCTGCACCTGCCAGCGTTTGCACGGCCGGACGTCGCCGACTTCGGCTGGACGATCCTGCTGGCCGCGGCGGTGGCCGTGGTCACCTTCGCCATCTTCCGCATCGCCCGGGAGACCCTGCGGTTCGCGAAGCCGAAGCCCTTCCTCGTCCTCCCGGTCGTCGGGCTCGCCGTCTCCGGGCTGGCGATCGCTTTCTCCCAGGCCGCCGACAAGAGCATCAGCGACGTGCTGTTCTCCGGCGAGTACTCCCTCGACGCGCTGGTCACCAGCCCGGGGGCGTGGTCGCTCTCGGCCCTCGCGCTGCTGATCGCCTTCAAGGGGCTTGCCTACGGCCTCTCGCTCGGCAGCTTCCGTGGTGGACCGACTTTCCCCGCCATGTTCCTCGGTGCAGCCGCCGGCATGATGGCCGCCCAGCTACCGGGGTTCGAGCTCACACCGGCCGTCGCCGTGGGTATCGGCGCAGGGGTGGTTTCAGTGCTCAGGCTGCCGCTGTCCGCGGTCGTGCTCGGCATCGTGCTCACCGCCGGCTCGGGCGCGGGCGCGGCGCCGCTGATCATCGTGGGGGTGGTCGTCGCGTATCTCGTGACGCTTGCCCTGTCGGCGCGCTTCGCCTCCGAGGCGCCGGCCGGGTCCGTCGCCGGCTAGTACTCAGCCCGAGATCGTGGCCGTCCAGGCCTGCTCGACCCGCTGCTGGTCCTCCGGGCTTCCCGGAGGCGAGATCGGCGTCGAGCAGTTCTTCGTGTACTGCTGAGTGGGGAAGATCAGGTTGCTCTTGGCGGCCTCGGGGTCGGTCTTGGCGAGGATCCCCTTCACGCCCTTCACCGGGGTCACGGAGCTCGTCCACGCCGAGATCTGGGCCTGGTGCTTCGGGTCGTAGGTGTAGTTGATCCACTTGTATGCCGCGGTCGGATTCGGCGCGCCAACCGGAATCACCCAGTCGTCCCACCAGACCATGCAACCCTGCGTCGGCATCACCCAGCGGAGGTCCGGGTTGTCGGCCTGAAGCTGGATCGCGTCCGCGGCCCAGCCGATCACGGCGACCACGTCCCCGCTGGCGAGGTCCTTCGCGTAGTCGCCGCCGGTGAAGCGGCGGAACTGCCCGGACTCGCCGGCCTGCTTGAGCTTGTCGATGGCGTCGAGCCAGTCCTGCGTGGTGGCGTCCTCGGGATTGATGCCGTCGGCCTTCATCAGAAGGGGAACGACCTCGCGGAGCTCGGTGACGGTCTCGACCTTTCCCTTGTACTTGGGATCGAAGAGATCGTTGACCGACTTGATCCCGGGCGCCTCCTTCTCGTTCACGATCAGCCCCGTCATGCCGCCCTGCCAGGGGATGGAGAAGTCCCAGTTCGGATCGGAGCTCGGAGGCTTCGCTGCCGGGCTCATGTTCTTGAACGCCGGCGCGAGCGCCTTCTTGTCGAGCTTCTGGATGTAGCCGAGGTCGTACATCTTCTTCGCCAGCCAGTCGGTCGCGACCATGAGCGAGCGCCCGCCCGAGTCGCCGTTGGCGAGAAGCGGCTGCATCTTGCCGAAGAACTCGTCGTAGCTGTTGATGTCCTCGACGTAGTCGACGTGGATCCCGGTGCTGTGCTCGAACTGGGGGATGGTGGCCTTGTCGATGTACAGGGCCCAGTTCGAGATCGTCAGGTCTCCGCTCGGCTTGCCCT
>JAXDIE010000123.1:0-12325 GCA_034664165.1 Thermoleophilaceae bacterium | reverse complement strand
CGCCGTGGTGGTCGAGGCGCGGGCTCGAGGGATCGAGGTTGTGGGCGAGCTCGAGCTGGCCTGGCGCCTGCTGCCGGGCCCGCAGTTCGTGGCGGTTACGGGGACCAACGGAAAGACCACGACCACGGAGCTCCTTGGCGCCATACACCGGGCCGCCGGGATCGACGTGGCGGTGGCGGGCAACGTCGGCACCGCGCTGTCCGAGATCGCGGTGTCGGGAGCGGATCCCGCGGTGGTGGTCTGCGAGTGCTCGAGCTTCCAGCTCGAGGACGCGCCGGAGTTCGCACCCGACTGCGGCGTGCTCCTGAACCTGGGGGAGGATCACCTGGATCGCCACGGCGACGTGGAGGCCTATCGGGCCGCCAAGCTCTCGATGTTCGAGGACCAGTCGGAGGACGATGTCGCCGTCCTGCCCGTCGGCCTCGAAGCTCCGGGCTCCGCTGCGCGGGTGACATTCGGGCACGGGGGAGACCTGGATGCTGTGGACGGGCAACTGCGCTGGCGCGGTGACGTGCTGATGCCGGCGGCCGACGTGCGGATCCGCGGCGCGCACAACCTGGAGAACGCCATGGCTGCCGCGGCCGCTGCCCTTGCCCGGGGCGTCGACGGCTCGGCGGTGAGGAATGCGCTTCGGGAGTTCGCCGGCGTCCCTCACCGCCTGGAGGAGGTTGGCGACCGCGGCGGGGTGCTCTTTGTCAACGATTCGAAGGCCACCAACGTCGGGGCGGCGGCGGTGGGGATGGCGGCCTTCGATTCGGGCGTCCACGTGATCCTCGGCGGCAGCCTCAAGGGCGGCGGTTTCCGGGGGCTCCGTGAGGCCATTTCCGCCCACTGCGTGGCCGCCTATCTGATCGGCGAGGCTGCCGACGAGCTCGAGCGGGACCTGGAGGGCACAGTGCCGCTGGTGCGCTCGGACACGCTGGACGCGGCGCTCGGGGCCGCCGCAACGGCCGCCGAGCCCGGCCAGGTGGTGCTGCTGTCACCGGCGTGCGCGAGCTACGACCAGTTCACGGACTACGAAGAGCGCGGCGACCGCTTCCGCGACCTGGTCGGGGAGCTGGACGGGTGATCGGCTTGCAGCGGGAAGGGACTCGGTGCCCAGGCGTCGAAGAAGGCCCGGATGCCCGCCGCCGCATCAGCCGCCCGCACCCGACCCCTCCCGAGGGGACGGTCCCGCGGTTCCAGGGCCAAGGCCGTGGTCAAGCCGCCGCTCGAGTATTCGATCCTCTACACGGCCACCCTCTGCCTGATGGCCGCCGGCGCGGTGATGGTCTATTCGGCCAGCTCGGCCGAGTCGCTCCTGGGCGGCACCGGCGACCCGGCGTTCTACCTCAAGCGCTACGTGATCGTGGGAGTGATCGGCCTGGTAGTGATGCAGCTGTGCAGCAGGGTCGATCTCAAGGTGCTCAAGCACGTCACGCCGTTTCTCCTGGTCGCGGCCTTTGGCCTGACGGTTGCCCTGCATGTGCCCGGGTTCGGGGTGAACATCAACGGCGCGACGCGCTGGATCGGCGTGGCCGGCTTCCAGTTCCAGCCCTCGGAAGTTCTGAAGCTCGCGGTGGTGCTCTACGCGGTCCAGACCCTGGCTTTGCGCCCGCAGGCCCTGAGAACGCTCTCAGGGCTCTGCAAGCCGCTGTTGCTGGTAGTGGGCGCTGCCTGCCTGCTCCTGATGGTCCAGCCGGACCTGGGAACTGCCATGGTCATCGCCTTCTCGGTGGGTGCGCTGCTGATCGCGGCGGGGGCCAAGATGCGGCACCTGGGGTTGATCGTGATCGTGGCCGTGTTGCTGATCGGCGTGCTGATCGTGGCCGAGCCCTATCGGCGGGCCCGGCTGTTCGCCTTCATCGACCCCTGGGGGGATCCGCAGGGCAACGGCTTCCAGATCGTCCAGTCGATGATCGCCATGGGCTCGGGCGGCATGTTCGGCGTTGGCCTGGGCGAGTCGGTCCAGAAGATCTTCTACCTGCCCGAGGCCCACACCGACATGATCCTGGCCATCGTGGGCGAGGAGGTCGGGGTGCTCGGCGTCTCCGTGCTCGTGGCCCTCTACGGGATGATCGCCTACGCCGGCCTGCGCGCCGCCAAGGCCGCGCGGGAGCGCTATCAGGCGCTGCTGGCCGCGGGCCTGACCTCATTGATCCTGTGCCAGGCCACGCTGAACCTGTTCGCCGTCATGGGCTTGGCGCCCCTCACCGGGGTGCCGCTCCCGTTCGTGTCCTACGGCCTGACGAACATGGTGGTCCTGCTGATCGGCATGGGCTTCCTGCTGAACGTCGCCTCCGGGCGCAGCAGCACCGCGCGCAAGGCGGCCCGGCCCAAGCAGCCACGCCTGCGCGTGGTGAAGGGAGACGCGACCGGTGACACGCGTGGTGATAGCCGCCGGCGGGACGGCCGGTCACGTGGTCCCGGCACTGGCCGTGGCCGCCGCGCTGCGGGATAGGGGCGCGGAGGTCCACTTCATCGGTGGGGGCCGCGCGGAGACCGACCTGGTTCCGTCCGCGGGCTTCCCGTTCCACCGTCTGCGGGTGGAGGGCATGGATCGCAGCAACCCGTTCAAGGCAGCCCGGGCCCTGGCGCTCGCCGGGGCCGCGGGCCCGCGCGCCCGCCGCCTGCTCAAGAAGATCGGCGCGGACGTCGTGGTCGGCGCCGGTGGCTATGTGGCGGGTCCGGTCGGCACCGCCGCCCGGACTCTTGGCCTGCCGCTTGCCCTGCTCGAGGCCGACAGCCACCTGGGCCTGACCAACCGCCGGCTGGCGCCGGTCGCCGCCAAGGTCTTCCTGGCCTTCCCGATCGAGGGACGCGACGGATCTCGTTACGAGGTTGTGGGAAGGCCGATCCCACCCGGCCTGGACGAGGTCGATCGCGCCACCGCGCGTGCGCGCTTCGAGGTGGATGGTGATGACGCCTGCCTGCTGATCTACGGCGGGTCGCTCGGCGCGCGGACCATCAACCTGGCCGCTCTCGACGCCTTTGGCGAGACTGCTCCCTGCCAGGTCCTGCACGTCTGCGGCCATCGCGACCACGCGGAGCTGCGCCGCCGCCTGGACGCGCTGGGCCCGCCGCCGCACTACCGGCTGCACGCATATCTGGACCGCTTCGCCGAGGCGCTGGCGGCAGCCGACCTGACGGTGGCCCGCGCCGGTGGCGGGGTCTTCGAGCTGGCCGCGGCCGGCCTGCCTTCGATCCTGGTGCCCTATCCACATGCCACCGCCGACCACCAGGCGGGCAATGCGCGCTGGATGGCCGAGGGCGGTGCGGCGGTGATCGTTGCCGACGCGCAACTCGACGGGCCGCGCCTGGCACGCGAGGTGGTCGAGCTGCTGAGCTCGCCGGGGCGCCTGCGGCAGATGTCGGACGCCGCCTACAGGCTGGCCATGCCCGATGCCGCCGATCGCATCGCCGACGGAGTCATGGCGCTCGACGCCTGACGGGAGCTCCGTGGAGCTTTCTACACCTCCCAGGTGTACGAACGACGCCGTTAAGGCCTGAGGCGGGTCGCAACGAGCCGCAGGGTCCGCTCGACGTACGCCGGCTCCTTGCTGACCTGGGCGTGTGTGAAGCGCAATTGCGTACAGCCGGCCATGAGGTGGGCCTGATCCCGGAGCCGGTCTTTGGTCTGCTGGGCCGCCGTGCGGTGATACCTCAGCCCGTCCGTCTCGACCACGAGGTTGAGGCCGGGCCAGTAGAAATCGACCCGGAAGTCGTTGACCATCTGCCGGGTCTTCGGCCGCGGGAGTCCTGCCTGTCGGGCGATCGGCAGAAACAGGCGTTCGAGCTCGGAGTCGGTGAGGGTGAAGATGTCGGGTTGGAGGGCCTTGCGGAGCGCAGGTAGTCCGCGGCGACCGGCCAGCCTCGGAATGGCCTCCCACAATTCGCCGGGGCTGATCAAGTCGAGGCGGTCCGCCTCGGCGATGGCGCGCTCCAGCTGGCGCCGGGAAAGGCTCGCAGCGAGGTCGAGCATCGTCACTACCGGCGTCGTAACGGGAATGTCTTGATGGCTGCCGCGCGCCTCCATCAGAAGAGTGCGGTGGTGCACATTGATGCCTGGGCGCCGACGCCGGGCATGGTGGGCGATCGATACGTCGACTGGCCCTCGCAGGTAGGGACGGACGCCATAGAGCGCGCCGGCGCTGCCATGGCTGAGGGCGGCGGTTGGGCCACAGGCAAGGACCGCAGCCAGCCAGAGGCCATGGCGGGTGAGGTCGGGGCGCCCGACGGCGTAGACGCCCGAATGGATTTGGTGGAGCCCGCCTGTCCGCAGGCGATTTTCGACTACTCGTCGGCTGAGGCCGAGTGAGAGGAGCTGGCTTCGGGTGACCACGCCGTGCTGGTCACGGACCAGTTTCCAAAGCCTGTCGCTGTCGTTCGTACACCTCACAGGTGCACAAAGCTCCCCCGAGCGCGGGTTCGCCCCCCGGGCCTAGCCGGCGTCGATCACCACGGCGAAGCCGTTGCCGACCTTCTTGTCGGGGTCCTCACTGTCCACGACGTTCAGGCCGATCTCGTGGCACATCTCCAGGAAGCTCTCGCAGGTCCAGACGGTCCAGTGGTGGTCGCCGGGGTGGTCGAAGCCCGTCTGGTGGCGCTCCATGATCTCCGCCACGGGGGTCACTTCGCGGTCCTGATCCATAGTCCGGTCGCGGTGGGGCACCATCAGGAACACGTAGCGGCGCGCCACGCGCTTCCACTCCAGCAGGGCCTTGACCGGGTCCGGGAAGTGCTCGATCACGTGTGAGGCCAGCACGAAGTCCCAGCTGTTGTCTTCGAAGGGAAGCGCGTCGCCGGGCGCGACCACATCGACCGGAAGGATCTCGCCGACCAGCTCGAGCTCCGACTGCTTCCAGACCGTGTCGGTCTGGCCGTAGCGATCGACGTTGATCGTGTCCAGGCCGAAGGGATTGTTGGCCGACCCGCCGACCTCGATCCCCTTCAGGCCCTTCAGGTACCGGTCGGCCAGGGGGTATCGGCGAAAGCGCGGGCCAAGCCTGCGCAATCGCCGCCTGACGCCGGCAAGCACGGGGCTACGGGATCGAGCCGGAGCCGGCGTTGCCGCCGAGAACCTTGGTGTAGGCCTTCCAGGACTTCTTGGGCTTGCCGCTGAAGGTGAACAGCCCTGTGTAGGTCTGCCAGCTGTTGAACCCTGGGTTGGTCGGCGGCTGCTTGTCCAGGTCGCGCCAGGAGTACCAGACGGCCTTCTCGACCGAGGACTTCTTTGCCTCCTTGTCGATGGCCTTGAACGACTTGGTAAGCAGCTTGGCCTGCCCGTTCTCGTTCTGGGTGAACGGGCTGGCGGGACCGGTCGACGCAAAGCCGACCTCGGTGATCCAGAGCGGCAGCTTCTTGTCGCCGTGCTTGTCCAGGATCTTCCGGATCCGCTTGATGCCGCCGATGATCCCCTTCTCGTCTTCGGCAAAGGGGTGCATCGCCACCACGTCGATCGACTTCGTGAAGCCCTTGACCTTGTAGAGGTCTTCGAGGAAGTCGGCCATCGAGCGGGGGGCGTCCTCGCGCTCGGGCATGCCGGCCAGCACGACTTCGGCCTTGTTGTCGGCCGAGCGGATCGTCGAGGAGGTGGTCTTCAGGAACGCGGCGTACTCCTTGGCGTCTGGGTGCTGATTGGTCCAGAAGCTCTTCAGGTTCGGCTCATTCCAGACCTGCCAGGCGGTGATCGGGTTGAACGACAGGTTGGGATGCGCCGGCCAGAAGCTGCCCTTCGGGCCGTAACGGGCAATCAGCGCCTTGACGTAGTTGTTCCAGCGGCCGAGCTCAAAGCCTCCGAGCGGCGGGTCGCCGGGCATCTTCGGGGAGATCCATGTGGGGGAGCTGGCCAGAATCGGGAGCACCTCGATCTTGCGGCCGGCGCTGGCCGCGGTCATCAGCTTGTCCGTCTCGGAGAAGTTGAAGCCGCCGTTCTGGGTCGGCTCGATGTAGAGCCAGTCGAAGGTGGTACGGATCAGATCGACGTGGCCCTGTTGCATGCGCTGGATCTCGCCGGGCTGTGCGATGACCGGGGTGTTGTGGACCAGCTGCACGCCCTTCTGGACCTTCTTGGCCTGGGCGGCGCCGGCAGGAAGCAGAAGGAGTACGAGGGCGAGTGCGGGCAGGAAGACGCGGAAACGACGGTTCAAAAGGCTTGTCATGTCACTTTCTCTGAGTCGAGTGAGGGCTGCGGAGGGTACCCATTCGGGCTTTCGGGAGGCGCAGGCTCGGAACTGGACGCGTCGCCGGCCACATGGCCGTTGCCGTTCCCGTTGAAGAACCTGCGGATTGCGAACCGGGTCAGCGAGACGGGCCCCTCGCGGTAGTAGACGGCGCGCAGCCTGCTGGGGAAGTGGAGGACCGCCCTCATCCGGAGGCTTGCCGGATCACGCCTGCGCAGGGGCAGGGCGGGGGCTGCTGTGGCGTAGGCGATCAGAGGGGCGGCTGCCTTCTTCCAGGTGCTTTCCTTGGCGAACTCGGCCAGGTTGCCCTGAACCTCCTGGTACAGCTCGCGGTTGTCCAGCAGTTCGATGCATGCCGCGGCAAGCTCGTCGACGTTCTCGAAGTCAACGGTCTTGCCCAGTCCGCGCTGCTCGATCCACTCAGCCGAGGCATCGCCGCGGGTGGCAACGATGGGCAGGCCGGCCCAGACGCAGTCCAGGAGGCGCGAGCGCAGCGAGAAGCGGGTCTCGAGGTGGTCGGTGTGGGTAGAGATGCCCAGGTCGGCCTCGAGTAGGTAGTCGGCGCGGCCGTCGTAGGGGATCCAGTCGGTCTGGAAGAACACACACTTGTCCTCCAGGTCGCGATCGCGGGCGTACTTCAGGGCCTGCGCGGCCGCGCTGAAGTCGATCCGGTCGGCGGCGTGTGAGCGGCTGAGGCTCATGAACACGAGCTTCACGTCGTCGCGGGTCTCCGCGATCTTCTCCACCGCCTTGATGGCGGTCATCGGGTCGAGCCAGTTCCACACCCCGCCACCCCACAGCAGGACCTTGTCGGTTTCCTTGATGCCGGGCAGGATGCCCTTC
The DNA here is from genome assembly GCA_034664165.1 of Thermoleophilaceae bacterium. Taxonomy (GTDB): domain Bacteria; phylum Actinomycetota; class Thermoleophilia; order Solirubrobacterales; family Thermoleophilaceae; genus JACCVG01. The sequence continues at coordinate 5,321 of JAXDIE010000123.1, read as the reverse complement.
ATGACCCGCTTGGTCGACACGGGGGGGTCCTCGGGCGTCCCGTAGGGCACCACGTCGATGACCGACCGGTACGTGCCGTCCTCGGCATAGGTATGGGGCTCGATCCGCCCCGAGACCATCATGGCCCCGAGCAGCATGTCGCGCTGGCGCTCGGACGCACAGAGGATGTAGTCGGCGGCCTTCAGCGCGTTGGCGATCTCGGTGGCCATCCAGCCGTGCCAAGCGGCGCGGCTGCGGTCGTCCTGGCCCCGGGAGGCCTCGAGCGACTCGAGGTAGACCGGGCAGTACATGTCCAGGACCAGGCGCTTGACCCTGCCGGCCAGATAGCGCGTGCGGTGGATCGGCCACAGTTGGACCACCACCACGTTGAATTTGGCCAGCTCGTGTTCGAACGCCTCATCGCCCTCGAGCTGCGTCTCACGGGTGAAGAACGGCAGGTCCTCGGGGAAGACCGATGGCGAAGGGGCGGCCAGGGTGACCTCGCAGTCGTCCGACATGGCCTTTGCAAGTTCGAAGGCGCGGATGGCCGGCCCCGCCATTTTGGCGGCGATCGGCTCTGTGGATATGACCAGGACGCTGGGTCGTTGACTCATGATGGGTGGGGATGGGTCCCGCTCCCGCGCGGGTAAAACTTGGCCATTCCGGACCAGAAACCCGTCCGGGTTATACATGTTGCGGTTTTTGGCTTGTCAGCCGACGGCCAACAGGGCCAGGTCCTGGTGCCCGGTGCCCGTCGCGGCGCCGGGCTGGTGATCGGCGACCGTGAGGCCGGCAGGAAGGTTCTGTGTGAGCCAATCGACCGGGTGAAACACGGCGCAGGCGTTCATCCCCGACAGCCCGCCGCCCACCACAACGAGCTCACCCGCCTGGAAGCGCTCGAGCTCCTGGTCAGTGAGCGCCTGCTCGGCGAAGTGGCGCCCCTGGAGCGTGAGGGCGATGAACCCGCCGGGCCTGGCGATCCGCCCGAGCTCCGAGAGCCAGGGGCCCTGCTTGGCCTGCTCCAGGTGGGTGAAGACGGAGACGGCGTAGACGAAGCCGAACTGATCGGTCTCATACGGGAGCGGAGGCTCTGCCGAGCTGGTCACGACGTCCATCGGAAGATTCTCCCCGGTCCACCGCGTGAGGCGCGGGTTGTAGTCGCATCCGTGGAGATCCACAGCGGGCCCCACCAGGTGCCGCGCCACGCGACCGCAGCCGCACCCGAAGTCGAGGATGGGGGAGACGCCGGCCAGCTCGTGCCCCTGGTCTGCAAGCGCGGAGCGGAACAGGTCTGCCGTGAGGGCCCCGCCGTGCAGGAAGCCGGGCAGGTCACCGACTCCGGCTACGAGCACGCGGAGGTCCGAGGGGGGAACGGGGAGCCCGTCGGGGGCGGAGCCGCTGTCCTGGTAGCGCCAGATCAGGCCCCGGAACCGCTCTTGAAGCCGATAGCGAAGGCGCAGAATCCCGGTGGCCCCCAGGACGCTCCGGAGAAGGCGGGGTGGGCGCCGGCGTGGCCGGACCGCCGGGCTGTTGGCCTCGGCCGTGGTCTGGCCGGCCAGGCGCTCCTGGAGCTTCTGGAGCATCCCGGTACTAGAGCCGCTCCGCGATGCCCGGGGCCTCGCGGTTGAAGGTCCAGAGGCCGAGGGCGAAGATCCCCAGGGTGATCCCGATCGGGATCAGCAGATAGACCCGCCCGCCCATCAGGCTGGCCGCACTGGGCGCCGCGGGATCGATGACCCAGGCGCGGGCATTGGTCAGCAGGGTCCCGATGGGGTTGTAGAGCAGCCACTTGACCGCCCCCGGCGGCGCGATGGTCACGGTGTAGAGGATCGGCGAGCCGTAGAGAAGAACCGTGGTGGCCACCTGCCAGATCTGGGCCAGGTCGCGGAAGCGCGGGAACAGCGACGCCAGCAGCATGGCGAAGCCACTCGCAAGGACGATGAAGCCCAGCACCACGAGCGGGAACAGCAGCCAGGTCAGATGGGGGGTCACGCCCGAGATCACGAGGAAGACCGAGACTGCGATCAGGTTCTGCACCAGGTAGAAGCCCATGGTCAGGACCGTCGCGATCGGGATGACCATCCGCGGGAAATGCATCTTGCGCACCACGTTCTCGTGCTGGACCACCGAGATCAGCGACGTGTTGGTGGAGTCGGCGAAGAACTGGAAGAGCACGATGTTCAGCAGCAGCACCGCCGGATAGTTCGGGATCGAGTCTCCGAACCGGAGCACCTGGGTGAAGACCACGTAGAGCACCCCGAAGAGCATCAGCGGCCGGACAAGCGCCCAGAGAGGGCCCAGGAACGAGCCGAAATAGTGCGATCGGAACTCCGTGATCGCGATCGTCCACGTCAGGTAGACAAAGCGCTTAAAGTTGCCCTCGTAGGCCGAGGGCCCCTTGATCTGGCGGAGCTTCATGTCCTTTGGCTGCGCCGCGGTGCTCACGCCGGCTCACCCACGAAGTTGCGCCGCAGGTAGGCCTGGCCCACCTCGTGCGGGTCGCCGAGGGTCTCGATCTCGCCGTCGTGGATGAGCATGGCGCGGTCGCAGAGGGCCTCGACCATCTCCATGGCGTGGGTCACTAGCACGATCGTCCGGCCCTCGGCCCGCTTGGCCACGAAGAAGTCCACGCATTTCTGCTGAAAGGCGGCGTCGCCCACGGCGAGGACTTCGTCGATGAGCATCACGTCGGCGCCGCTCTCGACCAGCACCGCGAAGGCCAGGCGGACCTGCATCCCCGATGAGTAGTTCTTCAGCCTCAGCTCGCGGAACTCATTCAGCTCTGCGAAGTCCATGATCGCCTCGAACCGGGCGCGTGCTTCGCGCGGGGACATGCCGAGCATCACCGCATTGATGCGGACGTTGTCGAAGGCGGTGAGCTCGTGGTTGAAGCCCACCCCCAGCTCGATGAAGGGACACAGCAGGCCCGCCACATGCATCGAGCCGGAGTCGGCCCTGTAGATCCCCGCCAGGCACTTCAGCAGCGTGCTCTTGCCGGAGCCGTTCCTGCCGACGATCCCGAACATCTCGCCGGCGTGCACATCGAACGAGACGCCCTTGAGGATGTTGAGCTCGTCGTACTCACCCGCCTGGAACGGATGCAGGAGGCGCTCCTTGGCGTGGCTGTACTGATGACGGGGAATCCTGAACGTCTTGTGCAGGTCCCGTACCTGGATCCGGACTGGTGCGGTCACGGCGGGCAGTGTGTCAGAGGCGTTCCGTCACGGGCATTCCACCCCGACGCAATGCATCACCTGGTCGAGACGGCTGTTGAGCTGGGCCTTGAGCGGCTGGGACGGGATGTCGTCCTGCAGGCTGTTGAGCTCGAAGGGGTCGGTCTGGAGGTCATACAGCTCCTCGTCGCCGTTCAGGTTCCCGCTGACATCCCGGTAGCGCACGTAGATGTTCGCCGGCGTCCTGATGGCTTCCCACGCCCGTTCCTCGAGCAGGAGCTCCTGGCGCGGGGGGCTGCTCAGCAGGGGCCGGCCATCGAGCGGATGATCCGCTCCCGGCACGGCGCCGGTCTTGTTGAGAATGGTCGGCGCGAGATCCGTGTTGGCCACCATCTCGGGGCGGTGCACGTTCTTGCGGAACCCCGGCCCGCGCACGATGAGTGGAACACGGATCGACTCCTCGTAAGGCAGGCGCTTGAGGTCCTGGAAGCGGTGCTCTCCCAGGGCCAGGCCGTTGTCGGAGGTGAAGATGATCAACGTGCGCTTGAGATCGCCGGACTGGCGAAGGGTCGCGACGATCCGCTTGACCATCTCGTCGACCGAGAGCAGCGACGCGAGCTGTGAGCGCCAGATCATGTCCGAGCAATCGGCATCCACCAGCGGGAGCTGCTGGAAGGCAAGGGGCTTGTCGGTCATATCGGTCTCGTTGAACGACGGCGGGCGCGGTGCGGTCTCGTCCGCGAAGAAGTCGCGGAACCGGGGTGCCGGGCGCGGGTTGGCGTCGGAGTTGCAGTCCTGCCCCCGCTCGGTATGCGGGGAGACCGGCGCGACCGAGAGGAAGAACGGCTTGGGGCTGGCGGTGAAGTCATCCAGGATGTCCAGAGCGTGATCTGCGAGCACGTCCGTCTGGTAGTCGTCGCGGGCGGTCCCGTGGGTCTCCACCCCGCCGTCGACGTTCAGCGAGTAGCGGAAGTAGCGGTACTCCGTGTGGTCGATCGGCGCGACCCAGCGATCCCAGCCGCGGGGAACCTCATGCCGGCCGTTGGGGCCAGGGCCCTTCCCGTAGCCGTTCAGGTACTTGCCGATGTGGCCCGTGTTGTAGCCGGCATGGTTCAGCCACACGGGCAGCGTCTCGGACGCGTCGAGCGCCCGGTAGTTGTCGATCTGCCGGGGAAAGAGGTCGGCCACGCCGTTGTTGTGCGGGTACTGACCCGAGAAGAACGTGGCACGGGAAGGGCAGCAGAACGGGAAGACCACGAAGTTGTTGTCGAAGGTCGTGCCCTGCCTGACAAGCAGCTTCTGGACGGCGGGCATGAACTGCACCTGGGGAACGGTCTCGTCATCGGTCATGACCACCACGACGTTGTCGGCGTGGGCCAGCCCACTTGCAGGGAAGGCCAGCCCGAGCAGGAGCCCGAGCGCAAACAATCGCCATGTCGCCCCCCGCGGGCGCAGATGGAGTCCTCGCACCAGGCTGAGTCTATGAACGACCGTGGCCGGACGCGCCGACGCCCGGTCAACTTCGCCTTGGCTCAAGCGGAAACCGATACCGTGCGCGGCCCCCGTCTCCCGAAGAAAGCGACCATGAACCGACCGTCCTCTGCCGGCATCCGTGCGCTCCTGCCGCTTGCCGCTGCGCTGTTCCTGACGGTCGCCGCAGTCCCGGCGCAGGCTGCGAAGGTTCAGCATGGCGTGCAGCTCGTGCACAACGAGCCGAAGATCGCCGAGCCCGAAGCGATCACCCGGATGCAGCAGGCCCACGTCGACCTGATCCGGACCACCTTCGACTGGCTCTACGCCGAGCCGACCGAGGACGGCGGCTTCGACTTCACCCAGCTCGATGACTTCATGAAGGCCGCCAGCACGGGCCGAAGGATCCAGGTGCTGCCAGCTCTGGTCAGTTCCCCCAACTGGATCTCGCCCAAGCAGCCAGGTGATCCGCCGCTCGGGACCGCCGAGCTCAACCGCTGGGACGCCTACGTGCGCGCGCTGATCGCCCGGTACGGCGACAACGGCACGTTCTTCACCGACACGCCCGGCGTGACCTACAACCCGATCCGCGACTGGCAGGTCTGGAACGAGCCGAATCTCAAGAGCTTCTGGACCAACCAGCATCCCAACGCCAAGGAGTACGAGCCCTTCCTGGCGCACACCTCGAAGGTGATCCGC
>JAXDIE010000083.1:0-3396 GCA_034664165.1 Thermoleophilaceae bacterium | reverse complement strand
CGGATTGGTTGCCCGCTCGGCGCCGAGGGTCGTGACTCCCATGTGGCCCGGATACACGGTGGTCTCCGGGGGGTGGCCGTCGACCAGCGAGCGGATCGACTCGAGCAGTGTCGGCCAGTCGCCACCGGGAAGGTCTGTGCGCCCGACCGAGCCCTGGAACAGCACGTCTCCCGAGAACACCGCCGCCTCGTCGCGGATCGAGAAGGTCACATGGCCGGGGCTGTGCCCCGGCGTGAACAGCACGTCGATGTCGAAGCCCGCCATCTGGAGGGTCTCTCCGCCGGCCAGGGTGTGCTCGGCGTCCCAGCTCTCATACGGACCGAATCCCGGCCACGGCACGAAGGCCATGATGTCCTGCAGCACCGGCTTCTCGATCTCGGGAACCCAGACCTCGGCTCCGGTGGCCTTGGCGACCGGAGCGACCGCGCCCACGTGGTCGAAGTGGGTGTGGGTGAGCAGGATCCCTTTGAGGTCGACTCCCAGCTCGTCGATCGCGCCGAGCAGCCGGTCCGGTTCCTCGCCGGGATCGACTATCAGGGCCTCATCGGAGCCCTCCCTGCGGAACAGGTAGCAGTTCTCCTGCACCTGGCCCACCGTGAACATGCGGACGTCCATGGCTATTTCTTCTTGGCCGCGGCGCTCTTCTGGCGGCGGTTGTAGAGGAAGCGGTCCGTGAAATAGGAGAGCGGGATGTAGAGCACGAACATCAGCGCTCCGAGCGCCAGGCCCGCGGCCGGCTTCTGCTTGAACACCAGGATCACCGCCACCGCGAAGATCACGGCAGAGATGCCGGCGCGGATGATGGCCCCGCGCCAGGTCGGGGGCTGGTTCATCCGGTCCAGCCGCCGTTGCTGCGCAACGGCCTTGGAGTTGCCCCTCGCGGCGCCCTCGGCGGGCTTGGATGTCCGGCCGCGGCGCTCGACGGTTCCCGCCTGGGTTCCGGCGTGCTTCCTGCGGCGCTTCTTCTTGGTCTGGGCCATTCAGACTGAGCGTAACGCGTCCTCGATGGTGGGCCGTCCCTGGCCGGCGCCGCGAATGGGGACATCCGCTGGGAACCCCTCCAGGGCAGCCTCCGGAACCAGGCCGACGATCTCGGCCTCGGCAACCCTGGCCCGCGCACGCACCCGCTCGACGATGTCCACCAGGGGCACAGCGATCGGGTCGTGCACGTTCATCGAGACCTGCGCGCGTCCCCGGGCCGGAAGGAACAGGCCGATGGCACGTACACCCGGAAGCCCGCCCCCGGCCTCCCTCAGATCGGACGCGATTCGCCGGGCCAGATCCACGTCGTCGCTGTCCAGATCCAGGTTGAACGCGGCGAGCGGCGGGCGCGCGGTGGCGAGGATGGCGCCGGTCCGAGGCTGGACCCGGGCCGGCCCGAAGTCGGGCTTCACCTCGCCCGCCAGGATGCGCGCCGTCAGATGGGCCAGGCCACCGCGCCGCAGGTCGGCGCGCTCCCGGTGACCCGCCGTTGAGGCCAATTGCCCGTACAGGATCACCGGCACCCCCAGATCGGCGCCGACGCGCGCAGCCGCTGTGAGCACCTCGGCGCAGGCAGCGCCCCGGTCCTGCGTGCGGGTGTAGACCACGGGCATGACGTCGAGCGCGCCGACGTGCGGGTGCAGCCCTGCGCCCGCAGAGATGTCGATCAGCCTGGTGGCCTCGGCAGCTCCGCGGACGAGGCACCTTGCAAGCTCACCCTGACGCGCCGCCAGCGTGAAGACGCTGCGCCCATGGTCGCGGTCGACGTGGAGGTCCAGCAGGCGGGCCGGCTCGAACGCAGCAGCGATCGCATCGATGATCGCGCGGTCGGAGCCGGCGCTCGCATTGGGCACGGCTAGGAGAAGAGGCGGGCCGGTCACCCATCAATCTTCTCCCACCAGCCGCCGGGCCGCGAACCTCGGGCTAGGAGCTGTGCTTGTCCTGGTCGTGGTCGGGCGAATCCGGGTCGGTCGGCCCACCGGGTACCGGCTCCCCCTTGAACTCCGACGGATCGTCGACCTGCTCGCCATCCACGGTGACACTCCCGTCCTCATGGTGGCGAACGCCTGAGGGGCCGAGCTTTGCCTCGGGGCCGTCGTCGTAGGAGTGCTCGCCCTCCGAGCCCCCGAACGTCAGGTACTTCGCCCTGCCCGTGGGCCAGTCCTCGAGCTTCTCGGGCGGGTTCTTCTCGATCTCCTCCATCTCCTTCACGACCTCGTCGTCCTCCTCGGCACGCGCCGTGGTCGGGTGGTCGTCGCTCATGACTCCTCCGTCATTCGGGTACCAGTTGGGTGCCCGGGAGAGCCGGTCGCAAACCCCTTCAAGTCAACGATCTAGAGTCTGCGCATGGCCGTTCAGCCGGCCCTTACGTAGACTTTGGAGCCTCGGCTCCGTAGCTCAGCGGTTAGAGCGCGCCACTCATAATGGCGAGGTCCCTGGTTCAAATCCAGGCGGAGCTACTCGCAGAACTCCTAGTTCAGCTTCTCGATGATCAACGAGGCGTTGACGGTCGACGGTGCCCCTCCGATCGCGGCGGCAAGGCCCACGGCCGCGGCGGACGTGTCGTTCACCAGCTTGACCCTGTCGGCAGCCTGCAGATGGACCAGGGCACGCCCGTTGTTCTGCTGCGTACCCGCCCCTGATCCGTAACGCGTTTGCGGCACAACAGTGCCGTTGACGTAGAGCGCAAACTGGCTCGGCTCGGTGCCGGAGATGGAAAAGCTGAGGTCATAGTCACCTGACGTAGGCACCACGAGCTCGGATCCGGCGACGACGGTGAAGCCGCCTCCCATGACGCCAGTGCCGGAAAAGGCCACGGGCGCAGACACGGCCACGACTTGGGCGACGTTGTTGAAGAGGTACGCGTATGCCGACGAGCCACCTGACCCGGGAGATCCGGTGTCGCCCGTGTCGCCCTTGGGCCCAGTGTTGCCCGTGTCGCCCTTCGAGCCCTGCGGGCCCACACATGAGGGGTCGGTGGGCAGGCAGGCATCGCCGGTTGCGCCCCGGGACCCCTGTAGTCCCTGTAGCCCCTGGGGGCCCACGCACGCCGGGTTCGTGGGCAAGCATGAAAGACCTGCGGTGCCCGAATCACCCGCTGCGCCATCGGGACCCCTTGCGCCGTCGAGGCCGGCGTCGCCCTTTGCGCCGTCGGGACCTCGCGCGCCATCAGCACCCGCGTCGCCCTTTGCTCCGTCCGGACCAGCGTCGCCCTTTGCTCCGTCAGGACCTCGTGCGCCATCGGGACCTGGGTCGCCCTTTGAGCCATCAGTGCCCGGGTCGCCCTTTGCTCCGTCAGGACCTCGTGCGCCATCGGGACCTGGGTCGCCCTTTGAGCCATCAGTGCCCGGGTCGCCCTGTGCTCCGTCAGGACCCGCGACGCCCATTGCTCCGTCAGGGCCGGCGTCGCCCTTT
>JAXDIE010000070.1:0-11839 GCA_034664165.1 Thermoleophilaceae bacterium | reverse complement strand
GCCCTGCGTGAGGCGGGTGCCCCGGTGCAACGCCCGCTCTGGGCATCTACGGGCGTCAAGAATCCCCATTACCCCGAGACCAAGTACGTCGATTCCCTCGTGGGTCCCCACACGGTGAACACGATGCCGATGGCGACCCTGCTGGCAGCGGCCGAGAAGTCCGAGATCACCGGTGTAACCGCCGCCGAGGATCCCTCGGCGGACCTCAAGGCGCTCGCCGACGCGGGAGTCGATCTTGACGAAGTAACCGCCAAGCTGCTGAAGGACGGCATCGCGGCGTTCGTCACGCCATTCGAGAAGCTGCTGGCTGGCGTTGAGTCCACCCGCGAGGCCACTGTGACGGGCCGCCCGAAGACGATCGAGTCGCTCATCCCGGATGAGCTCGAGGCCGGCGTTGCCGCACGCGCCAAGAAGGCTGTCGAGGACGACGTGGCTCAGCGCGTCTGGCGCAAGGACGAGACGCTCTGGGCCGCCGCCGGCACTCCGGAGATCGAGAACCGCCTGGGCTGGCTCACGATCACCGAGCCGCTACAGGATGCCGTTCCCGCCCTCATCGCCCTGCGTGAGTCGTGCGTGGCCGATGGCCTGACCGACGTGGTGCTGCTCGGGATGGGCGGATCGAGCCTGGCCCCTGAGGTCTTTCGCCGCAGCTTCGGGCCACTCGATGGCGGCCTGCGACTCCACGTGCTGGACTCGACGGACTCGGCAACCGTCCTGGCGGTGGGCGAGGCCATCGACGTGTCGAAGACCATCTTCATCGTCTCGTCCAAGTCGGGGGGCACGATCGAGCCCAACTCGTTCTTCAGCCACTTCCACGAACAGGTGGTCGAGGCGGTGGGCGCCGACAGTGCAGGCAGCCATTTCATCGCGATTACGGACCCCGGGACATCCCTCGTGGATCTGGCTGCGAAGAACAACTTCCGGCAGACGTTCCAGAACGATCCCGACATTGGTGGGCGCTATTCGGCGCTCTCCTTCTTCGGGCTGGTGCCGGCCGCGCTGATGGGTGCCGATGTGGAGGCGATCCTCGATGGCGCGCAGGTGGCCGAGCAGGCGTGTGCCAACTACGACAGCTCCGCGTCGAACCAGGGGCTGTGGATGGGCATCGCGCTGGGCGAGCTGGCCACGCAGGGCCGCGACAAGCTGACCTTCGTGGTCGATGAGCCGATCGCGAGCTTCGGCCTGTGGGCAGAGCAGCTCGTCGCCGAGTCGACGGGCAAGCTGGGCAAGGGGCTCCTGCCGGTGGCCGACGAGCCGCTCGGTGATCCATCCGCGTATGGCGATGACCGCGTCTTTGTGCATCTGGCAAATCGCGACGAGCCCGACTCGGACAACGAGGAGGCCATGGTCGAGCTGGCCAAGGCCGGGCATCCGGTGATCACGCTCAAGGCCGGCGGCCCGGAGGACCTCGGGAGGATCTTCTTCTTCTCCGAGTTCGCCACGGCCGTTGCAGGCTGGGCCCTCGAGATCAACCCGTTCGACCAGCCCAACGTGCAGGAGGCCAAGGACAACACCAACCGCGTGCTCGATGAGTTCGCGGCCAACGGCGCCCTGCCCGAGGTCGAGAACGCGACCGACGAGGCTCTGCAGGCGCTCCTGGGCCAGGCCGGCCCGCCGCACTACGTGGCCATCATGGGCTACCTGGAGCCGAGCGACGAGTTCGACGCCGCCGTGGCCGAGCTGCGGGCCGTGATCCGCGACGGCACGAAGGCCACCACGACCTACGGCTATGGCCCGCGGTTCCTCCACTCGACCGGCCAGTTCCACAAGGGTGGTCCCGCGGTAGGGATCTTCCTGCAGCTGATCCACGACGGCCCCGATGACGCCGAAATCCCGGGTCAGGGCTTCGGCTTCACCACGCTGAAGAACGCACAGGCCACCGGCGACCTGCAGACGCTGCGCTCGCACGGCCTGCCCGCCGAGCGGGTCAGGTTCGACGGCGACCCGGTGGCGGGTGTCCGCGAGCTTGCGGCCAAGATCAAGGGGATGCTCTAGGTGGCGCCCGACGAGCAGGGGGCCGGAGGCGCCGAGGAGAATCCCCTGATCAAGGGGCTCGAGCGCCTCCCGGTCCACCCCACGACGATGGTGATCTTCGGCGGGACCGGGGATCTGGCTGCGCGCAAGCTGCTGCCCGCCATCTACAACCTCGCGCACGAGGGCGGGCTGCCGGAGCGCTTCAACCTGATCGGTGTCTCGCGCAGCGACAAGCCGCACGAGGACTACCAGGCCGAGGCGCGCGGTTGGATCGAGAAGTACTCGCGCCGCACCCCGGACCCGAAGGTCCTGGACAAGCTGATGGAGAACGTCCGCTACGTCCCGGGCGTGTTCGACGACCCCGCGGTGTTCGAGCAGCTCGGCAAATGCATCGACGAATTCGACGCCGACGCGGGCATCACGTTCGACCGCGTCTTCTATCTGTCCACCGCTCCCACGTTCTTCCCCGTGATCGTCGATCAGCTGGGCAAGTGCGGCCTCGACCACAAGGAGGGCGCCGACGTGCGGGTGGTGATCGAGAAGCCGTTCGGCACCAACCTGCAGGAGGCGCTCGACCTGAACAAGGACGTGCTGAAGGTCCTGGACGAGAAGCAGATCTACCGCATCGATCACTACCTGGGCAAGGAGACGGTCCAGAACATGCTGGCGCTGCGCTTCGCCAACGGCATGTTCGAGCCGATCTGGAACCGGAACTACATCGACTACGTGCAGATCACCGCCGCCGAGGACCTGGGGATCGGGAGCCGGGCGGGCTACTACGACAGCTCGGGAGCGCTCCGCGACCTGGTCCAGAACCACATGCTTCAGCTGCTCACGCTGCTCTGCATGGAGCCGCCGGTGAACTTCTCGGCCGACGAGGTCCGTGACGAGAAGGTCAAGGTGCTGCACGCGATCCATGCGCCGACCGCCGAGACGGTGCCCGAGATGGCCGTCCGCGCGCAGTACACGTCCGGCCACGCCGAGGGCGAGGACTGCGTGGGTTACCTCCAGGAGAAGGACGTGCCCGACGATTCCTCCACCGCGAGCTACGCGGCGCTGCGCCTCGAGGTCGACAACTGGCGCTGGGCGGGCGTGCCGATCTACCTGCGAACCGGCAAGCGGCTGGCACGGAAGGTCACCGAGATCGCGGTGACGCTGAAGCCGGTGCCGCACCTGGCGTTCCAGCAGGGCGACTCGGTGGGCGTCCAGCCCAACCAGATCATCCTGACCATGCAGCCCAACGAGGGCGTGTCGATCTCGATGGGCGCCAAGATCCCGGGCACGAGGATGTCGATCCGGCCCGTGAACATGGAGTTCCTCTACGGCACGTCCTTCCTGTCACAGTCGCCGGAGGCCTATGAGCGCCTGATCATGGACGCCATGAGGGGCGACGCCACGCTGTTCACGAGAAACGACGAGGTCGAGGCCCAGTGGCGCATCTGTGACCCGATCGTCCGGACGTGGGAGTCCACGCCCGGGCCGGTGCCGACCTACGAGGCAGGCTCACAGGGCCCCGAAGAGGCCAACGAGCTGCTCGAGCCCGGGCATCGCTGGAGGGCGATCTGAGCGAGAACGTCTGGTCCGAGCAGCACACGACGCCGTCGAAGATCGAGACGGCGCTGCGCGAGCTGCTGATCGAGCGCCACTCCCAGAACGAGGCGTTCGTTCCGGCGAGGGTCATCAACCTGGTCGTGATCGCCGACGCCGAGTGGCGCGGCGAGATCCTGAATCGCCTCGAGAACGTCGGGCGATACCACCCGTCACGCACCATTCTCTGCACCGTCACGCCCGGACGCGACGGGATCGACGCCACCGTCTCGCTCGCCGACGATGAGGCGGCCAGCGCGGCCGGGGTCTCGCTCGGGCACGAACGGGTCGTGGTCGACGTGGGCCCCGAGAACCTCAGGCATCTCAAGACGATTGTCGATCCGCTCGTGGTCACCGACCTGGCTACCGTGGTGTGGGCGCCGCATCGCCACCACGAGGGCGTCGACTCCCTGCTGAGCCTCGCCCAGGTGGTCCTCGTCGACTCGGTCGAGGAGCCGTCGGTCGAGTCAGCTCTGGCACGGGCCACGGAGCTTTCCAAGGAGGCGTACGTGGTCGACCTGGCCTGGCTTCGCAGCACGCCCTGGCGCGAGCGAATCGCCGCCAGCTTCGATCCCGATCAGTGGCGGCCCGAGCTCGGCCGGATCAACGCGCTCACCGTGCGGCATCACCCGGAATCGGCCACGGCCGGCCTGCTGCTCTTCGGCTGGCTCGGATCGCGCCTTGGCTGGAAGCCTGGGCACATGGTTCACCAGGGAGGCGCCATGGAGGGGCACGCCACGGCGCGCCGCACGGACGTGACCCTGCGGCTGGAGGCCGACGCGACCATGAGCACCCCGGGGCTGGCGGGCATCACGATCGAGACCGAGTCGGGCATGTCGCTGTCGCTCAACCGGGGATCTGGCGGCCTGTCCGCCAAGCGCGTGACCCACAAGGGCAAGGAGTCCAACTGGACCCTGCTGGGCGCCTCGCGCGGCGAGGCCGGAATCCTTGGCGAGGGGATCCGCCAAGCCCTCTTGCGTAATGCCACCTACGGCCCGGCGCTCGAGTCCGCCCGGGCGATGCTCGGGTGAGTGCCCACCGGACGGTCGTTGTCGACAACCCGGCGGCTGAGGTCGCCGATCGGCTTGCTGCCGCCGCGGGTGCCGGCATGCACATCGCCCTGACGGGCGGATCGACTCCCCGGGTGGCCTACGAGCTCCTCGCGGACATGGCTGTGGACTGGGAGGGCACCACCCTCTGGTTCGGCGACGACCGCTGTGTCCCGCCCGACCACGAGCACTCGAACTACGGGATGGCCAAGCGCGCCCTGTTCGACCGGATCAGCGGCCCCGGGCCGATCGTGAACCGGATCGAGGGGGAGAGGGGGCCCGACGATGGCGCCGCCGACTACGTGGCCAAGCTACGCGCCGCGTTCCCCGGAGACGAGCCGCCGCAGCTCGATCTGATCCTCCTCGGACTGGGGCCGGACGCCCACTGCGCATCCCTGTTCCCGGGCAACCCGGAGCTCGGCGAGCAGGAGCGATGGGCAGTCGGGGTGAATACTCCGGGCATGGCGCCTTTGGTCCCACGCGTGACGTTGACGTTCCCCGTGCTGAACGCCGCCCGCGAAGTCGTGTTCCTCGTGACGGGTGCCGACAAGGCGCCGGCGGTCCACCGCGCCTTCGTGGGGCCTGCCGGGCCGGATGCGCCGGGAAGCCTGGTCGATCCGCGCGACGGCGAGCTGACCCTGGTCATGGACGCCGCAGCCGCCGCCGGTCTGGACGCGGCATGAAGGCCTCGCCGGCCCAGCTGCTCGGCGAGGACACCCGCCGCACCAGTGCGTTTCCGCCTATTGCGGACTACGCCTTCCTCTCCGACTGCGAGACCTGTGCCCTCGTCGCGCCCAGCGGCAACGTCGAGTGGCTCTGCCTGCCGCGCATGGACTCGCCCAGCGTGTTCGGCGCCATTCTTGATCGGGACGCCGGCGTGTTCAGGCTGGCGCCGGCCGACGTCACCGTCCCGGCGGCCCGGCGGTACCTGCCGGGCACCATGGTGCTAGAGACCAGCTGGGGCACACGAGGCGGGTGGGCCATCGTCCGCGACGTGCTGCTGATCGGGCCCTGGCACCACGAGAGCGACCGCTCCAACACGCACCGGCGCTCCCCGACGGACTACGACGCCGACCACGTGCTGCTGCGCACCGTGCGCTGCGTCAACGGCGAGGTGCAGATCAACATGGACTGCGAGCCGGTCTTCGACTACGGCCGCAAGCGCGGTGAGTGGGAGTACAGCGGCCCCGGCTACCACGAGGGCATCGTGCACTGCGAAGGGCTGCCGCACCCCCTGCGGCTGACCACCGACATGAACCTGGGCTTCGAGGGCCCACGTGCCCTGGCCCGCACGATGATGAAGGAGGGCGAGTCGCGCTTCTGTGCCCTCTCCTGGTCCGAGCACGGGGCGCCCACCACCTACGAGGATGCCTACGAGCGCCTGGTCTGGACCGCCCATCACTGGCAGCACTGGCTCGACCGCGGGGAGTTCCCGGACCATCCGTGGCGCACCTACCTCCAGCGCAGCGCCCTGACGCTCAAGGGGCTCTCCTACGCCCCGACGGGCGCGATGCTGGCCGCGGCCACCACGTCACTGCCCGAGACGCCGGGAGGCGAGCGCAACTGGGACTACCGCTACTCCTGGATCCGCGACTCCACCTTCATGCTCTGGGGCCTCTACACGCTCGGCTTCGACTGGGAGGCCAACGACTTCTTCTACTTCATCGCCGACTGCGCCGAGGCCGAGGAGGGCCAGCTGCAGATCATGTACGGGATCGACGGCACCCAGAAGCTGACCGAGGAGACGCTGACGCACCTTTCGGGCTACGAGGGCGCCAAGCCAGTGCGGATCGGCAACGGGGCCTACGACCAGGATCAGCACGACGTATGGGGCGCGGTCCTCGACTCCGTCTACCTGCACACCAAGTCGCGCGACTTCCTGCCCGAGCGCGTCTGGCCGATCCTGGAGCGCCAGGTCGAGGCGGCCATCGAGAACTGGCGCGACCCGGATCGCGGGATCTGGGAGGTCCGCGGCGATCCCCAGCACTTCACCTCGTCCAAGCTCATGTGCTGGGTCGCCTGCGACCGCGGCGCGCGCCTCGCGGAGCTCAAGGACGACGAAGAGCGCGCCGAGCGCTGGCAGGCCGAGGCCGACACCATCCACGCTGATATCTGCGAACACGGCACCGACAGCCGCGGGGTCTTCTGCCAGCATTACGACACCGACGCGCTGGACGCCTCCGTGCTCCTCATGCCACTCCTGCGCTTCCTCCCGGCCTCCGACGAGCGGATCAAGAAGACCGTGCTGGCGATCGCGGACGAGCTGACCCAGGACGGCCTCGTGCTGCGCTACCGCGTCGAGGAGACTGACGACGGCCTGAGCGGCGAGGAAGGCACCTTCACGATCTGCTCCTTCTGGCTGGTCTCGGCGCTCATCGAAATTGGCGAGCTTGACCGTGGCCGCCAGCTCTGCGAGCGCCTCCTCTCACACGCCAGCCCGCTTCAGCTTTACGCCGAGGAGCTGGACGCAAAGAGCGGGCGCCACCTGGGCAACTTCCCGCAGGCCTTCACGCATCTGGCGCTGATCAACGCCGTGATCCACGTGATCCGTGCCGAACAGGGCACGGCCGGCGAGGACTACTCGATGCCCGTCTTCGGCCGCCCGGTGATTTAGCCGATTCGCAGCGGGGCCACCACCGCGTCGGCGTTGCGGCCGCAGCGCTGGTCGATGGGCGAGCAGGCCATGAAGAAGAACCAGTACTCGAACAGCGCGAAGACGACGATCACGATTGCGCAGACGATCCGCTCGACGGTGGTGAGCGGCCTGGGCCCGTCGTAGCCCGTCGGCCGGTCCCCGCGGAGGCTCTGGTTCCAGGGTAGATGCTGTCGCGTGGCGGGTGGGGCGCCGGAGGCGATGTCATAGCGGGCGCCGAGGTACTTGAGCAGCCGGTAGAGAAGAGCCGTGATCACGCCCATCACCACCAGGAAGACCAGGATCGACTCCATCTTCATCGGTCCGTCGCCGTTGGTCTTCGAGGCGATCCAGAGGGCAAGAACGGGATTGCCGGTGAACGTATTGAGCACGACCACACCGATCGCAGCCGCCAGCGCGACCCTCACGGGAGCGGGCGCACGTTGCATATCGGTGCTCATCCTCGAAACCTACCCCGACAGGGTCAGGCTGCCCAGGAAGCGCTGGACCTCGTCACGGAAGCGATCCGGTGCCTGTTCGGGCAGGAAGTGGCCGGCTCCCTCGAGGATCACGAGCTCGGCGTCGGGGATCTGCTTCTTGAAGCGGTAGGCGCCGCCGACCGGCGCGAACTTGTCCTCGGCTCCCCACAGCAGCAGGGTCGGCACGCCCAGGGCGCCCAGCTTGCCCTGGTAGGGCTCGAGCTTGGAGAAGTCGCCCGAGCGATATAGGTCGAGCGCGGCCTGGCGGTGCTCCGGCGTGGCCAGCGACTTGGCGAATTCGGCAAGCGCGTCGTCGGTGAGGTCCGGGTACTCCTGGCGCAGGAACGTGCCCAAAAGCTCGGGCGTGAGCGCCTCCATTGCCTGCTCGCCCTCGCCCGGGGTGCGGAGCACCTTGGCGAAGCCGTGCCAGCGCCCGTCGTCGAAGAAGCCCGAGTTGGAGATGACCAGCGCCCGGATCATGCCGGGGTTGTCACAGGCCCAGCGGAGGCCGATAAGGCCGCCCCAGTCGTGCACCACCAGGGCGACCGGGCCCAGCGCCAGGCCCGACACGAACCCGTCGAGCAGCTCCAGCTGGCGCTCCCAGGTGCCGGGCAGGTCAGGCGCGGTGTCTCCGAAGCCGGCGAAGTCGGGCGCGATCGCCCGCCAGCCGGCGTTGGCGGCGCCCTGCATGACGTTTCGCCACAGGTAGGACGACTCGGGATAACCGTGCAGGAACAGGGTGGTCGGCGCCCGGTCCGCGCCGTGCTCGGGGGCCAGCTCGCGGTAGGCCACCGCGCCCAGCCGCTTGAGCTCAGGCGCCGGGAGGGCCACCCGGGACCTTGCGCTCTTCGCCCTCCGGCAGGCGCCCGTCTCGGCCGATGTAGCCGCCCTTGGCGCCGATGACCAGGATCACGGCGTCCTCGGTGTCGGACGTGTTCCTGGAGCGCCGCACGGTTGCGGCCTCGACGTGTGCCACGCATCCGGGGCCGAGTTGGGCGGTGGAGCCGTCACCGAAGATCATCTCGATGCTGCCCGAGTGGACGAAGTAGAGCTCGTCCTGCTCGTCGTGGAAGTGGTTTCCGGTCTCCCAACCTGGCGGGAGCACGAGTGCGTTGGCGCCGAAGGCCTCAATTCCCAGGCCCTTGCGGACCTTGCGGAAGCCGTACGGGTCGCCGAGGTCATCCAGGTGGGCGTAGGCAAAGCCGTTCCCCTGGGTCACGTTGGAGAAATCAGGATCGGGCATTGGGCCCTCCGGTTCGGGGTGGGGTCAGAGTCGAACGTCGACAACCATCGCGGCGAAGAGGGCCGCGAGGTAGGCGAGCGAGAACAGGTACAGGCGAAGCGCGGAGCGACGGTCCCGGCGGCGGCGCAAGAGCAGGGCCATGCCCAGGAACACCAGGCCGAGGGCCAGGGCCACGCCCAGATAGAGCGTGCCGAAGAGGTGGCCGGCGAACGGGAGAACCGTGACCGCGACGAGCAGGAGTGTGTAGAGCACGATCTGCCAGCGTGTCTCGTCCTCGCCGCGGACCACCGGGAGCATCGGCACGCCCGCCTTGGCGTACTCGTCCTTCATCAGGAGAGACAGGGCCCAGAAGTGGGGCGGGGTCCAGTAGAAGACGATGGCGAACAGGTAGAGCGCGGCCCCGCTGAGCGAGCCCGTCACCGCTGCCCAGGCCACCAGTGGCGGAACTGCGCCGGCGGCGCCACCGATAACGATGTTCTGGGGCGTGCTGCGCTTGAGCCAGACGGTGTAGATGAACACGTAGCCCAGGAGGCCGGAGAGGGCCAGCGCCGCGGCCAGGACGTTGACGGTGAGCGAGAGCAGGGCGAACGACGCCACGCCGAGCGCGATGCCGAACGTCAGCGCCGCCCGGGGTGAGACCCGCCCTGACGGAATCGGCCGGTTGGCGGTGCGCTCCATGAGGGCGTCCAGGTCGCGGTCGTACCAGTGATTGATGGCTCCGGCGCCGCCGGCCGAGAGCGCCCCGCCCAGGCAGGTCAGCGCGACGAGCATCAGGCTCGGGGTCCCGGCCACGTACATCGTGGTGATGGTGGTGAACAGGAGCAGGCTCTGGACCTTGGGCTTGGTCAGCTCGAAGTAGTCGGCCGCCGTGGTCCGCAGCCGCGAGCGCTCGACCGTTGTGACGGCGGCCCTGTGGGTCCCGGCTTCCATCACGCGGTCACCGCGCCGGTGCGCCCGGCCGAGCTCTGGGTGATCGGCGCCGGCACGCGGTAGAGCTGGAGGTTGAGGCCGAACAGGTGGCCCCAGAGGAACGTGGCCAGGGTCAGGTGGGTCACGATCAGGGCCTCGTAGATCTCGGGCAGCCAGACGTTGAGGGCGCCGACGAAGAGCTGGAGCACCAGGATCAGCAGCAGGCCGTACGTCATGCCCACAACCTTCTTGCTGGGCTTCCGGCGGAGCGCCATGACGGCCAGCCACAGGATCAGGGCGGTGGTCACGTAGAGGAAGAAGCGGTGGGTCAGCTGGATGTCCACCAGCGGAGCGCTGCCGAAGGGCATGAAGGAGCCGTTGCATCCCGGGAACTGTGTGCCACAAGCGTGGTGGGCGCCGGAGCCGTCGAAATCGAGGCGGCCGAACTTCTGGGTGCCTGCCATGAACCCGCCGGCTACGATCGTCAGGAACAGGCCGATCTGGGCTGCCATCGCGACCGCCTTGAAGCGCGGTCCGGCATCGAGTGGGTCGGCGCCGATCACCTCCGGATCGGCGGAGCGCCAGATGTAGACAACCAGTGCCAGCAGGATCATCGCGATGCCGAGGTGGGTGGCCACCAGGCCGGCGCCCAGGTTGAGCTCCACGGTGAGCGCGCCCAGCAGCCCCTGGGCCACGATCAGGAGGAACGCCACCGTCGACGCGACCACGAGGTTGCGATTGGCGCGGTAGCTGCGCCAGGCCCAGATGGCGATGACCAGCATCAGGAGCGCGACGATCGACGCGAGCGTGCGGTGCGAGTACTCGATGATCGAATGCGGGTCCACGCCGGGGATGACGTTGCCCTGGCAGAAGGGCCAGCCGTGGAGCCCGCTGCCCGCCGCGCCGCAGCCCAGGCCGGATGACGACACGCGCACGATGCCCCCGACCACGATCAGCAGAACGGTTGCGATCGCGGTCCAGAAGGCAAGGCGGCGGAAGCGTGGCGAAGGGGCCGTCATGCGGCGAAGAAGGCTACCTCAGGCGACGGGCTGGGCGACGGAGCCGGCCGGGTTGCCGCCCTCGCGGACGACTTCGCGGCGGATGTCCTTCATCGGCTCGAGCGAGCGGATGCGCGGGACCACGTCGAAGTTGTTGGCGGGCGGCGGGGAGGGAACGAACCACTCGAGCGTGTTGCCCTGCCACGGGTCGTTGCCGGCGCGCTTGCCGTTCTTGAGGCTCTGGAGCACGTTGATCACGGTGAGCAGCACGCCGATCCCGAGCAGGAACGAGCCGATCGTCGAGGCCATGTTGAAGCCGCTCCAGCCGGCGTCGGCCGGGTAGTCGTAGATGCGCCGCGGCATGCCCGACAGGCCCAGGCTGTGCTGGACCAGGAACGTGAGGTTGAAGCCCACGAACATGACCCAGAAGGACGCCTTGCCGAGGCCCTCGGAGAGCATCCGGCCCGACATCTTGGGGAACCAGTAGTAGAGGCCGCCAAAGATCGCGAAGACGCTGCCGCCGAAGAGCACGTAGTGCAGGTGGGCCACAACGAAGTAGCTGTCCTGCAGCTGCCAGTCGACAGGGAAGATCGCGAGGATCACGCCCGAGATGCCGCCGATCACGAACAGGCCGATGAAGCCCGCGGCGAAGAACAGCGGAGTCTTCATGACGATCGAGCCGCGCCAGAGGGTGGCCAGCCAGTTGAAGATCTTGATGCCGGTCGGCACCGCGATCGTGAAGGAGGAGATCATGAAGAACCACATCACGGTGGCCGGGATCGGCGTGGTGAACATGTGGTGGCCCCAGACGATCAGGCCGAGGAACGCGATGCCCGCGGTTGCCGCGACGATGGCCTTGTAGCCGAAGATCGGCTTGCGGGCGAACACCGGCAGGATCTCCGAGATCATGCCGAAGGCCGGCAGGATCATGATGTAGACCTCGGGGTGCCCGAAGAACCAGAACAGGT